>NZ_JBBOCA010000001.1:2128744-2432850 GCF_038002225.1 Paenibacillus sp. FSL R7-0204
GTACGCGGCTGCCGTCCGTCAGAGGGCTGTCTTCCTCCTTGAAGGTGAGCCAGGTAACGGTAAGCAAGGCTTACGCTGACCTGGAGCTGCGAGGACATATTCTGTGCAGCCAGGGGAAGGGCTGTTATGTGGCGGAACGGGACCGGAGCAGAGAAGGTGCAGAGGGAAGGTGGCAGGACGGTTATGATGACTACCTGCCACGCGCCCAGCTCTGGCGTAACTTCGATTATTCTGAGGTGAACTATCCCTTTCATCTGGCCTCCATTCACAGCAGTCTGCTTCCGCTCGGGCCGATTGGCACGACCATGGCTGCACTTGTGAAGGAGCAGCCAGAGTTGATGGCCACCTATGGTAATTTCCAGGGTGACCCGGAGCTGCGCGAGGTAATGCGCAGGCACCTGCAGAGCCGGGGAATCCAGTTGGGTGCCAGTGATTTGATGATCACCAGCGGTGCACAGCAGGGGATTGATCTGGTCGCCCGGACCTTTGTTGGTCCGGGGGATACGGTGTATCTGGAGGCGCCCAGCTATACGGGCGCGATTGATGTTTTTGCCGGGCGGGGGGCTGAGATGATCTTCGTTCCGATGGACGGGGACGGCATGCGGGTGGACCGGCTTACAGCAATGTGTGACCGGAGGCCGCCTAAGCTCATCTATACCAATCCGACCTTCCAGAATCCGAGCGGGGTCACAATGAGCATGCCAAGGAGACAGCGCCTGCTGGAGCTTGCCCGCAGTTACCGCTGTCTCATTGTGGAGGATGATCCGTTCAGTGACCTGTACTTCCATCAGCCGCCCCCGGCGTCCATTAAATCGCTGGATACCGCCGGGCATGTAGTCTACATGAAGAGCTTCAGCAAAGTCCTTGCCCCCGGCTGCCGGATCGCTTGTGTCGCCGCTGAGGGCAATATTCTCTCCCGGCTGATCGCCGCCAAGTCGGCCAGTGATCTGGGCAGTCCGCTGCTGACCCAGCGGGCTGTACTGCCCTTCATCGAGCGCCAGTATGACGAGTACGCAGCGAAGCTGCGGTCAGCGCTGCGTGTCCGCCAGGAGGCGGCAGCGGGGCTGCTGAAGCAGTATGCTCCAGCCGGGGTGACCTGGAAACTCCCAGGGGGAGGACTCAATCTGTGGCTGCAGCTGCCGGAATCCCCCGCGATTGAGGAGCTGCACGCTCTGGCTGAGCATGAAGGGATCTCCTTCCTGCCGGGCGATGTCTGTTATGCCGAGGATATATCTTCCAGACATATCCGTTTAAGTTATTCGCAGCTGTCGCAGGAAGGGATGGTGCGCGGACTCCGCCAGTTCCTGCTGCTGCTGGAGCGGCATCTGCGCTCTTAACAGCTTATTGTATAGAATCGAGCTGTTTGCCGACCTGCTGCGGGAACAGCTGGAGCGGAACCTGGCCCCCTCCTGCCGCCTGCAGGGTACGGTAGATATCCACCTGGCCCCAGCCGTAATACTTATCATGGCCGGCGGTGCCCAGATCGATGGCATTAGAGGTCAAGAGGGAAGTCACTTCCTTGTTCGTCAGCGCAGGGTTCAAGGAGCGCACCAGTCCGGCCAGCGCCGCTACATGGGGACTGGCCATCGAGGTGCCGGATAACGCCGCATACTGATTATCGGGATAGGTGCTGGCAATGCTCTCCCCGGGTGCAGCTACATCGATGTAGTCCCCGTAATTGGAGAAGGAAGCACGCTCTCCCGCCGCATTCGTTGCGGCGACTGCAATCACCTCTTCGTAGGCTGCGGGATATCCCGGCCGCTCTGTATTGTCATTGCCGGAAGCGGAGACAATCACCACATCCCGGTCATAGGCATACTTAATCGCATCATGCAGAAACTGCGAGTCGGCATAGTTGCCCAGGCTGAGATTAATCACCTTAGCCCCCTGATCTGCCGCCCAGATAATGCCTTCGGCCACCGAATAGGTGGTCCCCGCCCCGGAATTATCCAGCGCTTTTACCGGAAGGATCTTGTTATACCAGCTAATGCCGGCGACCCCTTCCTCATTATTGGTTAACGCTCCAATGATGCCGGCCACATGAGTGCCATGCCCGACATCGTCGTCCGGCGTGCTGCCGCTGGTAATCGCATTGTAGCCCTTGAGCAGCTGCCCCTTCAGATCCGGGTGGTTCGCTTGAACACCGGTATCCACAACGGCGATTACGATCTCCTTGCTGCCCTTCGACAGATTCCATCCCTGCGGGGTTTCAATCGCCGGCAGATTCCACTGGTAAGTCGAGAAGAGCAGATCATTGGGCGTAATTACATTCACTCCCGTATTTTCGCTTACCTTATCATTGGTTAAGTACATATAGTGAGGCTCTGCGTACAGCGGATGCCACTTATTGGCGAAGTAGGTCTTGAGCTGGGAGTAACTCATCTGCTCCGACCGGAAAATATAAGCATACCCCAGCTTACGCGGCTCCTTGCAGCGGATATCGGCGGCGATGGTCTGAAGCTGTGCCGCCGTGGGATGTCCGTTCGGGAAGCGGACGACAATCTCATTCTCGTAGTAATGGCTGGCGTTCTCATTGTCATGTCCGGTTTTGACCGTAATGTCCTTCAAAGTATCGGCGTGGACGGATTCTATCCGGTACTTGCCTTCCTTCGGGTACGGAATGAGCCGCAGATTCTTGAGCTGATGCAGTGCAACACGGTCCAGAATCTTTTGGTTAATCAGGGCGATGACAGCCATTTGACCCTCCCTGTTACGCTGGGCTACGAAATAATATTTTTTGTCGCCGATGATGAACGAGGGGGATTCATAGGACTGGTGGCCTTTGATCGCAGATTTGGCGGTATTCAGGTAATGAAGCAGTTGCTTATTCTCCTGGTCGCTGCCTTCCGGCAGAGAAGATTTGAAGGTGGTTGTCTTACGGGTGTTGAAATCAACCAGCATCAGCATGGTAATATGCCCGTGCCCTTGCTGAAGGCTCTGCGCATATGCTGAGATAGCTTCAGGCGAAGCGTGATGCATATCGGCCAGCAGGGTGCTCAGATGTCTGTTTACATCGATGCGGTTCAGCTTGTCAGTGGCCGTTACATCCTGCACAAGGGTGGTTTTCTTGACCACTTTTTCCTGAGAGGGATTAGGCACAGAAGCTTGCCGAAGGGTTCTGCCGGTGCCTTCCGGCCGCAGGGCGAAGGTGAGCAGCAGTATGGTCAGCGCAGCAGTGACTACACCGGCGACGGTTAAATTTTTACGTGACATGATTTCCGCTCCTTCCTAGTGGTTTCATATACCGGTTAGGGTTCGGAGCTGAAGCCGGTTTTATGCATCTTACGAAAAGGCTACCGCCGTCCTTGGTTTTATGTTAATATCAAAAAGAAAGCGCCTTCCGGGGCTTGTGCTGTTCTGTCCAGAAGCAGTATTCTTCTCCGGTATCAGTACGGTGGAGGCTTAGGAGATTTTGTGATACTATCAAGAGAGTACAACTGCAATGTCTAAGTGTCATTAACAACTACTAATGCAAGGAACAATAAGGGGGAGCAACCGCCATGTCAGCAGCCAATGTGCAGAAATTGTGTGAATCGACGAGAGAGAAGCTTAAATCCGTGATAGAGAAAATGGAACTGTTCCTGAATGAGCATGCACTGCCGCAGCTTGTTACTGAAGAGGATGAAGAAACGCTGCATTTCTACCGGGGGTTCTTGTCCGATCTCCGCCATCTGCTGGTGTTCTCGGAAATGTCTTATGAGAAGCTTGGGCTTGCACTGCGCCGCGCTACCTTCGATGAACCTTTCGCGCAAAAAGCGCTATATAATGTATATCATCTCGGAGTTAATAACTTCTTTTATCCTAAGAATGAGAGTTATTCGGAAGATGGACGTTACGCGTATACCGGGCAGGATGCGATCCGTTTCCGCAAGAAGCCTGTACGTCCGGCACGCGATATCATTATGGAGATCACCAAGGTCTATGAGGAACTGCGTGATGATCTGACTTATTATGAGAATGATTATTTGACAGAGAAGCGGATGCAGAATCAGGTGTAGTCCATTGTGCGGTTAATAATGTTATTTCTGTAAAAGGCTGTCCCAACTGCCGATATGGCTGCTTGGGGCGGTCTTTTTGTTATTTGCAGGTGAGTAGCCATCAGCCGCATAGCCGATTTCACCAGCGGACATAATACATGGCGAGGTGATCATTATGACAAACGCCAAACCGCTTGTGAAGTGTAGTGTGAGCAACTGTCATTTTTGGGGAGAACAGAACCTGTGCCGTGCCGAGGAAATTGTCATTGAGATCGATCAGCATGCAGGCAGCCGTTACATGGAGGAATACGCAGAGGAGCTGACAGCGGGTAATCATCATGATCATGCCGGAACCTCGTCCGCAACCTGTTGTCTGACGTTCAAGCCGAACGCCTGAGAAGGAGGCCCTTATGGATAATCCGAATGATGAACCCAAAGTGGACCGTTCCGCCCGGAGAAAGGTTATTTTGCGCCCGCGCAGCAGAGTCGATTACCCCCGCCGGGACAGAAGCCACAATGAGGAGTATGCTGCCGAGCTCAGCCCGCTCCCATCGCAGCTTCAGAGCACGATGGAACGGAGCGGCGAAGCTCAGCGGACGACAGGCGGCGTAAGAGAGGGAGAGGGCCGGAGTATCGGCTATATCGGTCTGGGCTTCGGTGTCGTTTCCTTATTCATCTGGTCCATTATATTGGGGCCGATTGCCGCTGTTCTGGGGTATTATGCATATGTCAGAGGCCAAAAATCAGCCGGAGCCTGGTCGATGGGGCTGGGGATTGTATCGACTTTAAGCTATTTTGTCTTAATTCCTTTTGCCCGTTAGAGCCGGCTGAATCCGCACATCTGCTTACCAAAATAGGCTATCAGACCTAACTATGCAGGTCTGAAGTCTGTTTTTTCGCTTAGGCATATAGTAATTACTGAGAATAAATAGTAAAGTTCAAATATAAGACTTCGTGTGAAAGAGGGAATGGATGCATGTCAATCAATGCCGCTGCACCAAGCGGCCAGTTGAAATGGGTAGACTTAAGAAGCTCAAGCATGAAGCGTGAGGAGACCAAAGCGAACCCCGGAGTGACCGGTTCCTCGGCGGCAGCGTTCACTGCGATGCTTCAGCAGGCGGCCGGGACGTCTCAAGCCACTGACAGCAGCAATAAAAGCACATACGTTGCTCTTGCAGGTACCTCTTCGATGGATAATCTGCTGTGGCAGCAGCTTGGGGAAGCAGCAGAACCCAAAAGCGACATTTCCGGGGAAATAACGCAGACCGTGCCAACGGATTATGAACAGCTGATTCAGACTGCCAGTGCGAAATATGGCGTTCCGGTTGATCTGATCAAGGCGGTTATTGATACGGAATCCTCCTTCAATCCGAGTGTTGTATCTTCTGCCGGTGCCAAAGGACTGATGCAGTTAATGGACGGAACAGCGAGCGGTCTGGGTGTCTCCGATCCCTTCGATCCTGCCCAGAGCATTGACGGCGGCGTCCGATATCTCTCGTACCAGCTTAAGCGGTATGACGGACAGGAGAAGATGGCGTTGGCCGCCTATAATGCCGGACCGGGCCGGGTGAACAAGCTTGGAGTCAGCAGCGATGCTGAGCTTATGGCGAACCTCTCCGGGCTTCCGAAGGAGACTCAGGCCTACATTGCCAAAATAGAACGCGCCCGCGCGCAATTCGCGGTATAATATAAGGATCAAACGGAATCTGCACCCTGCTTCTTTTGCAGGGCAGGCCGTTTGATCCTTTTTTGTAAAATATAAGCAGTTATGAATTCTACTCAACAAAGGAGAACGCCGATATATGCTGTATTGGGATTATGCCGCTGCTGCCCCTCCCTATGAGGAGGTAGTGCAGACGCTGGAGCAGGTGATGAGGAAGCACTTCGCCAACCCCTCTTCCCTGCACCGGGCAGGAGAAGAGGCGGACAAGCTGATCAAGCGGGCGCGCGAGGTGTGCGCAGCTGCGCTTGATGTGCTGCCGCAGGAAATTATATTCACCTCGGGCGCTACTGAAAGCAACAACTTGGCGGTTAAAGGAGCTGCACTGCAGTATCAGAGCAGAGGGCGGCATATTGTGACTACGGAGCTGGAGCATCCTTCGGTCTACGAGAGCTGTGTTCAGCTGCAAAAGCTGGGCTGGGAGGTTACCTTCGTAGCCCCTGACCCTCAGGGAGTGGTTGATCCTTCGCGGATTGCTGCTGCCGTCCGGCCGGATACGGTGCTCGTCAGTGTTATGCATGTGAATAATGAGATTGGCACGGTACAGCCGCTGCGTGAGATCGGACAACTGGTCAAGGCGGTGAACCGCAGGACACTGTTCCATGTAGACGGCGTGCAGGGCTACGGGAAGCTTGAGGCTCCACTGAAGGCCTGGCAGGCAGATCTGTACAGCCTGTCCGCGCATAAATTACGCGGGCCGCGCGGGACAGGGATTCTCTATGTCAGAGAAGGAGTCACGCTGTTTCCCTTGTTGACAGGCGGTTCCCAGGAACAGGGCAAGCGCGCCGGGACAGAGAATGTGCCGAATATTGTAGCTTCAGCGAAGGCCATGCGGATGAGCGGTGAACAGCGGGAGGCCTTCAGCGCCCGGATACGTCCGCTCAAGGCGCAGCTGGAGAATTATATAGCAGGGATACCGGAGCTTGTACTGAACAGTAGCAGGGACGGGGCGCCGCATATTGTCCACTTCTCTTACCCCGGCATGAAGGGGGAGGTTCTGGCCCGCAGGCTGGAGGAGCTCGGGATGGCGGTCGCCACACGCTCCGCCTGTTCCTCGCGCCAAGCCGAGCCGAGCCGGATTCTGCTGTCCATGGGCAGGGATACGGCTGCTGCGCTTGGCGGTATACGGATCAGCCTGGGGGACAGCCACACGCAGCAGGATGTGAGCCGGCTGGAGCAGGCGCTGCTGGCCGCTGTCCATTCCTTAAAGATTGCAGAAGGAGGCATGAAGTAACTAATGACAACAACAGAGACAAATAGCGGAGCACAGAATGCCGGATACGGAAGCAGCATGGACTATGCCGATATGCTCCTGCTGCGCTTCGGAGAGTTCATTCTGAAAGGAAAGAACCGCAGCCGGTTCGAGAAGACCGTACTGCGCCATGTGAAGGAGATGGTGAAGCCGTATCCGAACGTGAAGCTGACCCGGGAATTCGGGCGGATCTACGTCGAATTGAACGGTGAACCCGCAGGAGAATTAACGAAGGCGCTCGTAAACGTATTCGGGATCGCTTCGATAAGCCCGGTGAAGGTCTCCCGGCCGGAGTTCGAGGATATTCTTGCGGCCAGCAGGACCTTCCTCCACCTTATTGCTCCGGCGGCGGGAACCAGCTTTAAGGTTAGCGCGCGCCGTGTGTGGAAGGGCTTCCCTTACGGCTCTATAGAGATGAATAAACTTATAGCTACCCCGCTGCTGCAAGGCTATCCGGGGCTGCTGGTAGATGTGAAGTCTCCCGATCTGGAGCTGAAGATTGAGATTCGAGAAGGTCATACTCTTATTTTCTGTGAGAATATTGCCGGAGTCGGCGGCTTCCCGCTGGGAACGAACGGCAAAGCTATGTTGCTGCTCTCCGGCGGGATCGACAGTCCGGTGGCCGGCTGGTCATCCATGCGCAGGGGGCTGGAGGTAGAGTGCGTCCACTTTTACAGCTATCCTTATACGAGTGAGCTTGCCCGCCAGAAGGTTGTAGATTTGACGCGTATTTTGTCGCGTTATGCCGGCGTAATTAAGCTGCATCTGGTTCCGTTCACGGAGGTGCAGACCTCTTTTACCGGGATCGGGCAGGATAATCTGATTATTACGCTGATGCGCCGGGCTATGCTGCGGATTGCTACCGCCCTTGCGGAGAAGGAGGGGGCGCTTGCGCTGATCACCGGCGACAGTCTGGGCCAGGTGGCCAGTCAGACCCTGCCCAGCATGAATGTGATCGGGCGTGCAACGGCTCTGCCGCTGCTGCGTCCGCTGGTGATGATGGACAAGAGTGAGATCGTGGAGCTCTCGAAGACCATCGGTACGTATGACTTGTCTATTCTGCCATACGAGGATTGCTGTACACTGTTCGTGCCCAAATCGCCGACGACGAATCCGAATATGCGGATTGTAGACAAGATTGAAGCGACGCTGCCGGGTTATCAGGCCTTACTCGATACAGCGGTTGCCGGAACCGAGACCGTACTTATTACACCTTATGGCGATGAGAAGCCGGAGGACTTAGTACCGGCGCAGGCAGGCCTTCAGGAAGAGTGGTTCTGAACAGCGAATGATGTCCGGCGGCGCTTCCAGTGTCCCGCAGCCAGAATACCGGCAATTACTGCGGCGATGAACAGAATGTGCAGCAGCGGATGTGCCTTGAAGTAAGGGGCAATGCTCTTCTCACCGGAAATCATTGTGGAGGCTGTGAAGCCGAGTACGCCTGACCCGAGATATATAATTGATGGAAATCTGTTGATTAACCGGATAAACAGGGTGCTTCCCCAGACCACAATAGGCACACTGATTAGAAGTCCCAGCACCACTAGCGTAATATTATGATTCGCTGCGCCGGCAACAGCAATGACGTTGTCCAGTCCCATCGCTGCATCGGCTATCACAATCGTCCGGACAGCTGCCCACAGAGTTCCGCCGGCCTGAATATCCGTCTCAGCACTGCCGCCTGACAGCAGCTTATAAGCTATAAGAATCAGCAGCAGCCCGCCGATTGCCAACAGCCATGGAATCTTAAGCAGCCATACCACAAGAATCGTGGCGATGATCCGCAGGATCACCGCACCGCCTGTACCAAGCAGAATCGCCTGCTTCTGCCGCTTTCCTTGCAGGTTCCGCGCGGCCAGGCCGATGACGATGGCATTGTCGCCCGCCAGAATAAGATCAAGGAATACGATATTCAGCAGAGATAATATGAAATCCGCAGCGGATGTATTCATCCCGGGTCACTCCTATAGGTTTGGTGGCTTGCATTCCCCTTAGGGCCATTCCGGCCGGAGACTATAGATATACGCAGCAATCCGGCCGCACATGCGCAGTTTCTAAAATAGCGGGACAAGAAGCATAGCTTGTCGCCCCCCGGCATACATGTAGATACATGGAGTTCAGGGAGGCTGAGGTGGATGGATTCATTATTGCTGCTTGGTGAAATTCTAATGATTAATCTGGTGCTCAGCGGAGACAATGCCATGGTCATTGCGATGGCCAGCAAGAATCTGCCGGAGAAGCACAGGAAGCTGGCAGTCTGGTGGGGGGCCGCTGGAGCAGTCGCGCTGCGCTGTATCCTGACCTTCGCCGCAGTGCTGCTGCTCAAGATTCCCTATATTGAAGCCGGAGGGGCCATGCTGCTGCTCTGGATTTCCTTCAAGCTGCTGCTCGAGGACGAGGAAGAGCTGAGAATTGAGGGAAGCCCTAGCGTTTGGAAGTCGGTGCGCACCATCCTGCTGGCGGACTTTATCATGAGCCTGGATAATGTACTGGCGATTGCCGGGCTGGCCAAAGGGGATCTGGCACTGATTGTAATCGGGATTGCGATCAGCATTCCGATTGTCGTCTGGGGGAGCGGCATCATCGTGGGCTGGCTGCACCGCTTCCCGGTGCTGATCTTTATCGGTGCCTATATTCTGGCGTATACCGCCGGGAACATGCTGCTGCAGGATGCCAAATTCGGCCCGGTGATTTCGTTCCTGCTGCCGACGCTTCATGCTATGCTGCCGATGCTGCTGGGTATTATCGTGGTTGTCACGGGCATGCTGAAGCACAGGAAAGTATCCGCACGCTGATAACCGGCAATAATAAGGCTGTACCAAAAGCTGGAAGGCTTTGGTGCAGCCTTATTTCATTTTTTACGAGAATGCCCCGCCGTGATGTGTGAAGAATGATGGTGTTTTATGCGTTTATCAGATAAAATAAAGGAAAACTGTCGCCGGATTTGTCTGCTGAAGAGGCAAGGAACAGTGAAAAGACACGAAATTTAGAAGGGATAGGTGAAAGATGTCTTCCAAAAATGACATGAAACTGGGTGTGTTCATCGCCGCCGCCGGCCTCGTGATTCTGCTGGGCAAGCTGGGGGTGTTCGGTTTTCTGGGACGGGCCTTATGGCCGCTCATCATTCTGGTTCCGGGCCTGTTCCTGCATGTGCTCTTTTTCACCCGCCGTGCTTCTGCATCTGTACTTATTCCTGCGGGCATACTATCGGTGTACGGCTTGCTCTTCGGCTTATGCAATACCTGGGGCTGGGACCTCATGAGACACTTATGGCCTGTTCTTCTGCTGGGGATCGCGGTGGGACTGTACGAATATTCGCTGTATGCCTCAGTCAGAACAAGAGGCTTGACCACCGCCGCTATAATTCTGGGGCTGCTTAGCCTTGTACTGGTTATTTTCACACTGCTCGGCACCGGGGCGCTGTATCTGCTCGGCGCTGTGCTGGTTGCTGCGGGACTGTGGCTGATGCTGGGAAGAGGCAGACCGGGAAGCCGCAAGAAGTGGAACGGTGGCTTGTAAAACCGATGTCTGCACGTCCTGATAGGACAATTCAAGACCGCTGAGCCGGATAAGAGGCGAAATTAGAAAATTTAAGCGGACTTGGCAACGTTTTTTTTCAGAAAAAGACTTGCTTTTCATAGTACTTTCACTATAAAATTAAGGAATGTTGGAGCGTCGGCTTTCTGCCTGGCGCTTCTTTTGTGAGACTGCCGTGACATGCTAAGAATTTAAACAGTTTTAATTTGATAAATGAGAGGATTTGGATACAAATCATGCATTCAAGAAAAGATATCCGTAACATTGCGATCATTGCCCACGTTGACCATGGTAAAACAACACTCGTCGATCAGCTTCTCCAGCAGTCCGGGATTTTCAGCGCACACGAGCACGTTCAAGAACGCGCCATGGACTCTAACGATATCGAACGGGAACGTGGAATTACAATCCTAGCTAAAAATACAGCAATTACTTATAAAGAGTTCCTGATTAACATCGTAGATACACCTGGACACGCTGACTTCGGCGGCGAAGTAGAACGGATCATGAAGATGGTTGACGGTGTCCTGCTTGTTGTTGACGCTTATGAAGGCTGCATGCCACAGACCAAGTTCGTACTGCGCAAGGCGCTGGAACAGCACCTGACCCCAATCGTAGTCGTGAACAAGATTGACCGTCCGGCTGCGCGTCCTAAGGAAGTTATTGATGAAGTGCTGGACTTGTTCATTGAGCTTGAAGCCAGTGACGATCAGCTTGAATTCCCTGTAGTCTATGCTTCTGCGCTTAACGGCACATCAAGCATGAACGCTGAGAAGCAGGATGAGACTATGCTTTCACTTTACGAAACAATCGTTGAACATATCCCGGCTCCAACTGAGAAGGTTGAAGAGCCGCTGCAATTCCTGGTAACACTGATGGACTACAACGAATACCTGGGCCGTATCGCCATTGGCCGCGTCAACCGCGGTGTAATCAAGCAAGGCCAGTCCGTTACAGTCATTATGCGTGACGGCAAGAGCAAGACTGCTCGTATCGAGAAGCTGTTCGGCTTCCAGGGTCTGAAGCGCGTGGAGACAGAAGAAGCCGGCGCAGGCGACATCGTGGCTATTGCCGGTATCAAGGACATCAACATCGGTGAGACCATTGCTGATTCGCAGCATCCTGAAGCACTGCCTGTTTTGAAGATTGACGAGCCTACCATGCAGATGACGTTCCTCGTGAACAACAGCCCGTTCGCAGGTAAAGAAGGCAAGTGGGTTACTTCCCGTAAGCTTCGTGAGCGTCTGTTCAAAGAACTGGAAACGGATGTGAGCTTGCGTGTAGATGAAACTGACAGTCCTGATGCGTTTATCGTTTCTGGACGCGGTGAGCTTCACCTTGGTATCCTGATCGAGAATATGCGTCGTGAAGGTTATGAAATGCAAGTGTCCAAACCACAAGTAATCATTAAAGACATCGATGGTGTCAGATCCGAGCCGCTTGAGCGCCTCATGATTGACATTCCAGAAGATAGCATGGGTTCCGTTATGGAAAGTCTGGGCAGCCGTAAAGCCGAGATGGTCAATATGATCAACCACGGTACCGGCCAAGTCCGTCTGGAATTCCTGATTCCGGCACGCGGCCTGATCGGCTACAACACACACTTCCTGACGCTGACACGCGGCTACGGTGTAATGAACCATGCCTTCGATAGCTATGCTCCACTGGTTGGCGGCCAAGTTGGCGGACGTCATCAGGGTGTGCTTGTTGCAAGCGAAAGTGGAACAACAACTCAATACGGAATCGTGGGTGTTGAGGACCGTGGTATTCTCTTCCTGGATGCAGGTACAGAAATTTATGAAGGTATGATTGTAGGCGAGCATACACGTGATAACGATATTATCGTTAACATTTGTAAAGAAAAAGCACTTACCAACATGCGTACCTCAGGCAAAGATGATACTGTAAAAATGAAGACACCACGTAGCTTCTCTTTGGAAGGTGCACTTGAATATTTGAATGACGATGAATATTGTGAAATCACCCCTAAATCTGTACGTCTGCGCAAAAAGATCCTGAATAAGGGCGAACGCGAGCGTGTAGAGAAGCAGCGTAAGGCGGCGCAAGCCAGCCAAGCGTAAGATATTTCCATTCAGGCCGCCGGAATAATCCGGCGGTTTTTCTCATTTTGCAGGCGGGGATCTTTCAAATTGCAGGGATTAATTGCAGTATAAAACGGCGTCGGGTGATATAATGTAAGCGTAACTTATGATCCGGGAGGAGTGAGCGGCTATGCAAAGCTGGTTCGCTGAGCATCCAGTTATCGCTTATATTGTCATTTTTATCTTACTGACTTATGTGTACAACCGAGTATTCCGCGTCAATCAGAAGCTGCCGATCGGCAAAGAGATCGTGCTCTATGTGATGATGGCTGCAGGCTCAGGCATGCTACTTATCTTCCAGCATGACAAGCTGCCGATCATCCAGTGCCTGCTGGTAGCAGTCGGGCTGATGCTGCTTGTGCGGGTCCGCTACCTGGTGGAGGCCCGGCAGAAGCGGAAGGCTGCAAAACGGCAGTAGGCGCAACTTTTGATGACCAGGTTCGTCTAAGTTATTACGAAGTTATCTACTTCAATTCCAGTTGAATGAAAAGGAACTAAATGAATTATGAATACAAGCAAGGGCAATTTGCCACCCAGAAGGAACGGCCAGCAAGGAAGCAACACTACTAACCGGCAGCAGCCGAGGTCTGCTGCTTCAACTACAACGGCAAAGAAAAAAGCGCGGAAACCGAAAAAACGCGGATTCTTCGCCCGGCTGATGAGAGTGCTGCTCACCATTCTCCTGATTGCTATTATAGCTGCATTAGGCTACGCAGGGTATTTGTACTGGAAGGTGGATCACGGAGGATTCGGAGTGGACCAGCCGGTTGCCGCAGGACAATCCGCCTCCGAGAAGCCGCTGACGATGCTGCTGCTCGGCACGGACAACCGTCCGAAGCACCCATCCAACCTGACGGATGTGATCATGGTCGCGGCCTTGAACCCGGAGACCAAATCGGCTACGGTGGTCTCATTACCCCGCGATACATATGTCGAGCTTAGCGGATACAAGAAGACGAAGATCAATGCCTTTTACTCCCGCTTCAAGAGCAAGGAGAAGACCTCCGGCACTCTGGCTGAGGATGAGATGAAGAAGATGATGGGCAAATATCTGGACATTAAGGTCGATTATGCTACCGTGCTGGATTTCCAGGGCTTCCGGGATATTGTAGATGAGTTCGGCGGCGTGGACGTTAATATCAGCGCCAATATGTGTTACACGGACAGTGTAGACGGCACTAATATTAATCTCAAAAAAGGCGAAGCCCAGCTAAACGGAGATAAAGCGCTGGATTATGTGCGTTACCGCAAGTCCAACTGCAAGCCGGCGACGAAGCCTTCGGATGATTTTGAACGCAATAAGCGTCAGAACGAGGTACTGACTTCTTTGATCTCTCAGATGCAGTCGCTGGGCGGCGTCCTCAAAATCGGCCGGGTGCTGGATGCGGTAGATAATAATCTGGAGAGCGATATCGAGAATGCGCAGATTAAGAGCCTGATCGCAACTTACTGGGATATATCCAAGGAGAATGTCGAATATGTACCGGTAACCGGAACCTGGCGCAGCCCCTATGTATATATTAACGATAAGGAGCTGGACGCAGCGAAGAAAAGCCTTCAGGACCGGATATCCGGAGTGTCCGCTGCAGTGGTCTCAGGCCAGCCTTGAGCAGCAGGCAGGGTACAATCTGTAAATTGAATGCAAGTTTCGTCCTGTGCTATAATATAATAAATTGAATGTATTCTTGCCGCATAGGGGGCCTGTAACTATGTCTGAAGCCGTTGCTCAGCTCAATGAAACTCTGCTAGCTATGCTGCAATCGGAGACGTTTGTTCTTCTTAACACTGTGGATGCAGAATCCGGCGGACCTACGTCGACTGCGATCTCCTGGATCTATGCTGTGAGCCCTTCCATTGTCCGGCTGGCTGTGGACCACCGTTCCAGACTGGTGAACAACATGAAGGTTAACCCGAGAGTAACGATTACCGTGTTTGGTGAAGGGACGGTGCATGCGATTAACGGTCATGCTGCGGTTAGGCTGGACCCGTTGCCGGATGTTCCGTTTAAGATGTGCTGTTTTGATATTGAGATTGAAGCGGTCCGCAATGCGCTGTTTTATGGTGCGCACCTGGAATCTGCTCCGAAATATGCGAAGGTATACGATGCACGTGCGGCTGAGAAGCTGGACGGACAAGTGTTTGCCGCCATGCAAAAAGCCTAGTGTGCTATCACTAGGCTTTTTTTGAAATTAGCTCCTAACGGGTATTGCCTTGCGGCTCTATATCTTCCGGCAGTTGCGGAATGATCCGGCCGATAATATCAGCCATCTCGGAGGCGAAGCCCGAGACCGGGTTGCCCTTGGAGATATGCTTGCCCATCTCGGCCAGTCTGCTGCTGAGGTCCATGTCGGCAGTCACCAGAACTCTTACGCCCCTGGGGTCCTTGCGGATCGCTTCGGCTACCGAATATTTCACGCTTCCGACCCGCGAACGGGTAAGGGCGCCGTCCACATCAATGCCGACCACGGCAAGGTTGTTCATAACGACACAGTGGACGCCTTCCACACCCGGGACTCTTCGCGCTAATTGTTCAAAATGATCCTTGAGTGCCACATCGTTGTCATGCTTGCCTTCTGAAGGTTGTCCCGAATCCGGGGTGGGCTCTTGTACGGCTGTACCATCTTCCGACAATGTCCGCACTCCGCGGTTCCCCTGGCTGTTTAAAGTGCCAGCTGATTGTTTATCCTGAGGAGAGGGTGATGTCTCTTTATTAGCGATACCGCAGCTTGTCAGCAGCAGCAGTACCAGCAACAGACACATTGATTTTCTCATATGTGCGTACTCCTTTCAGCCTGAGAATTAGTGATTTACCTTATCTTGCCCTTGCTGAAAAGAGTTATGTATGATCAATCAAACCAGGCGCTGTGGAGGGGATAACATGAAAAAGATATTCGTACTGGACACTAACGTGCTGTTGCACGACCCCAATTCGATTTTTGCTTTCAAGGCGAATGAGGTGGTCATTCCTGCTGTAGTCCTGGAAGAAATCGACTCCAAGAAGCGTAATGCCGATGAAATCGGCCGTAACGCCCGCACCGTATCGCGTCTGTTAGACGGACTCCGGGAGCTGGGCCACCTGCATAGCGGGGTGGTACTTGACCATGGAGGCACGCTGAAGGTGGAGCTCAATCACCGCAGCTTCGTCAAGGTACAGGAGATGTTCGGCGAAGTCTCCAATGACAACCGGATATTGGCTGTAGCGCTCAATTATCTCCACGAGGAGAACGAGAAGGCTGACCCGAGTCCTGTGGTACTTGTAAGTAAAGATGTTCTCGTCCGCATCAAAGCGGATGTGCTTGGCATAACTCCGGAGGATTATCTGTCTGACCGCACCGGCGATTTGAATGAGCTCTATTCCGGTTGCCAGTCGCTGATGGCCCATCCTTCACTGATTGATGAATATTACAGTCACCGCTTCCTGTCCACGAAGCAGCTGTCGCTGTCCTATCCTCTGTATCCGCATGAATTCGTAATTCTGAAGGATGAGATCGGAAGCGGCAAATCTGCGCTGCTGAAGGTCAACAGCGATGCCTCCCGTCTGGAGCCGCTCTATCTGGGTAATGATGCGGTATGGGGCATCAGCGCCCGGAATGCGCAGCAGCGGATGGCGCTTGAGCTTCTGCTGAATGATGATATTCCGCTGGTAACCATTACCGGCAAGGCGGGAACAGGCAAGACGCTGCTGGCGTTAGCCGCGGGATTGTTCAAGGTAGAGGATGAACACAAATACAAGAAGCTGCTGATTGCCCGCCCGGTGGTACCGATGGGTAAGGATATCGGTTATCTGCCGGGAGAGAAGGATGAGAAGCTCCGTCCATGGATGCAGCCGATTTATGATAACCTCGAATTCCTGTTTGACACCAAGAAGGCAGGGGATATCGATAAAATATTGATGGGTCTGGGAAGTATCCAGGTAGAGGCGCTGACCTATATCCGCGGCCGTTCCATCCCGTCGCAGTTCATTATTATTGATGAGGCGCAGAACCTGTCCCGCCACGAAGTGAAGACGATTGTCTCCCGGGCCGGCGAGGGCAGTAAGGTGATCCTGATGGGTGACCCGGAGCAGATTGACCACCCTTATCTGGATGCGGCGAGCAACGGCCTCAGCTATATCGTGGAGAAGTTCAAGCAGCAGGGCATTAGCGGACATATTACACTGGAAAAGGGTGAGCGTTCGCATCTGGCCCAACTGGCCGCCGATCTGCTGTAACCCGCAACAACAAACAAATATTATTCCAGCCGGGAGATCATCACTCCCGGCTTTTTGCTGCCCGCCTCCGGAAGCGGCGGGAGAGTTTTTGTGCAGTTAAAAAGTGCGATCAGCGGAGGGAGCGGAATTGTTCTGGAGAAGCGTAGCGTTCGCCTTTAAAGACGGATTTCAACCTCTAATCAGTTCTTGAATAAGAAATCGGGCTTTAACAGCGATCGGAAGAATAATCCGCACACGCAGCGTCTTGCGCACCTGGGTTTTAACCTGCACTGAACAATCCCGCCGTTTCCTTCTATATAAAGAGAACGGTTTCACAACCCAAGACAATCACCAGCATCTCTGCTAAAATGAGGAATAAGAAACGCTGAAGGAGAGAGCGCATGTGCTGAAACGCAAAAATTACTGGCTGCTGTTTGCAGTTCTGCTGCTGGCCCTGACAAGCCTGTCACCCAGCATGGAGCTGAATACGGATCATGGTAGCTATCCGCCCAGACAGCCGCTGGACCAATCAGAGCGTCCTCCTTCAGGAGAAGCAGGGAAAGTCGAGAGTCTCCAGATCCGCGTCTCGCTCAGTACGGAGGAATTCAGCGTGCTTGAGCAGATTAGCAAAGAGTACACTATATCCAGCGGAGTCAGCGTGATCCTTAAGAATGTAGAGTCGGAAGACGGGGGAGCACAGGTGCGCGATGAACTAACCATTGGGACAAGCCCGGATATCGTGATGCTGGACGGTCACAGCATTTATGATCTGGCGACCCGGGGCTATCTGCTGCCTGTAGATATCTACCAGAGTGTTCCCGGGAGTACGCCGCTTACGATGCTTATTCCCCAAATGCAATGGAACGGATATAACTGGGGAGTGCCGCTGGATATCGATCCGTATGTCCTGGTGTATTCGCCGGAGCGGCTCGCCGGATTTGGTTTTGCGGAGGTGCCCGCAAGTCTGGAGCAGTGGAATGAGCTGCTTGGACGGCTCAAGGAGGACCCGGAGAAGAAGCGTTATCTGCTGGCTATGGATACGCGGAATCCGTATGGGTATGCCGCCGTGCTGCATAGCATGGGGAGCAGCTTGCGCTCCGCCAGCCTTGAGCAGGCTCAGTGGACAGAAGCAGCGCGCAGCTATTTGTATCTGACCAGCCGGGTCAATAAGGAAATCTGGGAGTTGCTGCAGGATGGGAAGCTTGCGGTGGCGGCTGTGCCGCTATCGGAGTGGAAGAAGCACGGAAATTCGACGCTGGCGGTGCAGATGCCCAAGAAGCAGGAGGGTGTACCGAGCTATGAGGTCATTCACAGCCGCTTTTTTGCGCTTCCTGCACAATCCGGCAGTCCGGAAGCGGCAGTCAAATGGCTTGCTTATGTTACTTCGAGCACAGCCCAACTGGAATGGCTGGAGAACACGGATCGTCTTCCGGCACTGGATGAGCTGTACCGAACCGCTCAGTCCAAGATTGGGAAGCTGCCAATGGAAGCCGGATGGTTCCTTGCAGAGGATAACACCCCCGGTCCCGGCTCTGAGGCTGAGTGGAGCCGGAAGGCGGAGGCAGCGCTTGGTTTGTTAACCGGCAAGCTGAATGCGGCCGCTTATGAAGCAGCGGTGAAGCCTCCTTTAGAATGAGAGGGACAGCTTCACATGCAGGATGCCGTCCAAGCTTGCGACCTCGGTGGCCTGCAGGAAGGAGACGATCTTGGACGGATAGAAGCCGAGATCGAATTCTTCCTCCAGTGCCTGGCGGGTGGTATCCGGCAGTTCCAGACCATTGAATACCACATGATCAACATGGAACATCAAGCCGTTGACAGGCTCCTGCTGTATGGTATAGCGGCCGGTCAGCGACAGTGACAAGCCCCCGCTTTTACCCGTTGCCGAAACTGAATTGTCCTTGAACGCAAACCGGAAATCCTGGAACAGCGGGTTCTGGGTTACCAGGAACTCATTCAGATCCTTTTCGGACAGGGCCAGATTATAGGTCATCCCCTTGCGTACCAGCACGCCATCCCGGCTCTGGACGAACTCCGGCAGCTGCTTCATGGCAGAAGCCAGCGCTTTGAAATACTTCCGTACCTCATGCAGGCCGATATTCTCCCAATATTTACTGAACTCCTCCAGCAGCCGCTCCATACTCTCAGGATTTGTACTGGCCTGAATCCCGCCTGCAATCTCCTTATCTAAGGCAAGCACGCGTTTCTGTTGCTCTTCGAGCGCCGTTTTGAGCTCTGCCAGCTCCTGGCTGCTGCGCCGTGCGGCCGTGAGTGTACTTTTCAAATCCTTGTACTGCGTCTCATATTCCGTGAGTGTCTTCCGGTCCTGCCCCATAATAATCTCATAATAATCGAATAGAGCGATTAGCCTGCTGATACTTTTGGCGGAGAGGAAGGCTGTAAGAAGCCCATCCCGTTCCCCCATATAATAGGCCCGCACAACAGCACCCGCCCGTTCCTGCTGATCCGCGATATTACTCTGCTTGGCAGCAGCCTGCTCTTCCAGTTCAGCGGCTTTGCGCTCCAGCGTCTGTTGTTCTGCGGTAATCCGGGCAATCTCACGTTCAATCTCTGCGGAGGACAGCGTCTGCTCCAGCAGTTTACGGGTCTCTTCATCATCCGGCATAGAGGGCGGAGGGGCGCTGACTCCTGAAGCGGAGCCGGAACCGGCGGACAGATAGACCGGAGAAGCCGGCGGCATAGCGATGCAGGTGAGGATCAATATTGCTGCGAATAACCGGCGAACCGTATTACGGGATAACACTTGCACCACCACCTTGAACAGAGTTAGACAGGTATGTACTATTAATATGTTTCAGCCTGTTAAAATATCATACCCTGTTTTGCGTCTCCCCGAACTACAATTTTGCAAACAAAAAGAACGGAAATGCTCCCTTAAGGCAAGAAGCCATATCCGTTCATTCCTATATATATGCGTTATAGCGGCAATCCCATCTCAAATATCGTCCAATAGCTGAAGCCCGTAAACGTCAGGATCATATACCCCCAAAAGAGCAGGATGTAGGTCTTTTCCGTAAATTTCATATAGCCCAGAATCACAAAAAAAGCGGTTTGCAAAAAGAATAGCAGGGCCATTTCCGTCAGATTACCGGCAAAAGCCATAAGTCCGATGGTGAGTGTGAAAAATCCTAATACGCGAAACATGCGGTCCAAGAGAGGGTCCCCCTTCCAGTATGAATCCGGCTAACAGCTGCTTACTATTTATTATAACGGCTGTCTAAAACACTGTAAACGAATTCATTGAAAAAAATTCAAAATTTCATAAAATATATGATTTTTATTATTGACACAAGCTCTCTGGACGGAAAAGAGGAATTTATAGCAAAGGTAGTATGAGGTGCAGACAAATTGGCAATACAAATTAGTATCAAATAGATTCTATGAACTCTAATAGAGGCATAGAAATGGAGTAAGCAGCTTTTATCCCTATTCACTACCCGGCGGAGCTGCCGGTTCTGAAGATGGTTATTTCATGATGTTGTTAGGAGGGTTAGGCTTTATGACAGCCGTTAGACAGGATGCTTGGAGTGCAGAAGATGATCTGATATTGGCAGAAATAACGCTGCGTCATATCCGCGAGGGCAGCACACAGCTTGCTGCTTTTGAAGAGGTGGGTGAAAAAATCGGCAGAACTTCGGCTGCGTGCGGTTTCCGCTGGAACAGCTGTGTGCGCAAAAGCTACGAGGATGCCATCGGGATTGCCAAAGGCCAGCGCCAGAAACGGAGCTATCTGAAAAAACAGCCTGCCTCGCGCGGGGCGCAGGTAGCCGGACTGATTCTCGGTGACATTGAGGAAGACTACAGCCGCAGCGAAGGATTAAGCGAGAACAGCTTGTCCATCGATGCCGTCATCCGCTTCCTGCGGCAGTGGAAGGGGACATTCCAGGAGGCCGGCAGACAGCTTAAGATGCTAGAGCGCGATCTGCGGGAGAAGGAAGAGGAGCTCTCTGAACTGAGAGTAGAGAATGAACGTCTATCCAGAGAAGTGAATCTTGCCCAGAGCGATTACCGTGTGGTTAATGATGATTACAAGGCGCTGATCCAGATTATGGACCGTGCCCGCAGGCTGGCTTTTCTTAATGAAGAGGATGAAGAGAAGACACGCTTCAAAATGGATGCGAACGGAAACCTGGAACGGATTGAATAGAAGATTTAGGCAGCAAGCCCTGCGTCCGAGTGCGTTACAGCAACGGATCAGCAGGGTTTTTTGTTTTGCTTTTGCAGAGACAGGCAGGATATAATTAGGAAAATTATTGGAGCAAGGCATAGCAGGGGGCAGGGTTAGCATGAGAATAGATGTGATAGGCGCGGGATCACTGGGGCTGCTGCTTGCGGGCCGGCTGATCGCCGGCGGGGCTGAAGTACGGATATGGTGCAGGGGGGAAGAGCAGAGCAGGGCACTATCCGAACGGGGGCTGACTGTCAGCTATGAAGATGGCAGGGAAGCAATACTTCTTCCAGACGGGAGCTTCTCCGCTGCACCGGTAGAAGAATATACACAGTGTCAGCTCGCCGAGCCCGGGGAGGTTACCCTGTTAACAGTCAAGCAGAAGGTGCTTCATGAGGCTCTGCCTGAGATTCTCCGGCCGCTAAGCGACAGGAAGCTTGTAATCATAGGATTTCAGAACGGCTGCGGACATCTGGAGCTGCTTAGGGGGCTGCTGCCGCAATCATCCATCTGGGCGGCTGTAACAACAGAGGCGGCTAAGAGGAAAACATTAACAGAGGTTATTCATACGGGGAAAGGGGAAATATGTATAGGGAAGAGCAGCTCTCCTATAAATATTCATGAAACTGATCTGCAGGCATCTGAGCCTGAGGCCATAATTAGTTTCATAGAAGCACTTACCTCAGCAGGATTTCAAGCTTCTCTGTCGAAAGAAGTGGATACCATCATTTACCGGAAGCTTCTGATCAATGCTGTCATTAATCCTCTAACCGCCATTTGGCGGGTCCGGAACGGCGAATTGCTGGCCTCCGCTGCACGTGTACACCTTATGAAGGAACTGTATACAGAGGCAGCCGGGATATTAGAGGCCTGCGGGATTTCCCCTGAGCAAGATGTCTGGGAGGCCATTCTTGAAGTGTGCCGCGCGACTTCGGGCAATACATCCTCGATGCTGGCTGATGTGCTTGCTGCAAGGGAGACGGAAATCCGCTGGATTAATGGAAGTATTGTGAATATGGGGCTGCAGCAGGGCGTTCAGGCTCCGCTGCACCGCTGGATCTGCGGATTGGTAGAAGGCATGACTGTGAGGGAGGGGTGAGGCTGTTTGGAATTTCTCCGGAATTCGTTCGGCGTGTTAAGCGTTATTCCGATTGTTCCTTTTTTGATTGTGTATTTCGCAGGAATCGGGCTGAGGCATGATAAGAGGAAAACGATGATGCTGGCGATGGATGTAACTACTTTATTTTTATTGCTGTCAGTTTCGGGACTGTTTAATATTATTTTTGACTCAACCTTTGGATTCTTTCTTATACTACTTATTGTATTAATATCCGCCGGACTGATTGGCGGCGCGCAAAACCGCCTCAAAGGAGGGGTGGACGGAAAACGGTTACTTCGTGCTGTGTGGAGGCTTTCTTTCTTTTTCCTGGGCGTAGGTTACGTATTATTTATGGTTGTAGGCCTCATTCAATACATATCACAAGCGATGTAACGTTCCACTGCTCCGGTGAAGCGTCAACGTCACAAAATTTTAAAGAATTAAAAAAAAGTCGTTTCCAGAAAATATTGCTCTAGATTTTTTTGACCACTGGTTGTATAATCATAAACCATATACCACATTCTATTTAGGGGGAACTGCTAGATGAAGAAGAGTAAAAGTCTATTGCTCATGATCGCAATAGTTCTGGTGATCGGCACAGTGCTTGCTGGCTGCGGCGGAAACAAGAACAATGCGAACAGCGGCACCAATGCAGCGGCGACGACTGCACCAGAGGGCAGCACGAACACAGGAACAACAGGTGACGAGAAGCTGGCTGCTGACCAGACACTTAGAGTCAACCTGACTGCAGAACCACCTACATTTAACCCTGCACAAGCTCAGGACAGCCAAGCCAACACCGTCCTGAAAACTATGTATGAAGGCTTGACTCGCATGAATGATGAAACTGGCCAAGCTGAGCCGGGTATTGCTGAGAAGTGGGATATTTCCGCTGACGGACTGGTATATACGTTCCACCTGCGTGATGCACAGTGGAGCAACGGTGATCCTGTAGAAGCTGCTGACTTCGTTCGCGCATGGAAAATCGTGCTCGACCCTAACACAGACCCTACTGCACCTTACGCTTATCAATTGTACTACCTGAAGAATGCTGAAGAATACTATGGAAAGAAAATTACAGATTTCAGTCAAGTGGGCGTAAAAGCTGTAGATGCGAAAACTCTTGAAGTTACGCTGAAAGCACCTACTCCTTACTTCCTTGGACTTCTGTCCTTCTATACTTATTACCCTGTACACAAATCCGTTGAGGGTAATGCTAAATGGGCTACAAATAAAGACACTATGATCACTAACGGTGCATTCACATTGACGGAGTGGACTACCGGCCAATCCCTGCAAGTAAGCAAGAACGATAAGTACTGGGATGCTGCCAACATCAAGCTGGCTAAAATCGACTTCTCCCTGGTTAACAGCGGAGCAACTGAACTCTTGAGCTACAAGAACGGCGAGCTTGACCGCGCTGGTGCACCACACGGCGAAATTCCGCAAGAGCAGATTCCAATCGTACAAAAAGAGCTTCCTAACGAATTCCAGAGAAAAGGTATCGCAAGTACCTACTACTATGAATTCAACATCACTGAAAAACCTTTCGACAACGTTAAAATCCGTAAAGCCCTGGCAATGTCTATTAACCGCCAAGCGCTGATCGATAACGTAACATTGGGCGGACAAATCCCTGCATTTGGTTATGTACCTCCAGGTATCGCTGGCGCTGACGGTGAGTTCCGTAATGCAGTTAAAGACGACTACTTCAAGGAAGATATTGAAGGTGCCAAAGCATTGCTTAAAGAAGGTCTGGCTGAAGAAGGCTTGACTGCACTGCCACCGGTTGAATTGTCTTACAACACAAGTGAAGGCCATAAGAAAGTTGCTTTGGCTGTAGCTGATATGTGGAAACAGGCTCTTGGTATCACTGTAAACACTGTTAACCAGGAATGGGCTGTATTCATCGACAACCGTCAGAACCTGAACTACCAGATCGCACGTGCCGGCTGGACTGCGGATTATAATGATCCAATGACCTTCCTGGATATGTGGGTAACAGGCGGAGGTAACAATGATACAGGTTACGCGAACCCTGAATATGACAAGCTGATCCAAGAAGCGAAAACAAGCTCTGACCTGGCAAAACGCCAAGAATTGTTTGCTCAGGCTGAGAAAATGATCATTCAGGATGACATGATCCTGATTCCGTTCTACTACTACACCAACAACTCCCTGACTAAAGAGTACCTCAAAGGTGTAACTCTTGACTTCAGCGGTGCCATTGACTTCACTCGCGGATATCTTCTCGAGCACTAAGTTTTACTGGACCTTGAGATTGCTTAACTGAATAGTGGTAGTCTGAAGGGTGCAATACACTTCGGGATATATATGTGGAATTCCATATATATCCCTTTTTTTTGCATTTCGGGCTTTTTGTTAAAGATTTCACGATCTTACAAAATAAGAAATTAGACAAATGGCTGGTTTTTTCATAAAATCTAATTATGTGTGTTAAAAAAAGTCGAAGGAGGTGTTGATGGGGATGGTTCGTTATATTGCCAATAAGTTTTTCTATATGCTTGTTTCGCTGTTTGTGCTGATTTCAGCGACCTTTTTTCTGATGAAAGCTATTCCGGGGGACCCGTTTACGGCTGAAAAGAAGATTCCACCTGAAATAAAAGCGCGTTTATACGAGCAATATGGATTCGACAAGCCGCTCTATCATCAGTATTTTAAGTATTTGGGTGAAATCGCCCAAGGCGATCTGGGTGTATCCATGAAGCGTCTGAATCAGGATGTGACACACTTGATCGGCCAGACGTTCTCGGCGTCTCTGAAGCTGGGGCTTATCGCAATTCTTGTGTCGGTTATTGTCGGAGTTTTCCTCGGCATGATGGCGGCACTCTATCACCGCAAGTTTATTGACAGTGCAGCAATGGTGCTGGCGGTGCTGGGGATTGCGGTTCCGAGCTTTGTAGTCGCCTCGCTGCTGCAATATGTGTTTGCTTACAAGTTCCACATGTTCCCTGTCTCCGGGTTCAAAGGGCCGATGTATTATGCCTTACCTGTAGCCGCGCTATCCGCGCAGCCAATAGCCTTTATAGCGAGGCTGACGCGCTCCAGTATGCTGGAGGTCCTGCATGCAGATTATATCAAGACGGCTAAGGCTAAAGGCCTAAGCTGGGCAGCCATCTTGAGCCGGCATGTGCTGCGTAACGGAATTCTGCCGGTGGTAACCTATATGGGACCAATGACGGCTAACATCGTAACCGGTTCGGTAGTCATTGAACAGATCTTCGGTATCGGGGGGATCGGCAAGCAATTTGTCGAAGCGATCGGTGTCCGTGATTATACCGTTATTATGGGAATCACGATCTTCTATGGTGTACTGCTTATGCTAGCACGGTTTATCACAGATATTGCTTATGTGTTCATTGATCCGCGTATCAAACTAACTGGCGGAAAGGAGGGCTAACGATTGGCTTCTGACAAAAATGTGGTATCGCAGAATGCGAACCTGAAACCGGAAGATTTCCGTAAAATCGGAATTGATGAAGGACAGGCTGAAGTCATTCAGCGTGAAAGTCTGTCCGCCTGGCGGGATTCCTGGGAACGCCTGCGCCAGAACAAAATGGCAATGACGGCTCTGGGGATTCTGGGTCTGATCGTACTGGCTGCGATTATTGGTCCGTGGTTCTCAAAATTCAATTACTACTCTAATGATCTGCTCAGCACCAATAAGCCTCCTTCATCCGATCACTGGTTTGGTACAGATGATTTGGGGCGTGATATCTTTGTCCGCACCTGGTACGGTGCACGAATCTCGCTGATTGTCGGCCTTGCCGCCGCAGCCATCGACCTTTTCATCGGGGTTATCTACGGCGGAATCATGGGTTACTTCGGTGGCCGTGTAGACAATATCATGAATAAGATCTCTGAAATTCTGTACTCCATTCCATACCTGCTGGTAGTTATCCTGCTCTTGGTTGTACTTGAGCCGAGCCTGGGGACCATTATCCTGGCGCTCACGATAACGGGCTGGATTACGATGTCCTGGATTGTGCGCGGGGAGATTATGCAGCTTAAGAACCGTGAATTCGTATTGGCTTCACGTTCGATGGGTGCAGGGTCCAAGCGGCTGTTGTTCAAGCATCTTTTGCCGAATGCTGTAGGACCGATTATTGTAACAATTACGCTGTCTGTGCCGAATGCCATCTTTGCCGAAGCGTTCCTCAGCTTCCTTGGACTTGGTGTACAGGCTCCTATAGCCTCACTCGGATCAATGATTAGTGATTCTTTGACGGGCTGGATGTACTATCCATGGCGTTTCCTGTTCCCTGCGATTCTCATTAGTTTAACGATGCTTTCCTTTAATATTTTTGGTGATGGCCTGCGTGATGCGCTTGATCCTAAGCTTAAGAAATAGGAAACGAACAATGGTGGAACCCATGCGGCTAAGATATTGGCATGATATTTCAAGACCCGATGACTTCTTTGAACCCGATGATCCAAATGGGCAAACAGATAACCGAAGTTTTGATCTAACATCAGAATATATCAGCGGCCGAAGCGAATAATCAAGCTATTGAAATGCTGAAGGTAGTGAGCATTATGAATGCGGAGGCTCGCTTTAACCAATATCCCCAAGAAATCTCCGGCGATGTGGAACATTCGCTTGGGACCTCCATCATCCTGATTACACATTTCTGGCGTAACTGCTGTGAGATGTGACCGGGTTATCTTAGTACACCAAGGGTCTTGTGCGGCTGGTGCCGCAGCTTACCCGAAGAAGGGCGAGCCGGTGATTCCGATCACTTTAGCTTCCCCGGATCTGATTAAGCCGCCGGTCGGTTGTCCGTTCACAGCGTACTGCAGCGAAGGCAGTGCCTCCTGTGAAGGAGTTGATTGATCCCGGCATCACAGAGTTCAGTGATACGCTTATAGCGCACTGCTGGAATCTGCATTCGATGGCCAAGGAGGTGCAGTTCGTTTGAGTAAGAATCTGAGCAAGAATCTGATTGAAGTAGAAGGTCTTAAGAAATATTTCAATGTGGGCAAAGGAAGAGTTCTTAAGGCAGTTGATAATATTAGTTTCTCCATCCGCGAAGGTGAAACCCTGGGAATGGTAGGGGAGTCCGGCTGCGGCAAGACTACTGCGGGCCGTACAGTTCTCCGCTTGTATGAGCCGACTGCAGGCAGCGTGAAATATAATGGTACAGATATCTACAAATTATCCGGCGGCAAGATGAAGGCGATGCGGCGGGATATGCAAATGATTTTCCAGGACCCGTATGCCTCGCTTAACCCGCGGTTCACGGTGTCTGATATCATCGGTGAAGCACTGGATATTCACAATCTGGCCGGAAGCCGGCAGGAACGCAAGAAGCGGATTGAAGAGCTGCTGGATATGGTTGGACTTAACCATGACCATGCCACCCGTTATCCGCATGAGTTCTCCGGCGGACAACGCCAGCGTATCGGGATTGCCCGCTCGCTTGCCGTGAATCCTAAGTTCATCGTCTGTGATGAGCCGATCTCGGCACTCGACGTATCCATTCAGGCGCAGGTTGTTAACCTGCTCAAGGAGCTGCAGGACCGTCTTGGACTGACTTATCTCTTCATCGCGCATGACTTGTCCATGGTTAAGCATATTAGTGACCGTGTGGCCGTTATGTACCTGGGCAAAATGGTAGAGCTGGCGGAGAGCGAAGAATTGTACGCTAATCCGATCCATCCGTATACCAAATCCCTGCTCTCGGCGATTCCGGTTCCAGACCCAGAGGTGGAAGCGAACAAAAAACGCATTCATCTGCATGATGAGCTGGGCAGCCCGATTTATGCGGCTGGCGAGAAAACAAATGACAGCGATTATGAGCTGGTTGAGGTGTCCAAGGGACATTTCGTAGCCAAGCAATTTGCCTAAACTTAAAATGGCAGGCGGAACGTAGGCGGGAGCATTCAGCTCTCGCCTATTCTTTCAATTTACGGATATCCTTCAAAGGATGGCGTATATTACTTTGACGCAGCACCCAACATTGGATACAATCATAAAGGGTTTACCGGTTTATGAATTACATACAGCAGGTTATTGCAGAACAAGGAGGCCACTATCCATGAATGTTGTACCGGAACCACTGCCGGGCGGATCTGCGCTCGCCAGTGACTATATACATCAATACGAAACAGTAGGACATTTGTATGGCGGGGACTTCCGCAGCCAGGAGAGCCGGGCAGACCGCGCAGCGTGGCTTGATCGTACAGGAAGCCTGCGGGCAGACCGCGCAGAGGTTGTCTCGTACCTGCGCAGCTATAACAGCAAGCACAATCCCGATGAGGCAGTTGTCCGTTCGCTTGAATTGCTGGAACAGCCAGAGACCCTGGTGGTGACAGGCGGCCAGCAGAGCGGTTTGTTCACCGGCCCGCTCTTTGTGGTCTATAAGGCCATTACTACCATTCAGGCAGCCCGGGAGGCAGCGGCCCAGCTTGGCCGGCCGGTCGTTCCGCTGTTCTGGATTGCGGGTGAGGACCATGACTGGGATGAGGTCAATCATACCTATGTGCTGAACCGGACAGGCGAAATTACCCGGATTAAGCTGGATAAAGGCGAAGGACCCCGGTCCTCAGTCAGCGAGATCAAGGTGGGTGCCGAGAGCTGGCTTCAGGTGGTTGCGCAGCTGGACGGCTTATTGCAGGACAGTGAATTCAAACCGCAGCTGATGGAGCTGGTTACGGCTGCATCCACAGCCGCCGGGAATATGACGGAGGCATTTGCCAAGCTGATGGGATCATTGTTCGGCAAATTCGGACTGATTCTGCTGGATTCGGCCGATCCTGCCCTGCGCAGGCTGGAAGCGCCCATGTTCGCTTCAATGATTGAACGTAATGATGAGCTGGAGGCAGCCTATCTTGCAGCAGCAGAACGGATTACGGATAGCGGATATGAGCTGCAAGCCGATGTGACGCCTGGCAATGCGAATCTTTTCTATATCCATGAGGGTGCACGGCTTCTGCTCCATAAGGTGGAGGAGCGGTTCGCAGACCGGAAGGCGACTGTCTCGTTCTCCCGTTCCGAGCTGCTGGAGCTGCTCCAGAGCCATCCCGAACGGTTCAGCAACAATGTGCTAACCCGCCCGCTGATGCAGGACTATGTACTTCCTGTACTCGCTACGGTGCTTGGACAAGGGGAAATGGCTTACTGGGCGATTCCGCATCAAGCCTTCAGGGTGCTGGACGGACAGATGCCGCTGATTATTCCGCGCATGTCTTTTACAGTGATTGAGGGAACGCTTCGCAAGCATATGGATAAATACGGCTTGTCCTTCACAGATGTGCAGACGGGTCTGGATGATAAACGTAAGGCGTGGCTAAGCGCTCAGGATGAGCTGAAGCTCGAAGACAAATTCGAAGAGATTAAGACAGCATTCTCCGGGATGTATGAGCCGCTGATCGAACAGCTTGGCAGTATTCAGGCAGGGCTGCTGAAGCTGGGCAGCAATAACAAGGATAAGATTATCGACCAGATCTCCTTCCTGCAGGGCAAAGCTCTGGATGCGATGGAAAAGCAGAATGAGGCTGCGCTTCGCCAGTGGGAACGGATCGAGCTGTCGCTAATGCCGCTGGGTAAGCTTCAGGAGCGGGTCTATAATATGATGTATTATCTGAACCGGTACGGGCTGGAATGGCTGGAGGAATTGATGGCTGTGCCTGCTGACTACAGCGGAACACACCGTATTATTTATATGTAAGCAAATTATTCTAGGGGGTCCTACCATGAGTTCATTATCCAAGCAAAACAGTATTGTTGCCGATATGTCGCTTGCACCCGAGGGGCATCTCAAAATCGACTGGGTCCGCCAGCATATGCCGGTACTGAACCGTATCCGTGAGCAGTTCGAAGCCGAGCAGCCGTTCAAGGGGCTCAAGGTATCGATCACCCTTCACCTGGAAGCCAAGACCGCTTATCTGGCCAAGGTAGTGCAGGCTGGTGGCGCTGAGGTAACGATTACAGGCTCCAACCCGTTATCTACCCAGGACGATGTGTGTGCTGCACTCGTTGAGGATGGCATTACCGTATTCGCCAAGTACAATCCTTCTCCGGAAGAGTTCAAGGCACTGAACATCCGGGCACTGGAGAGCAAGCCGGATCTCATTATCGATGACGGCGGCGATTTCGCCACCCTGCTGCACTCCGAGCGCCCCGACCTGATGGAGAATATCCGCGGGGGTGCTGAGGAGACAACGACCGGTATTATCCGCCTGAAGGCGCTGCAGAAGCAGGGCATGCTGAAATTCCCGATGGTGGCGGTAAATGACGCTTATTGCAAATATTTGTTCGATAACCGCTACGGTACAGGACAGTCGGCATGGGACGGCATCGTTCGCACCACCAACCTGATTGTGGCCGGCAAAACCGTGGTTGTGGTGGGCTACGGCTGGTGCGGTAAAGGTGTAGCAATGCGGGCCAAGGGTCTTGGAGCGAACGTGATTGTAACGGAAGTGGATGCGATCAAGGCGGTAGAAGCTCATATGGATGGGTTCCATGTCATGCCGATGCTCGAAGCGGCGAAGCACGGTGATTTCTTCGTTACCGTCACGGGTAACCGGTATGTGATCCGCGGTGAGCATTATGATGTGATGAAGGATGGCGCGATTCTCTGCAATGCCGGACATTTCGATGTGGAGGTCAACAAGCCGGAGCTGGCCGAGCGCTCAGTGTCCCAGCGGACGGTGCGCAAGAATATCGAAGAGTATCAACTGAAGGATGGACGTAAGCTGTACCTCCTGGCCGAAGGACGCCTGGTGAACCTTGGCGCAGCTGATGGCCATCCGGCAGAGATTATGGATACCACCTTCGCACTCCAGGCATTGTCTCTTAAATATGTGAATGATAATTATAAGAGCATTGGCGTCAAAGTGGAGAATGTACCCTATGAGCTGGATGAGCAGGTAGCGCGTTACAAGCTGGAAAGTCTGGGGATTGCCATCGACAGCCTGACACAGGCGCAAGTCGAGTATCTGGACAGCTGGAATTTGAACGACTAAGGATATGGATCTGCACGAGCCCGGAGCCAATCACATTGGCCCGGGCTTTTGCGTGTCCGCAGGGGATGCGGGAATAGCCTCTTGACAAACAAGAAAAAATTACCTTGCTCCGGAAAAAGGTTTTTGATTTTTAATGGCGAATCTATTATGCTTAGGTGGTGAAAAGTGGGGCAAAGTGGGGACTCGGGATGTAGGGGTGGGAATAGATCATGTTTATGGGGGAATACCAGCATACCATTGACGATAAAGGACGGATCATTATCCCGGCCAAATTCCGTGACATGCTCGGAACCTCCTTCGTGGCGACCCGCGGCCTGGACTCCTGCCTGTTTGTTTATCCCATGGAAGAATGGGGAATCATGGAGCAAAAGCTTAAAAGCCTTTCACTGATGAAATCGGATGCCCGTGCCTTCAGCCGCTTTTTTTTCTCGGGAGCGACTGAGTGTGTATGGGACAAGCAAGGCAGGGTGAATCTGCCGGGAAATCTGCGGCAATATGCCAAGCTGGACAAGGACTGTGTTATTCTGGGCGTTTCGAACCGGGTGGAGATCTGGAACAAGGAGCTATGGGAGCAGTACTTCGAACAGTCAGAGGAATCGTTCAACGAAATCGCCGAGAAATTGGTGGATTTCAATTTTGATCTATAAAACATAACATTTCGAATTACTGCCTTGGAGGGATGCAGCTTGTTTCACCACATCACGGTATTAAAAGAAGAAGCGACAGAAGGGCTGCACATCAAGAAGGATGGCCTATATGTAGACTGTACGCTCGGGGGAGCCGGGCACAGCGCCCTTATCGCATCCAAGCTTAGCGGCGGGGGACGGCTGATCTGTCTGGATCAGGATGACTGGGCGCTGAACAATGCGAAGGAGAGATTGTCCGGATACGGCGACAAGGTGGTGACCGTCAAGACCAACTTCCGTGATCTGGAGCAGGTTCTGAAGGGACTGCCGTTTGTTCCGCAGAAGGACGGAGTTCCGCAAGTTGACGGGATTCTCTTTGATCTGGGGGTATCCTCTCCGCAGTTTGATGAAGGGGAACGCGGATTCAGCTACAATCATGACGCTCCGCTGGATATGCGGATGGACCAGTCGGCACAGCTGAGCGCGGCGGATATCGTCAACACCTGGAGTGAGCAGGAAATTGCCAGGGTGCTTTTCCAGTATGGAGAAGAGAAGTTCTCACGGCGGATTGCCCGGAAGATTGTTGAGCGCAGGGAAGAACGCCCGGTGGAGAGCACCGGTGAACTGGCCGAACTGATAAAAGAAGGTATTCCTGCGGCTGCAAGAAGGACCGGAGGACATCCGGCTAAGCGGAGTTTTCAGGGGCTGCGGATAGCCGTCAATGATGAGCTGGGTGCTTTTGAGGAAGGGCTGCATGCGGCTGTACGCTGTCTGGCGCCTGAAGGAAGGGTATCCGTTATTACCTTTCACTCGCTGGAGGACCGGATCTGCAAGCAGATTTTCAGCAGCTATCTGAGCCGTTGCACTTGTCCGCCTGACCTTCCGTACTGCGTATGCGGTGCCGAAGGCACCCTGAAGCTGATCAACCGTAAGCCCATTGTGCCGGGGGAAGAAGAGCTGGAGCTTAACTCGCGTGCCCGTTCAGCCAAGCTGCGTATCGCAGAGAAATTGTAGATGACGATAAAGGAGAATCAGAGATGGCTTATACCCGCGGAAATTTAGCAGTTCAACCTAAGAGAAAACAAGAGGCAAACCCGCTGTACCGTGAGAAAACGAAAGTTGTCACCAGGCGCAGAGTGCTGCCGCTGCAGGAGAAGCTTTTGTACATGCTGACACTGGGAGCCTTTATTCTGGTAGCAGCCTCCCTGATCTGGCGTTACGTCCATATTTACGATTTGAATATGCAGGCCCAGAAGCTGGACAGCGAAATTTCGAGCAACAAAAAGAAAATTGCCACGTACAAGATGGAGAAGCAGACGCTGGAGCAGACGATCGTCCCGCGGGCGAAGGAAATGGGCTTTGTGGTCCCTTCTGAGGAATCTACTATCTATGTTCCGCTTAGCAACCAGGCTACTGACAAAGCCGGTAAAAAATAGCGATGAACGGCAATCGCAATAATAGAGGTTGTGAGGTACCTTATGGTTAAGAGAATCAAACTTCGCACGCTGTTTATAGGAGGGTGTATTACCCTCTTTTTTCTTGTTTTAGTTGCCAGAGTATTCTGGATTCAGGTTCTGCAAGGCAAGGAGTGGCAGGAGACCGCAGCTAAGCAGTGGGCCCACACTTCAACCATCAAGGCTGTCCGCGGGGTGATCGAAGACCGTAACGGCAGTGTTCTGGCAAGCGATGTACCTGCCTACACGGTGGTGGTTAACCCTGAGGTCATTGCTGAGAAAAAAATCGGCGAAGAGGTGATTCAGGGCCTGCATGAGCTGCTGAACAAACCGGCGGATGAGCTGAAGAAGCTGGTGGAGGCCAAGGGTGATGACGGGAAATATCTGAAGAACCGTGAGATCCGTAATGAAGGCTGGAAGATTAACCAGGATATGGCCGACAAAGTGAAGGCTTTTGTTGATAGGCTTAAGAAAGAACATGATACGCTGGAAACCGGAGTCGGCCTCGTCAGAGAGCAGAAGCGCTATTATCCGAAGGGTTCGCTCGCTGCGCATATTCTGGGTTATACCGACAGGGATGGCAAAGCGGCCATGGGACTGGAAAAGTATCTGGACAAACAGCTTTCTGGTACGGACGGCCAGCTGAATTACCAGAGTGACGGCAAGGGCATCAAGCTGCCCGATTCGAAGGATACGTTCCAGCCTGTGGTGAATGGAAGCAACTACAAGCTAACGATTGACAGCACGATTCAGATCTATATTGAAGAGGCTATGAAAAAGGCGTATGCGGAGTATAAGCCGAAATCGATCAGTGTTATTGCTGCTGACCCGAAGACGATGGAGATTCTGGGTCTGGCGAATATGCCTACTTTTAACCCTAATGAATACTATGATCTGAATCAGGATGCAGCCGGATTCTATAACCATGCTATTATGACGAGATTCGAGCCGGGTTCAACGTTCAAGATTGTACCGCTGGCCGGGGCTGTGCAGGAGAAGCTGTTCAATCCGAATGCCACCTTCCAGTCCGGTTCTCTTCGGATTAAGGGATATAGCAAGCCTATCTATGATATGAACAGAGCCGGTTACGGAACGATTAGTTTCCTCGAAGGGGTTAAGCGGTCGAGTAACGTGGCGTTCGTCAAGCTAGGTTACGAGATGCTGGGCAAAGAGAAACTGCTGCAGTATATTACGGATTTCGGGTTCACGGAAAAGACAGGCATTGACCTCCCGGGAGAGGTTAAGGGTATTGTCAACCCTGATCCGAACAGGGCGGTAGAGAATGCGACACTTGCCTACGGTCACGGTAAGCTGCTGGTGACTCCGATTCAGCAGCTCACAGCCGTCGCAGCCATTGCGAACGGCGGTAAGCTGCTGGTGCCGCATGTGGTGAAGGAGGTTACTGATCCGAACACCGGCAAGACCACGGTTACTCAGCCGGAGGTTGTGCGGCAGGTGCTCTCCGAAGCAAGCGCACGGGAGACGGGCAGCTATCTGGAGCAGGTAGTGGCGGATCAGCAGCACGGAACCGGCCGGCATGCCTACATTGAGGGATATCGGGTGGCAGGTAAGACAGGTACGGCGATTAAGCCAGACGGTAAGGGCGGGTATGACCGCGACAAGGTTCGCTCCTCCTTCCTCGGTTATGCACCGGCCAATGACCCGAAGATCGCAGTCTTCGTCATTATTGACGAGCCTGCCGATGCGGCTGGCGGCGGTGCGGCTGCGGGTCCGGTCTTCAAGGATATCGTCTCCCAGGCGCTTCCTTATATGGGCGTGCCCAAAGCGGGAGATGTCACAGGTCCTGCGGACAAGAAGACGGTGAAGGCCGAGGCTGTGGTCCAGCGCAAAGCGCCGGATCTGACCGGCAAGACGGTGAAGGCGGCGAGACAGCTGCTCATTAATCAGGGCTTTGATTTTGAAGCTGTAGGCCAAGGGGCAAATGTAGTCAGCCAGTACCCTGAGAAGGGCACCGCACTGACCGCCGGGCAGCGCATCTATCTGTTAAGTGAGCAGGGAGAGAACGTGACGCTTCCTGATCTGCGCGGGCAGTCTCTGCGCGATGCGCTGGAGATTCTGAACCTGCTGAAGGTGGGGATCTCCGTCAATGGAGAAGGTTATGTCACAGAGCAGACGCAGACCAAGAATAACGGTAAAACCCAGGTTGCGCTGACGCTTAGCCCGCTTAATGAATATGGGGAGAATATACCTGTTGCCTTAGCCGGTGATGCCGATAAGGATGAAGCTGTAAAGTAGCAAACATATAGGCTTGTTCTAACCCCTGTTTGTCCCGAATAGTCATGAAGGTAAGAGATCATGTCTATGAGTGAAAGCGGGGAGAACAGAGTGAAGGTATCAAAAGTCGTTAGCCGGCGGAGAATGCTGTGGACGCTGCTGGGACTGGCCGTGTTGTTCGGCGCGCTGGCTGTGCGTCTTGCCTATGTACAGTTAACCCAAGGCGAGAAGCTGAGCGAGAGGGCCGAGGATCTATGGCGGCGGAATATCCCCTTCACCGCCAAACGCGGCGAGATTCTGGACAGGGAGGGTGTGGCGCTGGCTTATAACATCAGCTCACCGACGATTTATGCTATTCCTGTACAGGTGAAAGAGAAGGAACAGACCGCGAAGCAGCTGGCTCCGCTGCTCGGCATGACCGAGGAGAAGCTAACCCAGCTGCTGACCCAAAAGAAGGCCTCAGTGAAACTGCAGCCCGGCGGCCGCAAAATTACGATGGAGCTTGCCGCGAGCATCCGTAATTTGCAGCTGCCGGGCATCGTTGTCGCTGAGGATAACAAACGGTATTATCCCTTCGGGGATCTGGCCGCACATATTCTGGGCTTCACCGGAATTGACAATCAGGGGATTACCGGGATTGAGAGCATCTATGATAAGCTGCTTCAGGGGAGCGCGGGCAATATCTCCTATCTCTCCGATGCGGGAGGCCGGCTGATGCCCGGTTCCTCCGAGAAGTACACGCAGCCGCAGGATGGACTTAGCCTGCAGCTGACCATCGACAAGCAGATCCAATCCATTATGGAACGCGAGCTGGATCAGGCCATGGTGAAATATCAGGCGCAAGGCGCCTGGTCTATTGCCATGGACCCCCGTAATGGTGAGATTCTGGCGATGGCGAGCCGGCCGGGGTATGAGCCGGGGGCTTACCAGGAATACGATGCCGAGGTATATAACCGGAATCTTCCGATCTGGATGACGTATGAGCCAGGTTCCACCTTCAAGATCATCACGCTGGCTGCAGCATTGGAAGAGGGGAAGGTGGATCTGCAGCATGAGCATTTTTTCGATCCGGGCTACATTGAAGTCGGCGGAGCAAAGCTGCGCTGCTGGAAGAAGGGCGGTCACGGAAGCCAGACCTTCCTTGAAGTGGTTGAGAACTCCTGCAACCCGGGGTTTGTAGCCTTGGGACAGCGTCTGGGTAAGGATACGCTGTTCAAGTACATCCGGGATTTCGGCTTCGGGAGCAAGACGGGTATCGATCTGAACGGTGAAGCGAACGGAATTCTGTTCAAGCCGGCCCAGGTGGGCCCGGTGGAGCTGGCGACCACTGCATTCGGCCAGGGGGTATCCGTCACGCCGATCCAGCAGATTGCTGCGGTATCGGCAGCCATCAACGGCGGCAAGCTGTATACTCCGCATGTGGCCAAGGCTTGGATTAACCCGGATACCGGGAACGTTGTCTCCGAGACTGAGCCGGAGGAAGTGCGACAGGTGATTTCGGAGGAGACCTCGAAGAAAGTGCGGGCTGCCCTTGAGAGCGTAGTTGCCAAAGGCACAGGCCGGCCGGCATTTATTGACGGCTACCGTGTGGGCGGCAAGACAGGGACAGCACAGAAGGTAATCAACGGCCGATATTCTCCTACAGAGCATATCGTATCCTTTATCGGCTTTGCGCCGGCGGATGATCCGCAGATCGTGGTCTATACGGCAGTCGATAACCCGAAGGGAATTCAGTTCGGGGGTGTAGTTGCCGCTCCAATTGTCCAGAATATTCTTGAGGATTCTCTTCTGTATCTGAAGGTTCCAGAGCGTAAGGATCAGCTGCCGCGAACCTATAAATACGGAGAGACCCCGATCGTGACGGTTCCTGATCTTACGGGAGCCACCGTTCAGGATATTTATGAGGATCTTAATATGAATTTCATGCTGGTCCGTTCCGGCACCGGCAATACCGTGATCAATCAGGCTCCGAAGGCCGGGGCAAGAGTGCAGCAGGGCTCCACAATACGGATTTACATGGGAACGCCAAGTGAACCCTAAAATTTGTTATATACTGAAAAACTTACAAGTATAATTTATTGAAATGGATAATTAACCCAAAATATAAGGATTTTATGCAGAGTGAGGGATAGGTATGTTAATTAGAGAACTCTCTTCTTGTCTGGCCGCTGCCCGTCTATACGGCGACGGAGACATAGAAATTTCGGATTTGCAGGCCGATTCACGCAAGGTGGGTCCGGGCGATTTGTTCATCTGTCTGCCCGGACATACAGTGGACGGACATGATTACGCACCTCAGGCTGCCGCCAAAGGCGCGGCTGCCCTGGTCTGCGAACGTAAGCTGGACATTGACCTGCCGCAGATTGTAGTGGATGACTGCAGGTATGCTATGTCTGTGTTGTCCAATGCCTTCTTTGGTTCACCGAGCAGCCGGATGAAGCTGATCGGTATCACCGGTACCAACGGCAAGACGACCACCACCTATCTGATTGAACGGATCATGCAGGATCATGGGGTGAAGACCGGCCTGATCGGTACGATCCAGATGCGGTATGATGGGCAGAGCTATCCGATGTCCGGTACCACACAGGAATCGCTGGAGCTTCAGCGCAGTCTGAATCAGATGGCGCTTAAGGGCGTGCAGTGCTGTGTGATGGAAGTATCCTCTCATGCGCTCCAGCAGGGCCGTGTAAAGGGGACCGACTACCGCACCGCGATCTTTACGAATCTGACCCAGGATCACCTGGATTACCACCATACGATGGAGGAATACCGTGCAGTGAAGGGCTTGTTCTTCTCACGGCTCGGCAATGTGATCTCCCCTTGGAAGGAAGAACGCAAATATGCTGTGCTGAATGCCGACGATGAAGCCAGCGTTTATTTTGCCGCCCAGACCGCAGCGGAGGTCATTACATATGGTATCGACAAGGCTGCCAATGTCCGGGCCTCGCAAATATCGATCACCTCCAAAGGAACTTTTTTTCACGTGGAGACGTTTAAGGGTGAGACGGATATTTCGCTCCGCATGGTCGGCAAGTTCAACGTCTATAATGCGCTTGCGGCCATTACGGCTGCTACTCTGGAGGATGTGCCGCTTGCGGACATCAAGGCCAGTCTGGAGTCGGTTGCCGGCGTGGACGGCCGTGTCGAATCGGTGGATGCCGGGCAGGATTTCGCAGTCATCGTTGACTATGCCCATACGCCGGATGGTCTGGAGAATGTGCTGAAGGCGGTATGTGAATTCGCAGCAGGCAAGGTACTCACGGTCTTCGGCTGCGGCGGGGACCGCGATACGACCAAACGGCCGCTCATGGGTAAAATTGCTGCCAAATACAGCGATCATGTGCTGGTCACCTCCGACAACCCGCGGACGGAGGACCCGCTCCAGATTCTCGCAGATATTGAGGCGGGCCTGCGTGAGGATAGCGTGGCGCGCGAGCGCTATGAGATGATTCCGGACCGGCGGGAAGCCATCACAAAAGCTATTGAAATGGCAAGCCCCGGCGATGTAGTATTGATTGCGGGGAAAGGTCATGAGACCTATCAGCTGATCAAGGGAGTCGTTCATGATTTCGATGACCGCATCGTTGCTAAAGAAGTGATAAGGGGCCGAAGCTATTGATTATTAGAACATTGCATGATGTCGCGGAAATGTGCGGAGGAGAGCTGTCCTCATCCGAAGCTAAGGATATAGAGATTAAGGGAGTCGTAACCGACTCGCGCAAAATATCGCCGGACTGCCTGTTCGTCCCGCTGGTTGGAGAGAACTTCGACGGCCATCACTATGCGGCCGCTTCGCTGGCGGCGGGAGCTGCCGCTACCCTCTGGCAGAGGGATAAGGGGCCTGCACCCGCAGGCGGCGGGATTATACTGGTAGAGGACACTTTAGAGGCACTGCAGAAGCTGTCCTCCGCCTATTTGGCTGAGGTGGCTCCCCGGGTGGTTGCCGTAACGGGAAGCAACGGCAAGACGACGACCAAGGATATGATTACGGCACTGCTGGAAGTGCAGTATAAGGTACACAAGACCCAAGGGAACTTCAACAATCATATCGGCCTGCCGCTTACGATTCTCTCCATGGACAGCGATGTTGAGATCGCCGTACTGGAGATGGGCATGAGCTCACGGGGAGAGATCGCCCTCTTGTCTCTGCTCGCTTCTCCTGACGTAGCGGTAATTACCAATGTCGGCGAATCCCATCTGCTCCAGCTTGGCTCCCGAAAGGAGATTGCCAGAGCGAAGCTGGAGATTGTGGACGGACTTCAGCCCGGCGGGCTGCTGATCTATAACGGGGATGAGCCGCTGCTTGCCGAGGTTCTGGCAGAGCCGGGCTTCCGCATGCCTGAAGGGCTGCAGACCTTCCGCTTCGGGCAGTCGGCAGACAATGATGATTATCCGACCGGCCTGATGACGCACAGCGGGGGAATGACCTTCACCTCGCAGCAGCATGGGGAGCGGGCCTTCACCCTTCCGCTGCCGGGGCAGCATAATGTAATTAATGCGCTCGCTGCGTTTGCAGTGGCGCGTCATTATAAGGTGACCGAGGAGAATATGGCAGAAGGACTAAGCGGCCTCAAGCTGACCGGTATGCGGATTGAGGTTATTCAGGCGGCAAGCGGGCTGGTGCTCTTGAATGATGCCTATAATGCCAGTCCTACGTCCATGAGAGCGGCGATTGATGTGCTGCAGTCCATGAAATGCAGCGGCCGCAGAATCGCGGTGCTGGGGGACATGCTGGAACTCGGGCCGGAGGAGCTTCAGTTCCACCGGCAGATCGGCAGCTATCTCGACCCGGAGCTGACGGATGACGTATTCACCTTCGGCCCGTTGTCGGCGCAGCTTGCGGCGGCAGCCTCGGAGCGGTTCGCGGCCGGGCATATCTATACTTTTACTGATAAAGAAGCCTTGATCGATGCCTTGAATGCGAAGTGCGGCAATGACGATGTTGTGTTGTTCAAAGCATCCAGAGGGATGCGCCTGGAAGAAGTGCTACAGCGCTTGAAAGAACATTCTGAAGCGAATGCTAACTAAAGGAGGGGTGTACCCATGGATTATCAATTACTTCTGCTGACTATTGCTGTGTCCTTTATCCTTGCGGTCATTGCCGCTCCGCTGATCATCCCGCTGCTGCGCCGGCTTAAGCTCGGACAGCAGGTTCGTGACGACGGGCCCCAGACCCATCTGAAAAAGGCGGGAACCCCTACCATGGGCGGCGTGATTATCATGGTCGCGTTCACACTGTCTTTTCTGAAATTCTCGGTCATTAATTCGGACTTCTATGTACTGCTGGCTGCTACGCTGGGCTATGGACTCATTGGTTTCCTGGATGATTATATCAAAATTGTGTTCAAGCGCTCCCTTGGGCTTACGGCGCGCCAGAAGCTGCTGGGTCAGCTGCTGGTCGGCGTCGTGCTCAGCGTTCTGCTGATCTCTTCCGGGCATCATACGAATATCAGCGTTCCGGGAACCTCGTTCAGCTTCGACTGGGGTCCCTGGTTCTATTATCCGTTCATTGTGCTGATGATGATGGCAGTCACGAATGCCGTTAACTTCACAGACGGTGTAGATGGGCTGCTGTCAGGCGTAAGCGCAATTGCGCTCGCTGCCTTCGCGGTAGTAGCCATGCAGGCAACCTCGATTGCCGCTGGTGTCTGTGCGGCTGCGATGATTGGCGCAGTGCTTGGCTTTCTCGTATTCAATGCCCATCCTGCCAAGGTGTTCATGGGCGATTTCGGTTCCTTCGGGATCGGCGGGGCGATTGGCGCGATTGCTATAGTCACCAAGACCGAGCTGCTCTTTGTGGTGATCGGCGGGGTTTTCGTGGTTGAAATGCTGTCCGTAATTATTCAGGTCGCTTCGTTTAAGACACGCGGCAAACGGGTATTCAGAATGAGCCCGATCCATCATCACTTTGAGCTGGGCGGCTGGTCGGAGTGGCGTGTAGTCGTCTCCTTCTGGGCGGTGGGCCTTGTGCTGGCGGCAGCTGGACTATATCTCATCAAGGGGTTGTAACGAATGAAACATCCGGATCTGTACCGTGGTCAAGAGGTGGTTGTCCTGGGGCTCGCTAAAAGCGGCGTCCAGGTGGCCAAGGTGCTGCATGAACACGGCGCTGTGGTGACGGTCAATGATAAAAAGGAAAGAGATCAGAGTCCCGAAGCTTCCGAACTGGAATCTTTGGGAATTTCTGTTATATGCGGCGGGCATCCGGAGAGCCTGATCCACGAGGGTGTAGAGCTGGTTGTCAAGAACCCGGGGATTCCCTATTCGGTGGCTCCGGTACAGCAGGCACTGGGGCTAGGGATTGAGGTGGTGACCGAGGTAGAGGTCGCGTATCACCTCTGCGCTGCCCCTATGATCGGCATCACCGGTTCCAACGGCAAGACCACTACAACGACCTGGGTGGGCCATATGCTGGATGCGGCGGGGATGCGGCCCATTGTGGCCGGTAACATAGGAACGCCGCTCTCTCAGGCCGCACAGGAGGCTGACGCAGACAACTGGATGGTGGTCGAGCTAAGCAGCTTCCAGCTGAAGGGCACGGAAGCGTTCCGGCCCAAGATTGCTGCCTTGCTGAATGTCGCGGAGACCCACCTGGACTACCATGGAGGCATGGAGGATTATGTAGCCTCCAAATCCAAGCTGTTCGCCAATCAGGGACCCGAGGATACCGCTGTGCTGAACTGGGATGATCCGGTCTGCCGCGAGCTGGTGCCCTATCTGAAGGCGGGCATTCTGCCCTTTTCCATGAACGAGGAGCTGGTGCAGGGCATCTTCGTCCGTCCGTCCTACGTGGCGGATACGGTTGACGAGCTGAAGCGGGTCATTATCTACCGCGATTACACCGAGAGCGAGACCGAAATAGCCGATGTCGATTCTATTGGACTTCCCGGCCGCTTCAATGTGGCGAATGCGCTGGCTGCCTGCGGCATTGCTATTGCCGCAGGGGCGGACCCGGCAGTGCTGGGCCCGGTGCTGGCTTCCTTCCGCGGGGTGGAGCATAGGCTGGAGTATGTAACAGACAAGGCAGGGGCCGCCTATTATAACAATTCCAAGGCTACCAATTCCAAAGCTACCTCCATGGCGCTGGCCTCCTTCCGGAAGCCGGTCATTCTTATTGCCGGGGGCCTGGACCGCGGCTCGGATTATATGGAGCTGCTGCCTGTCCTCGGGGAGAATGTCAAAGCCCTGGTCGCGCTTGGGCAGACCCGGGACAAGCTGGCGGCTGTAGCCCGGCTGGCAGGAGTAAAGACGGTCATCTCCGTCGATAATGGGGAGAGTGCCGCTGCTGTGCTGGAGCAGGCTGTGCGGGAGGCTTCTGCCCTGGCGGAAGCCGGGGATGTAGTTCTCCTGTCCCCTGCCTGTGCCAGCTGGGATATGTTTACCTCCTATGAGGAGCGCGGGCGTATTTTTAAAGAGGCGGTGCATAACCTTTAAGTAGGGGGGTGGATAAGCCCCTACTACGGATGCAAGAGGTGTGCTCCTGATGAACAAATCCCGTCATGCGCCCGATATCTGGCTGCTGCTTCCGATACTGGCTTTGCTGGCTATCGGTATGGTAATGGTATACAGTGCCGGGTCCGTTCTGGGCTTCCGCAATTATGGCGATTCGTTTTATTTTGTCAAAAGACAGATGCTGTTCGCAGGCCTGGGCCTCATCGCGATGTTCATTACGGCGAACACCGATTATCTGGTGTTGAAGAGGTTCGCCCGGCCGCTCCTGCTCGTGTGCTTCGCACTGCTGGTGCTGGTGCTGATCCCCGGCATCGGAGTGGTGCGCGGCGGTGCGCGCAGTTGGCTCGGCATCAGCTCCTTCGGCATACAGCCCTCGGAATTCATGAAGATGGGGATGATCCTCTTCCTGGCCAAATGGCTTGGAACCGAGGAGTATGACATCTCCAGCTTCATGCGCGGGCTGCTTCCGCCGCTTGCCCTGATCGGCTCCGCGTTCGCGCTGATTATGCTTCAGCCAGATCTCGGTACAGGCACTGTCATGTTCGGCGCGGCTATGATGATGGTCTTCACAGCGGGGGCGCGTATGAAGCATCTGCTCTCCCTCGGTGCATTGGGGCTGGCCGGGTTCGCCGGACTCATTGCCGCTGCGCCTTACCGGCTGCAGCGGATCACCGCCTTTCTGGACCCCTGGTCCGATCCGCTGGGCGCCGGTTATCAGATCATCCAGTCGCTCTATGCGGTGGGTCCCGGAGGGCTGGGCGGACTGGGCTTCGGGATGAGCCGGCAAAAATACAGCTACGTCCCGGAGCCGCAGACTGATTTTATTTTCTCCATATTGGCCGAGGAGCTGGGGTTCATCGGGGGGCTGGCCGTGCTGCTGCTGTTCCTGCTGCTGATCTGGCGCGGAATGAAGGTAGCCATGAGCCTGCCGGACCGCTTCGGCAGTTATCTTGCTGTAGGCATTGTATGTATGGTCGCGGTTCAGGTGGTCATCAACATCGGTGTGGTGATCGGTCTGATTCCGGTAACCGGCATCACGCTTCCGCTGATCAGCTATGGCGGCTCATCGCTCACCCTGATGCTCACAGCTCTTGGCATTCTGCTTAATTTATCCCGTTATGCGAGGTGAAAGACATGCGTATTGTACTTAGCGGCGGCGGCACGGGTGGACATATCTATCCTGCCGTAGCCGTAGCCAGACAACTGGAATCCGAAGATGCGGATTCTGTCTTCCTGTATATTGGAGGCAAGCGAGGTCTGGAGAGCAAGCTGGTTCCCCAGGAGAATCTGCCTTTCCAGTCCCTTGATATTACAGGCTTCCGCCGCAAGCTGTCGATGGATAATGTGAAGACGGTTATACGGTTCCTGAAGGGGGTCAAAGCCTCCAAAGCTATGCTGCGCGAGTTCAAGCCTGATGTGGTTGTCGGTACCGGGGGGTATGTCTGCGGGCCTGTAGTATATGCAGCCTCCCGGCTCGGCATCCCGACGCTGATCCATGAACAAAATGCGATTCCGGGACTGACCAACCGTTTTCTCAGCCGGTATGCCAGTACGGTTGCGGTGAGCTTTGAAGGTACAGAGCCTGCTTTTCCCGGGGCTAAGAATGTAATCTATACGGGCAATCCCCGGGCCACTACGGTCATGACGGCGAACCCGCAGCGCGGCTTCGCTTCACTAGGCATTCCCGAAGGAAGCACGGTGGTGCTGGTTGTCGGAGGTAGCGGGGGGGCCAAGGCGATTAACCGCGCCATGATTGAAATGACACCATTTGTGGGTAAGGGTAATGGTGTTCACTATGTGTACGTGACCGGAGAGTCTTACTTTGAGGATACCCGCAAAGCGGTACGCGAGCAGCTCGGCGGTATTCCGAACTGGCTGCATGTCCTCCCTTATGTTCACAATATGCCGGAGGTGCTGGCCTGCACTTCCCTGATCGTGAACCGGGCAGGCGCCTCTTTTCTTGCAGAGATTACCGCGCTTGGCATACCCTCTGTTCTCATTCCGTCTCCTAATGTAACGAACAACCATCAGGAAGCCAACGCCAGAGCCCTGGAAGGTGAAGGTGCGGCAGTGGTGCTGCTGGAGAAGGACTTAAGCGGCGAGGCGCTGTTCATAGCGGTTCAGAAGATCATCGGTGCGGATGCGCTGCATCGCAGCATGTCGGAGGCCTCAAGGCGCCTGGGCAAAAGAGATTCCGCCTCCCTGGTAGTCAGCGAGCTGCGCAGGCTGGCTGCAGGACGTAAACGCTAGAATCCGGGTTTACATTGTCACACACACGGGACTCCGAACATAGGATGATCCTATAATCGTGACAATCACCCAGAGTGCTTCTTGATGTCTGAGATTTGGAGACGGAATTCGTTCCGGCCCATTACGCAGGACAGTGGGGCCAGGAAGTGCTTACGGTGGGTGAGCGGTAATCTCGGAGGTGATACATTGGACAAATTGGTGATTGAGGGTGGAACCCCCCTGTCAGGCACCATACGTATCCATGGAGCAAAAAATGCGGCACTGCCGATTCTGGCAGCCAGCCTGCTGGCCGAAGGAGTTCACTCACTGCATAATGTGCCGAAGCTGCTAGACATCGAAACGATGCTGCATATTCTGCAGCGGTTGGGCTGCAGGACAGTGCATGAAGAGGAGACGGTTACCGTCGATACATCCTTTCTCCTGACCTCTCATGTTCCGGAGGACCTGATGCGGCAGATGAGATCCTCTATATTCCTGATGGGTCCGCTTTTGGCCAAGTTCGGGGAAGTGACGATCTATCAGCCGGGAGGCTGTGCCATCGGTGAGCGCAAGATCGACCTCCACCTGCATGGCCTCAAGCTGCTCGGGGCAGAGATTGAGGAGACGGGCGGCCGGATCTGCTGCCGGGCTGCTAGCTTGAGAGGCTGTGATATTCATCTGGATTATCCCAGCGTGGGCGCCACGGAGAATATCATGATGGCCGCCGCCATGGCCGAGGGCACGACCACCGTCTCCGGGGCAGCGAGAGAGCCGGAAATCCAGGACCTGCAGAACTTCCTCAATGCCATGGGGGCACAAATTATCGGTGCAGGGACCGATACGATCACCATTCAGGGTGTCCGCAAGCTCCATGCCTGCAGCTATGAGGTGATCCCTGACCGGATTGTGGCCGGAACCGTGATGATTGCCGCCGCCGCCACGCGGGGAAATGTCACGCTGACCCACACCAATGCAGGACATTTGACCTCCCTGATCCACATCCTGAGGCGCGCCGGTGTTCAAATTACAGTGTGCAATGATATAATTAATATCAGCTGTATGGGACGTCCCCGTGCGGTTGAGCGCATTGTTACCTCTCCGTATCCGTCTTTTCCTACGGACCTGCAGTCCCAGGTTATGGTTCTATTGTCCCTGGCAGACGGATTCAGTGTTATCAAGGAGACGGTTTTCGAGGGGCGCTTCAAGCATGTAGAGGAGATGGCCCGGATGGGAGCAGATATCTCTATTGATCTGAGCAGGGCCTTCATACGCGGCGTTCAGCGGTTGTATGGGGCAACGGTTGAGGCCACTGACCTGCGGGCAGGAGCTGCCCTAGTGATCGCCGGGCTGGCTGCTCAGGGAACGACTGTTGTAGAGCAGGCGCATCATATTGACCGGGGATATGACAGCATCGAATTACTGTTTCAAAAGCTGGGGGCGCGCATTAGCCGCAAGGTGCCTGTGCCTGACCCGCTGGATTTGGCCAACTAAAGCTCCCTGTCTCCTTCGGCGAAGCCGTGAGGAAGGAGACAGGGCCTTATTACGGAGATATGAGAATGCCAAAAACGCGAATACCTCTTTTGAAAGAGGACAAGCCTAGTAAGAGAAAAAACCGTAAAATTATCATCATCCTGGCACTGCTGTTTACTGCGCTCCTGGCTGTAATCTTCTTCCGTTCATCGATCAGCAAGATTACAGCCATTGAAATGCAGGGGGATAAATATACGTCCCGTGAGCAACTGCTGGCAGCAAGCGGTCTGAAGATTGGAGGACAATTCTTCGCAGTCTCCGGAGATTCCGTGGGGAAGGCGCTGGAGGAGCTGAATACCGTTCAGGAGGCGCAGGTCAGCAAGAAGTTCCCCGGTGTGGTTACGATCACAGTGAAGGAGTATCCGGCGGTTGCTTATGAACTGGACCAGGCAGGCGTGCTGGAAGCTATTCTGTCGAGCGGGGCCGCCGTCTCTGTGACGGATACCGGAATTGCTGTAGAGAAGCCGATATTGACTAACTGGAAGGCTGACGATCCTTATAAGACCAAGCTATGCCAGGCGCTGGCCGGAATTCCAAATGAGCTGACCAGTGATATATCGGAGATTGTACCTTCCCCAACGTTGTCTTTTCCGGACCGGATCAAGCTCTACACACGTTCACGCTTTGAGGTCATAACGGCCATTTCGCTGCTCAAGGATAAAGTAGGCTATTTGAATCAGGTGATTCAGACAGAGGAGCCGGGACTGATCAAAATGCTGGAGGCGGATTCCTATGTTCCATTCTATTCTGAAGCCGGGGACAATGGAGAAGACGCAGATGCTGGGGAGTAAATAGTCCCTACTAATGAAGCGGAATAAATGCTACAATCTGTTTTACGGGTAATAAGCAATATCCCTCTTTTTTCTGCGGATTTTTTGAGATGCAACCCAGGATATAGCCGCTGTTCTCTTGTTTTTCTTAAAATATAAGAATGTATAGCTTTCACGCTATACATTATCCTTCTATTTCTCGCTGAAACGGTATCGTCCTTAAAAGGACGACAAAGCCGTTTCCACTTGTTTGAATGTCAGGTGCTGATCCCGCTAATCGGAGGGCGCCTGCTTGCACGTGAATACCTTGTCATATTATTCCTCTCAAAAAATTTGTTGAAAAAAGAGGGAAAGGATTAGGGATGTTGAATATGTACAGAGATGTTTCCCGCGACCGGGATCAAAAGCTTGTTTATTATGATTATAACAGGAGGTGCCATAGGGCTTGAGCAACAATGACATCATTGTTAGTTTGGACATCGGTACATCCAAAGTTCGGGCAATAATCGGGGAAGTTACTAGTGGAACCTTCAATATTATTGGCGTTGGATCTGCTGATTCGGAAGGGATACGCAAGGGTGCGATTGTAGACATCGATCAGACTGTGCAATCGATCAGGAGTGCCGTAGAGCATGCGGAGCAAATGGTCGGTATTCAAATATCCGAGGTGTATGTCGGCATATCCGGCAACCATATCGGCCTGCAATCCAGCCACGGCGTAGTTGCCGTTCAGAATGAGGACCGTGAGATCGGCGAAGATGACATCGACCGCGTAATCAAGGCAGCGGAGGTTATTGCACTTCCGCCGGAACGCGAGGTCATTGATGTTGTCGCCAAGCAGTATATCGTCGACGGTCTTGAAGGCATTCAGGATCCGCGCGGAATGATCGGCGTCCGCCTGGAAGTGGAAGCCACGATCATCACCGGTGCCAAGACCCCCATACATAATCTGCTCCGCTGCGTGGAGAAATCAGGTCTTAAGGTTAAAGATCTTGTCCTTATGTCTCTCGGGGCTGGCGGATTAGCACTCTCCAAAGATGAGAAATCAATGGGGGCTGTACTGGTGGATATCGGTGCCGGACAAGCCACGATAGCCGTATATGAAGAAGGTTCCCTTAGTGCAACCTCCACGATTCCGATCGGAGGAGAATTTATAACCAATGATATTGCGTACGGACTTCGGACACTTACCGACCAGGCCGAGAAGGTCAAGCTGAAATACGGCTGTGCCTGGATCGATGATGCCGCTTCGGAGGTCATCTTCAAGGTCCTGCGTATCGGCAGCAATGTGGAGAAGGAATTCAACCAGGAGGATCTGGCAGCGATTATCGAGCCGAGAGTCCAGGAAATCTTCCACCTGATCCGTCAGGAAGTGAAGCGGCTTGGTTATACAGAGCTCCCGGGAGGTTATATACTTACGGGTGGCACAGTTTCGATGCCAGGGGTGCTTAAGGTAGCCCAGAACGAGCTGGCAGCCTCCGTACGGATCGCAGTGCCGGATTATATCGGAGTGCGTGACCCCGGCTTCACCGGTGGTGTAGGCATCCTTCATAATGTGGTACGCAACTACCGCGGACGCAGCGGCGGCGGAAGTGCCAACAAGAAGACCGCTAACCGCAGCAAGCAGAGCGCAGCGCCGGTTCAGGATTCTTCCAAGAAGCCGGGTCTGGTGGAACGACTAAAGAATATGTTTAGCGAGTTTATATAAGTGTAATCCAGATATACTTGGATTGGCCATCCAAGCACTACTCGAGGGGGAGATGGAAACAATATGTTGGAATTTGATTTTGAAATGGAGAGCTTGGCGCAAATAAAAGTCATCGGCGTAGGCGGCGGCGGAAGCAACGCTGTGAACCGGATGATTGAAAATGGCGTTCAGGGTGTTGAGTTCATCACGGTTAATACAGACGCCCAAGCGCTGCATATGGCCAAATCGGAGCATAAATTACAAATCGGAGATAAATTGACCCGTGGACTTGGCGCAGGAGCGAATCCTGAGGTCGGTAAGAAGGCAGCAGAGGAATCCCGCGATCTGATCTCGAATACGCTGAAGGGCGCGGACATGGTCTTCGTTACCGCAGGCATGGGCGGCGGTACCGGAACAGGCGCAGCGCCTGTCATTGCCGAAATCGCCAGAGAATGCGGAGCATTGACGGTAGGCGTCGTGACCCGCCCGTTCACTTTTGAAGGCAGAAAACGTGCCAACCAGGCAGAGCTTGGAATCGAAGCGCTCAAGGAAAAGGTTGATACGCTGATTGTGATTCCGAATGACCGCCTCCTGGAAATTGTGGATAAGAAGACTCCAATGCTCGAAGCGTTCCGTGAAGCGGACAATGTACTCCGTCAGGCAGTACAAGGCATCTCTGACCTTATTCAGGTTCCCGGCCTGATCAACCTTGACTTTGCCGATGTGAAGACGATTATGACCGAGCGCGGTTCAGCGCTAATGGGCATCGGGATTGCTACTGGTGAGAACCGTGCATCTGAGGCGGCCCGCAAGGCGATTATGAGCCCGCTGCTTGAAACCTCTATCGAAGGTGCACGCGGTGTCATTATGAACATTACAGGCGGCTCTAACCTCTCCCTGTACGAAGTGAATGAAGCAGCAGAGATTGTTACCTCGGCTTCGGACCCTGAAGTGAATATGATCTTCGGTGCCATTATCGAAGAGAGTATGAAGGACGAGATTAAGGTTACTGTTATTGCGACCGGCTTTGAACACAAGCCTTCTCCAATAGCGCCTGTACGCCGTCCTGCGGCAAACAGCGAACCGGCTGCTGATAATAAGAGCAAGAGTGAGAATCTTCGTCCGTTCGGGAATCAGACAAACTCTGATCAGCTGGATATTCCGACCTTCCTGCGCAACCGGACACGCGGCAATAATGATTAAGAGCCATTAATAGCATAGACTGTTACGGAAGCACCGTATCACGCAGCTTTGAACTGCGGGGTATGGTGTTTTTTTGTTGTTCAGATTGTATAATAACGATAACGGGAGACGATAGAATGGAAATGATGGACCCCCGGGTGGATTTTGTATTTAAGCGGATATTTGCAAGCGAGAGCAACGAGGATGTACTGCTCGCTTTTCTGAACCAGATATTCTTGGATGCGGGCGATCTTCCGCTGGAGGAAGTGGTGCTGCTTAATCCCTATACGCATAAGGATGATCCGCTGGATAAGCAGGCGATATTTGATATATGGGCCAAGACGGCGGACGGCAAGCTGATCAACATTGAGATGCAGCTGTTCAACAAATATGATATTGAGAAACGCACGTTGTATTATTGGAGCAAGCGTTATGCCGGGCAGCTTCAGGTCAGCGGGAAATATACCGAGCTTAAGAAATGCGTGACGATCAACATTCTGAATTACAAGGTGCTGCCTAATGAACATACACACAGTGTATTTCATTTGCGGGAGGACAGCAGCGGAGCGCCGCTGACAGACGATATCGAGATTCATTTCCTGGAGCTGCCCAAGCTGAACCGGCCGGTTACGCCCGGCGAGGGCGGCCTTGTGAACTGGCTGTTATTTCTGAAAGGGATTGACTACTCTGATTGGGAGGTGCTGCAAATGAATGAGCCAGCCTTGAAGAAGGCCATGGAGACGCTGGAATTTCTAAGCCAGGATTCGGAAGCCCGCCGTAAATATGAGGACCGCCAGAAGTTTCTCATGGATGAAGCCTCGCAGCGTGATGGTGCGCTTAGGGAAGGCTTCGCTAAGGGGGTAGCGGAAGGCCGGGCCCAAGGTGAGCTTGAGGCCAAACTGGAAATCGCCAAGAATCTTCTGGCTATGGGAACAGATCCTGCTTCTATCCAGAAGGCAACCGGACTGTCCGAAGAAGAGTTGAAATCTATCAACAATTAAATCTGGTACGCATGAAGCCAGCCGCTCAGGGCTGGCTTTTGTTGAAATATAAGAATTTATATGTTCCACGCTATACATTATCCTTCTATTTCTCGCTGAAACGGTACCGTCCTTTTAAAGGACGGCAAAGCCGTTTCCACTTGTGCGCTGAAGTTCCTCTCAAGGCCCATAAACCGACAAAAAAACTGCAAGAACGCCCCCCATGTTTAGACAGACTTTGGATGCGGGAGTTTCTATACTAATCTTATCGTCTAAAAAGAGAGCCTGCACCCCGGCCTCCGGATAGATATCCGCTTGCAGGCAGGTGAGAGCGATGGTTGTGTATATTGACTTGATTTTTGCCGCCAATCTGCTGATCGACGGAGTCCTGCTGTGGCTGACAAGCTGGCTGGTTAAGCACAAGGTATCCTGGTGGCGCCTGACTCTCTCAGCGCTGGCGGGTGCACTCTATGTCGTCATGATGTTCGTACCGGAGCTGTCCTTTCTGTATACCTTTCTCATCAAATTCGGGTTATCGGTTTTGATGATCTGGATAGCCTTTGGATTTAGAAGTCTGCAAAGCTATCTTCGGGCATTTGGGGCGTTTTATATCATTAATTTTGCGGCGGCGGGAGGGATCATAGGCGTTCATTATCTGCTGCAAAGCTCTGGTGACCTCTGGAAGGGCATGATCTTCACCTCATCGGGAGGCCAAGCTTACCGGCTGAAGATCGGGTTCTGGTTCGTGCTTGCCCTGCTTCCGCTGGTGCTGCTGCTCTTCAAGCTGATCCAGTCCTCCCGCCGGCACAGAGAGCAGCTGGACTCCTATATCGGGGAAGTGACGGTGGAGATCGACGGAGTGTCGGTTACCTGCCCCGGACTGCTGGATACCGGGAACCGGCTCAGCGATCCGCTGACGAGGATTCCGGTCATGGTGATGGAAGCCTCGCTGTGGGAGGGACATTTGCCGGCTTCCTGGAAAGGGAGGCTGGCCCAGACGGGTGCAGATACACTTGTACTGGAAACGGACGGGCAGTCGTTCTCCTGGCAGGACAGAGTGCGGCTGGTGCCGTACAGGGGCGTCAACCGCGGGGCATCCTTCATGCTCGCGCTGAAGCCGGATAAGGTGAGAATAGAGCTTGGCGGTGATACCTTTTGCAGCACAAGGGTACTCATCGGGCTGGATGGCGGGACACTGTCGGGAGACGGCGCGTACCGGGCGGTCATACATCCTGACCTGACCCATAAAGAGAGTGCTCCAGAAGCGCCGGCTGACAAGGTGATGGGCTAAGTAACCTATAGGAGGAACAATAATGGTCAAATTCAAGCTTGTGCTGCAACTGCAGTATTACCGCATGCTGTTTCTGCTCGGTCTGAAGAGCCAGGAGATTTATTATATCGGGGGAAGTGAAGCACTGCCGCCGCCGCTGACTCGCGAGGAGGAGGAATTCCTGCTCCAGCGTCTCTCCAGCGGAGATGCGGCGGTCCGGGCTATGCTGATTGAGCGTAACCTGCGGCTGGTGGTCTACATCGCCCGGAAATTCGAGAACACCGGCATTAACATTGAGGATCTGGTGTCCATTGGCGCGATCGGACTGATTAAGGCGGTCAACACCTTTGATCCGGAGAAAAAAATCAAGCTCGCTACCTACGCCTCACGCTGCATTGAGAATGAAATTCTGATGTATCTGCGGCGTAACAGCAAGACCAGAAGTGAGGTTTCTTTTGATGAACCGCTGAATATTGACTGGGACGGCAACGAGCTGCTGCTCTCGGATGTGCTGGGCACGGAGAACGATACGATCTACCGCAACATCGAGGAGCAGGTGGACCGCAAGCTGCTGCAGAAGGCGCTGGAGAAGCTCAGCGAGCGGGAACGGCTGATTATGGAGCTGCGGTTCGGGCTGCGGGGCGGGGAGGAAAAAACGCAAAAGGATGTGGCCGATCTGCTGGGCATCTCCCAATCCTATATTTCCCGCCTGGAGAAACGAATTATCAAGCGGCTGCGCAAGGAGTTCAACAAGATGGTGTAAGTGATGAAAGCTGAGGAATAAAATGCCGGACCGGGGAGATAATGTACAGTAATGTTTCTCCTTGGGAGGTTAATCATCATGACCCGAAATAAAGTCGAGATTTGCGGTGTGGACACCGCCAAGCTGCCTGTTCTTACGAACGTGGAAATGCGGGCATTGTTCACTTCGCTGCAGCAGCAGGGCGAGCGATCCGCCAGAGAGAAATTGGTAAATGGCAACCTCAGGCTTGTGCTAAGCGTGATTCAAAGGTTCAATAATCGTGGAGAGTTCGTGGATGATTTGTTTCAGGTAGGCTGCATCGGACTCATGAAAGCCATCGATAATTTCGATTTATCGCAAAACGTTAAGTTCTCCACCTATGCGGTGCCGATGATCATCGGAGAGATCCGCCGCTACTTGCGCGACAACAACCCGATCCGGGTATCCCGCTCCCTGCGCGACATTGCCTATAAGGCGCTGCAGGTGCGTGACAGCCTGACCAACCAGAATTCGCGGGAGCCTACGATCTTCGAAATATCCGAAGCACTCGGCGTTCCAAAGGAGGATGTTGTCTTCGCGCTTGATGCGATCCAGGACCCGGTCTCCCTGTTCGAGCCGATCTATCATGACGGCGGGGACCCGATCTATGTGATGGATCAGATCAGTGACGACAAGAACAAGGATGTCTCCTGGATTGAGGAGATTGCGCTCCGGGAGGCCATGCAGCGGCTGGGGCAGCGCGAGAAACGCATTCTGTCCATGCGCTTCTTCGAAGGTAAGACCCAGATGGAGGTCGCTGACGAGATTGGCATCTCACAGGCCCAGGTCTCACGGCTTGAGAAATCAGCGATCCAGCAAATGCAAAAGCATGTAAAGTCCTGACCACAGTCTATAAATGAGCGGAGGATATTCCGGATGGCGGCACCTGGCGGCCAGCCGGGATATCCTTTTATATGTCCGTGGCGCTAAGGCTTTGGAATACTGTCATGCGGCCAAGCCCTAGGGACATATACTGAAGCTATAGGTCTGAATGTACAGGGGTGGCAGGATGATTGAGGAGACGTCAGCTTCGGGTAAAAAGATGAAAATCTCCGATTTTCAAACCAAAGATGTAATCAATATTGTTGACGGTAAACGGCTGGGTCAGATCAGCGATCTGGAGCTGGATTTGCGTAGAGGCGTCATTGACGCTGTGATTGTCCCGGGGTATACAAGGTTCATGGGGCTGTTCGGCGGCGGTGCCGATCTGGTGATTCCGTGGCGGAATATCGTGAAGATCGGTGCGGATGTCGTGCTCGTGAAGCTGGAGGAGCCCCGCATGCCGCAGGGACAGGAAGACCGCGAGATGATGTACCTGGAACGGCCTGACCGCAGTGAACGGCGCACTTATTAATGAGGTGCGTCTTTTTTCTGCCTTTATGGGTATAGTCATAGAGTGGGTTTGTAAGGAGGTTTTTTCGGGGCCCCCGCAAAGTACTTGAATTCACTCCGAAGCATTACTTCACTTTGTGGAGTAGAGTTTGTGGGGAATACTTTGTGTTACACTTAAGCGGAGGTGAAGAGATGGAACCGTTTATGCAAAATGGCGCAGCGCCCATGCTGCTGCATCTGGAGCCGTGGCGTAAGCCGTATAGGAGCATTACTGCAGGCTTCACCGGCAGAGCAGGCGGCAGCGGCAAAGAACCGTATGACAGCTTCAATTGTGCCTTTCATGTAGGCGATGATCCGGCGGATGTGCTGGCTAACCGCAGCCTGCTGGCTGCGAGTCTGGGATTCCGGCTGGCTGACTGGACCTGCGGGGAGCAGACCCATGGCAAAGAGATCGCAGTCATTACAGAACAGGAACGCGGCCGGGGTAGCCTGGACCGGGCATCTGCCTTTCAAGCCACTGACGGGCTGCTGACGAATGTGCCCGGGGTGCTGCTGACTTCTTTTTACGCTGATTGTGTGCCGCTGTTCTTCCATGATCCGCTGAACCATGTGGTGGGACTGGCGCATGCAGGCTGGAAGGGGACCGTGGCGGAAATCGCGGCGGCGATGGTGGAGCGCATGGGACAGACGTACGGGAGCCGTCCAGAGGACATACAGGCTGCTATAGGGCCTTCTATCGGAGACTGCTGCTATGAGGTGGATGATTATGTAATGGACCCTGTCCGCCGCCTGGAGGCCGGGCTGAACCTGCCGGCTGCGGCAGAAGGCGCGCGGGCTGTATATAGACCATCGGAGACGGACAGCAGCAAAATGATGCTGAACTTGAAAGAATTGAATCAACGCATTATGATAAAAGCAGGAATATTGCCGACTCATATCGAATGTACAACTTGGTGTACAAGCTGTAACAGTGATCTGTTCTTCTCCTACCGGAAGGAAAACGGGGTCACTGGGAGAATGACGAGCTGGATCGGAATAAAGGAGAGTTGACATTTTGGCCTCGCTACAAGAAAGAATAGCCACTACCCGGGAACGTGTCGCACGGGCCTGCGCGGCCAGCGGCCGGGATACCAGTGAAGTCAAGCTGATTGCGGTAACGAAATACGTATCGCTGAATACGGTTGCCGCTGTGCTGGAGGCAGGGCTTGAGGAGATCGCCGAGAGCCGCTGGCAGGATGCGGAGCCGAAATGGAATGCGCTTGGACATAAGGGAATATGGCACTTTATCGGGCATTTGCAGACGAATAAGGTGAAGGATGTTATCGGTAAATTTCAATATATTCACTCTCTGGACCGGCTGTCGCTGGCCAGGGAGCTGCATAAGAAGGCGGAAGCTGCGGGACTTGCTGTGAAGGTGTTCCTGCAGGTGAATATTTCGGGCGAGGATACCAAGTTCGGCCTGGCGCCGGAAGCGGTGGAGGACTTCCTGCGGGAGATCGCCCCGCTTGACCGGGTGAAGGTCATCGGCCTGATGACGATGGCCCCTCACGAGGAAGACCCCGAGGCGACCCGGCCGGTATTCCGCGGACTCCGCGAGTTGCGCGACCGCCTGAATCTGCTGGGCTTGACACCTGAGCCTATACATGAGCTGTCGATGGGCATGTCGAATGACTTTGAAGTGGCGATACAGGAAGGAGCCACCCGGGTGCGCCTGGGAACGGTATTAGTAGGTCATGAGGAGGGAGAATGATGGGCGTGATGAACCGGTTTATGAGTTTCTTGGGCTTGCAGGAGGAAGAGGAGATTGTGGAACGGGAGCAAATCTCCCGCGATGAGGATGAATACGAACCCGCCCCTGTAGAAACACGCAAGAATCAGAGGGCCAACGTCGTCAGCATTCATTCCCAAAAAAATGTGAAGGTTGTGCTCTACGAGCCGCGCTCGTATGACGAGGCGCAGGAGATTGCCGACCATCTGCGTTCACACCGCACGGTAGTAATTAACCTGCAGCGGGTGCGCAATGACCAGGCGATGCGGATTATCGATTTTCTCAGCGGAACTGTTTATGCTCTGGGTGGAGGAATATCCAAAATTGGGGGCAATATATTTATGTGCACACCGGACACCGTGGAGATCCAAGGCTCCATTACCGAGATCCTGGGTGACGAGCAAGATTACAACAGAATGAGGTGAGCAGGTTTTGAACGAAGTATCATCAATTATCTACATCCTATTCCAGATTTACTATTACATGATTCTCGTATACATTCTGATGTCCTGGCTGCCGAATCTGCGTGAGAACTTTATCGGCGAGCTGCTGGGTAAGCTGGTGGAGCCGTATCTGGCACCGTTCCGGAGGATTATCCCTCCGCTGTTTGGAACGCTGGATATTTCCCCGATTGTCGCGATTATCATGCTGCGCTTTGCCGCAGTCGGGCTTCAGTCTATCGTAGCCTCGGTCTTCGGCTGAGTCCGATGAAGAATGAAATCTACGGGCATTTCCACCCGGATGAACGGCCGTTTGTGGACAAGGCCTGGGAGTGGGTTACGAATGCGGGGGAGTATCATGAGACGAAGCTGACCGAATTCCTGGACCCCCGTCAGGCCTATATTCTGCAGAGTCTGGTGAACCGCCATCCTGATGTGATTGTGCGCTGGGAGGGCGGTTCTTCGGATGCCGAGCGGAAGCGGGGGCTGGTGGCTCCGGATTATCGAGACCTCACAGATGAGGATATGGAATTAAGCGTGCTGAATATCACCTCAGGCGAACAGAAATTTCTCTCGCTGGAGCATGGAGATTATATGGGGGCAATCCTGGGACTTGGCATCAAAAGAGGCAAGATCGGTGATATTCATGTGCTGGAAGACGGCTGTCACGTAGTGGTGGCTGCTGATATCGCGGATTATCTGTCCATGCATTTGACCGGTGTACACCGGATTAACGTCAGTACCGAGATCCTGCCGTTATCCGGCCTGCGCAGCAGTGAAGCGAAGCTGGAGACAATGGAGTTCACAGTGGCATCCCTGCGGCTTGACGGGATTGCAGCGGATGTCACGCGGCTGAGCCGGAGCAAGATTCTGGCCCCGATCAAGGCCGGGCGCGTCCGGGTGAACTGGAAGGTCGAGGAAGATCCATCCTGTTCATTGAAGGACGGGGACATGGTCTCGATCCAGGGCTTCGGACGGTTCAAGGTGCTGGAGATCGGCAGCTTGACGAAGAAGGGCCGTTACCGGATTTTGGTAGGCAAATTTGTCTGAAGTCTTTGCAGGATTACAGCTGTGCTTGTCGAAATTGATAATCTCAGGGAAATATGGACATTTAGCAGGCCGTGCGCCGGTAATTGTCTTTCATCTATAATCTTCACCGAAATTTCTAGGAGGTGCACAGCATGCCATTAACACCGCTCGACATACATAACAAGGAATTCTCCCGGAGAATCCGCGGTTATGACGAAGATGAGGTCAATGAATTTCTGGATCAGGTGATTAAGGATTACGAGAGCGTGATCCGGGAGAATAAGGAACTGCACAACCAGCTGTTAACTCTTCAGGAACGCCTGGATCATTTCGTCAATATTGAAGAGAGTCTGTCCAAGACGATTCTTGTAGCCCAGGAGGCTGCAGATGATGTCAAGAATAACTCCAAGAAGGAATCCCAGCTGATCCTCAAGGAAGCGGAGAAGAACGCAGACCGGATTATTAACGAAGCGTTGTCCAAATCCCGTAAGGTGGCGATTGAGACAGAGGAACTGCGTAAGCAGGCTTCAATCTATCGTACCCGGTTCCGGACGCTGCTGGAAGCCCAGCTGGAGCTGCTATCCCAGGATGACTGGAATGCGCTGGAGAGCCGTGAGGTTAGCGAGAACGCGCTCTGAGCCTAAGATGACGGTTAGCTTGTACCCTTAATGCACAAAACTCCTTACCAGTAGGTCAATCAAGACCTCTGTTAAGGAGTTTTTTTGTGTGCAATCTAATCGGGTACGATCACTTTGCCTGTAATGTGGATCGGGCCCCTTAGGTTAATTTCACCTTGAAGATCTTCCATATTGGAGGCAAAGACCTGAAATGCATAATAACCTTCAGGAAGATCGGTAAGAATGGTCTGAAACATGGTTGTCATTCGAATCGGCTCTCCATCCGCCGGGATAGCGGATTGTTCTGCACTACCTACGAGAATTCCATTCACAAGCACTTCAAGCAGGAGGGTGGGCTGAACGGGCGGTGTGGCAAAGACGTTAGTAGCCTCCCAGCCAACAGTTGTAGCAAGCTCAACGAAGTTGCTTGGAGCAGGAGGAACGGGCATACCGAATTCTAAGATCAGGTGCGGTGTTCCGTCGATTGGAAGCGGAGGTCCAAAGGATAGATTGGTGCTGACACTCCGGGCAAACTCTACTAGGGTATGCGGCATTTTTTCACCTCCGTATTATGGCATAGTTCCATCCTATGTTTTGAGTGAATATTATGTTAGAGACAACATCCTATGGACTGGAAAAATATCGGAACTTATGGTGGTGGTAGCTATGAATATTCTATTTATAACTTCAGGCTTCCAGGGCGTGTATTCTTTCTTCGAACAGCGCATCGCAGGGGCTTTACAGAAAGCGGGGCATCATTGCAGAGCTTTGCAGCCTGGCAGTGCTTTGGATGAATTAAAGCTTAACCAGCTTTTTTGGCAGCCGGAGCTGATTCTGCTTATGGCCGGTCTGAAGGTTCCGGAGTCTGTGCTGGAATGCATCAGACAATCCGGGGTGAAGTCGGCGGTGTGGATGACAGAGGACCCCTATTACATGGATTGGACGGCTCCGCTGATTGCTTATTTCGATTATATTTTCACCATTGACCAGGCTGCAGTGGAGCATTATCTGGCCTTAGGGCACCCCCGGGTCTATCATCTGCCGCTGGGCACAGATCCTGATCTGTTTCACCCCGCAGCCGTATCCGAGGAGTATAGAAGTGATATTTGTTTAGTAGGCGTGCCTTACAGTAACCGGATTGAGCTTATAGAAACCTTACTTGCAGGCACAGCTTATCGCATCCAGATAGTGGGGCGGGGGTGGGGCCGGTATTATCATGAATGGAAGCACAATGCTAAGCGCAATGTGGAGCTGGTGAATGCCTGGGTCCCGCCGGAGACGGCTGCTAAGTTTTACAACGGGGCGAAGATTGTGCTGAATATCCACCGCCCTTCCGCTGAGAAGTACAACCGGAACCGGGCAGGGATTATCGCCACAAGCATCAACAACCGCACCTTTGACGCAGCCAGCAGTGAAGCGTTCCAGCTTACCGATTATAAAAGCGGGCTCCGCCATCAGTTTGACGAGGGCACACAGGTGGTTTCTTATCAGGATAAGCATGATTTGCTGCAGAAGATCCATTACTACATGGCGCATGACGATGAGCGTATGCGGATCGCTGAAGCAGCGAGGCAGCGGGTGCTGGCAGCCCATACCTTTGAGCACCGGCTGCATGCTTTGTTGATGAACGTGCAAGCTTGATAGACGGATTTACCGGACCTGATTGACGCCTCACAGCTATACTGTCAGGCGTTTATTCAGGTTTGCCCATAGATTAAGGGAAGCATTCTGTCCTACATTTGAAAATTTAGTCTTCTAACCTATAACGTTTCGAAGAAGGATACATATGATAGCAAGTAAACAGCAGGGGAGGTATTCGATTGCCAAAAGTTACGATCATTATGACCAGCTACAATAAGGCCGCATATGTCGCAAAGTCCATTGAATCCATTCTGAATCAGACGCTTTCAGACTTTGAATTCTACTTGATGGATGATAACTCGAATGAAGAAACTCTGAAAGTGATTGAGCCCTATCTCAAGGATAAGAGAATTAAATTCTTCAGAAGCGATACAGAAACCCTGCAGCAGAGAGTGGAGAAGGTCAGATATTCCGCGCTGATCAATCAAGCCCTTGCTCAAGCACAGGGGGAGTATATTTCCTATGCTACCGATGATAACCGTTACAGAAATACTAGACTTGAGCAGATGGTGGACTATCTGGAGGAGAATCCCGAAGTCATGATTGCCTACTCTGCATCGCTGGTCAACTACTTGAACGAACAGGATGAAGTGACCCGCAGCCAGCTAAGACCGGCCAAAAAAATCGTTTCGGTGGCCCCTTGCGTCATCGATCATTGCTCCATCCTGCACAGAAGCTCCATTCTTCCGGTCATTCATGACAAGTTCGGGTCTTACTGGGATGAGAATCCGGAGTTCTATCGAATAGGTGACGGCCGGTTCTTCTGGCGGTTGAACCAGTTCTGGGACTTCCACCCTGTAGATGAGGTTCTGGATGATAACTATATCACTGAGCTGTCCATTCACTATCAGTTACAGCATCAAGAGAAGAGCCAGTTCATTCAGATGCTTCCCCCGCAGCGAACCTGCAAGGAGCTGAGAGAAGAGCTGAAATTAATCCAGCAGCACAAGAAATAAGGCCTCTGTATAGAAAGGTACCACGAGGAGGGAAAACGGATTGTCCATCTATCTGTCTAATTACTGGTCGCTCTATAGTGAATTTATCCATACTGCGCAGGAGCTGAAGTACAGGAATATCCCTCTGGCCCTGATGACGAACTTCTATCAACAAATCAACGATGAGCTTAGAAGCGAGATGGGGAGCAGCGGGTTCAAGCTGAAGCTGGAGCATTCCGGTATTCATGAGCAGTACCAGATTCAGCCTTTTTTTGAAAATAGGGTTGCGCCGCTCTATCAGCCTGTGAAGTCCAATCTGAAGGGCAAAATACTGATTAATCTGGACTATATCAGAATGTCGGAGAAAACCATTAGCGAGCATTTCAGCGGAGATTCGGCCATGATTCTATCCCGCTCCAGAGCGGATGAGCTATTTGGCATCCCCAATGTATACAGCCTGGGCTACAAGCAGGATACCAAAGCTGCTGCGGAAGAGCTGGTCCGGCGCGCTGCTGACCTTTTTGCGAAGGACGAAGGACATCCTGCGTTCAGCAATGATTTTTTTGTCCAGACCTTCCTAAGCCGGATTCCTTCCATTGTAGATACGATTGAAATGGTATTTAATCTCTACAATGATCTGCCGGTAGCCGCTGTAATGGTAGGTACGACAGAAGATATAGCCAGCCGGGCGCTTGCCGTCGTTGCAGGGATGAAGGGGATTCCCAGCGTATGTCTGCAGCACGGAATTCTGATGGGAGAGGAAGCATTCATTCCTGTATTCTCCAGCCATATCGCAATCTACGGGCAATATGAACATGATTGGTACGTGCGCAGAGGGCTTGAAGCCGGGCGGATCGTGATTACCGGTCATGCCCGTTACGATGATATCTTTACTTCAAAGGTTACGTCTACAGACTCTTTTAGAGAAACCTACCAGCTTGATCCTCATAAAATCACCTTACTAATCGCTACCGGACCGACGCTGGATGAATACAAGATCCGTACCCTGCTCACCCAATTGGCCTCACATCCGCAGTTTCAGCTGATCATCAAGCCCCATCCCTGGGAGCTGTCCAAGAAGCTGATTTCGCTGTATACCGAGTACGAAGAAGAATATAGCAATGTTCATGTGGTTACCGACCGCAAGGCAGATACCCGTGAGCTGATTATGAAATCAGATGCTGTGGTCGCCACCCTCTCCACGGTTGCCCTCGAAGGCCTTTTATTCGGCAAGCCTGTATTTGTCTATAAATTCATTCAGGCTAACCGTGAATATGACTACTATGATACCCTTGAACGCTATATTCAAAAAGAACCGTCAGACTTAACCCGCATCATCGCCCGCTATTATTCCAGCAATATAGAGAAATCAAACTACAAGACTGTAAAAGAGAAATTCTTGCAGCAATCCTATCAGATTCCTGACTCCGGCAAAGCGCTTGCGGATCTCATGGACCACCTGATCCATGGAAGCGAGAATCGATGAAGCGGGAGGTGGAGCGCATGTTCTTCCGGAATAAAAGGATTCTGATCATCGGTGGTACCGGCACCATCGGGAAAAGTATTGCGAAGCTCCTTCTGAAGCAGGGGCCAGAAATCATCCGGATTCTCAGCAGAGACGAGTATAAGCAGTTCGAGCTGCAGGATGAGCTGCAAGGGAACGCAAGACTTAGCTACCTGATCGGCGATGTCCGGGATTATGACCGTGTGCTGACTGCGATGGAGGGGATAGATTATGTGTTCCATGCAGCTGCTATGAAGCATGTATCCTTCTGTGAATATAACCCGTTCGAGGCTGTACTTACGAATATTATCGGCACTCATAACGTGATTCAGGCAGCGAAGCAGCAGAAGGTGCGCAAGGTCGTTTTTACAAGCACGGATAAAGCCATTTCACCGACCAACAACTACGGAGCCACGAAGCTGTCTGCCGAGAAGCTGATTTCCTCTGCTGTCACCCCGGGCGGCTCCGGCCAAACGGTGTTCTGCACCGTACGGTTCGGGAATGTGATGGGCTCCAGAGGGTCTGTCATTCCCTTGTTTGTGAAGCAGGCGAGAGAAGGCAGGGCGATCACTGTAACCGATCTGTCCATGACAAGGTTCATGATGACGCTGGAGCAGGCGACCCGGCTGACCGTTCAGTCCCTGCAGCTGGCGAAGGGTGGTGAGACTTTTATTCTGAAGATGCCGGTGATCAGGCTGAAGGATCTGGCTGAGGTTGTAGCCGAGGAGGCGCCGAAGAAATATGGGACCCTGCCGACTACGGTGAAGATCCTGGAGATCGGCCTGAAGCCCGGCGAGAAGAGATACGAAGAACTGATGACTCATGAGGAATCCTTAAGCGCTTATGAATTAAAGGATGTATACATTGTCCCTTCCCCCTATGCTGCAACGCAGTCCTACCGGGAAGCAGTCAGGCCGAAGCCGGGCACCTACAGCTCCGAAGGAGAGATCCCGCTGACCAAGGAGCAGGTCAAGAAGCTGGCATCGGAACAAAATCTAATCTAGTGGAGGCTACTATGAATATACTTGTAACCGGAGGTACCGGCTTCATCGGCAGATGGGTGGTCGGACGTTTGTTGAAGGATGGACAAAGGGTATGGGTCGTCGATAATCTGGCGAATTCATCCCTGGATAATCTGAAAGAGTACGAGGATAACGAGCATTTGCAGAAGGTGCAGATCATGGACCTCAAGGACAGAGCAGCCTTGAAGGAGCTTTTCCGGGAGAATTCCTTCGACCTGTGCTACCATCTGGCGGCAAGCATTAATGTGCAAGACAGCATAGATGATCCTGAGACCACGTTCAACAATGATACGCTGGCGACCTTCTATCTGCTCGAGGAATGCCGCAAGCAGCAGGTGAAGATGGTCTTCATGAGTACCTGCATGGTCTACGCCAGAGCGACGGATGAACAGGGAATTGACGAGCAATCTCCTATTAAGCCAGCCTCTCCCTATGCCGGGGCCAAGATCGCTGCGGAGAACATGGTACTATCCTATTTCTATGCCTATGATCTGCCGGTGGTGGTCGTAAGGCCGTTTAACACGTATGGTCCCTATCAGAAAACCGGCGGCGAAGGCGGCGTCGTGGCGATCTTCATCCACAGCAAACTAAAAGGCAAGCCGCTGAATATCTACGGGGACGGCACCCAGTCACGGGATCTATTATATGTGGGGGATTGTGCGGATTTCGTGGTGGAAGCGGGCTACAGCGACAAGCTGTATGGAGAAATTGTCAATGCAGGCACGGGGAAGGATATCACAGTTAATCAATTGGCTGAGCTGATTGCAGACGGGCAGGCACCGATCCAGCACGTTCCCCATATTCACCCGCAGAGCGAGATCCAGAAGCTGTTATGCAATTACAACAAGGCAGAGAAGCAATTGTCCTGGACACCTAAGGTTACCATCCAAGAGGGCATCCGGCAGACAGAGCAATGGATTCTTGAGACCTTTCACCGAAAGGAGCCGAACCAATCATGAGTAAAAGCAAACTGGCCATTGACGGCGGGAAGCCTGTACGTGCCCACTACTTGCCGTATGGGAGACAGATGATCGATGATGAGGATATTGAGTCCGTGGTCAAGGTGCTGCAAAGTGATTATTTGACCAGCGGACCGGCCATTGAGCAGTTCGAAGCAGAGATCGCAGTGTTTACAGGGGCAAAATATGCGGTAGCCTTCTCCAGCGGAACAGCGGCATTGCACGGAGCCTGTTATGCCGCCGGGATCGGCGAAGGGGATGAGGTGATTACGACGCCCATGACGTTTGCCGCTACTGCGAACTGTGTGCTGTATCAGGGGGGCGTTCCGGTATTCGCCGATATCGATCCGCGGACGTATAATCTTGATCCGCAGCGGATCAGGGAGAGAATTACGGCCAGAACGAAAGCGATTATTCCCGTCCATTTCACCGGCCAGCCGGCGCAGCTGGATGAGATCCTGGAGATTGCCCGGGAGCATAATCTGATCGTGATTGAGGATGCCGCCCATGCGCTTGGTGCGCGATATAAGAATACAAGCATTGGGGCTATCGGGGACATGACCATGTTCAGCTTCCATCCAGTAAAGCACATAACAACGGGAGAAGGCGGAATGATCACGACCAATAACCCGGTGTATTATGAGAAGCTGCTGCAGTTCCGCACCCACGGCATCACCAGGGATGAGCGCAAGTTAAGGGAGAACCACGGACCCTGGTATTATGAGATGCAATTCCTCGGGTACAACTACCGGATCACAGACATACAGACCTCACTCGGCATCTCCCAGCTGCGCAGAATCGGGGGCTTCATCGAGAAGCGTAAGCAGCTTGCCGCCTTGTATCTGCAAGAGCTGAGCGCGACCAAGGAGCTTATTCTGCCGCATCAGCTTCCTGAGGCGGAGTCGAGCTGGCATCTGTTCATTGTCAGACTTCAGCTTGTAAGGCTGAAGGCCACCCGCAAGACGGTCTTTCAGGCGCTGCAAAAGGAGAACATCGGTGTCAACGTCCATTATATCCCCGCCTATCTACATCCGTACTACGAAAGCTTGGGGTTCCGTAAGGGAATCTGTCCGGTGGCTGAAAGCTGCTACGAGGAATTCATTACACTTCCTCTGTATGCAGGCATGGAACCAGAAGATGTGCTGGATGTGGTCGCCGCAGTCAAGAAGGTGATCCGCCACTACTCCAAATAAAAATAGAGAAGGGAGGGGATTAATGTGGCCAAAGTGAAGGTGATTGCCGAAATTGCCAATGCCCATATGGGCGACCCCCACCGGCTGCGGGAGCTGATCCTCGCGGCCGCAGGCAGCGGCGCAGACGGGGTGAAATTTCAATGGTTCCATTACGACTGCCTAGCGGTGCCGGATTTCATCCACTATCAGACGTATATTGATTTATTCATCGGCAAGCAGCAATGGGCGGAAGCTGTCCAGCTTGCCAAGGCTGAGGGACTGGAGGTCTGGGTAGACCTCTATGATGAATGGGGCGCTCGGCTTCTCGCGGAGCTTGAATCGCAGGTAGACGGCTTGAAATTACCCACAACCGTACTCCAGTCGCTCCCCTTGACTCTAGCCCTGCACAGGTTCAATAAGCCCTTACTCATCGGCGTAAGCGGCTGGCTGGAGGAAGAGATGGATACGCAATTATCCTACATCCGGAGCCATTTCAAAGGTCCAATCGTGCTCATGCACGGCTTCCAGGGCTATCCGACCCGGACAGAGGATTCCAACCTGAGCCGCATCGCCCATCTCAAGCAGACCTATCAGCTGGAGGTGGGCTTCGCGGACCATGAGGATGCTGATCATGAAATGGCGATTGATCTTCCAGTCTATGCCTATCTGCTGGGGGCCAGTGTCATTGAGAAGCATATTACCCTGAACCGTGCGGAGAAAGGCATTGACTATTATTCGGCGCTTACGCCGGAGGAATTCGGGCGGATGGTGGATAAGCTGCGCCGGGCAGAGTGTGTACAGGGCAGTCTCGAAATTAAGGAATCGGAAAGAAGGTATCTGGAGGATTCCTCTCTGAGGATCATCTCCCGCAGAGAGCTGCGCCCGGGTGAAATGATCACGCCCGAGAACATATGCTATAAACGTTCCTCTATGCCGGATGCCTTCATGGCCCGCAATGCTTCCGTACAATTTCCTATGATTGCCACCTCAGCAATTCCTGCGAACACACCCATCACGCCCGGGAAGGTAAAAGCACCCAAAATCTGCATTGCTGTCATCTGCAGATTGAAATCCACCCGGCTCCGCCGCAAGGCGCTGCGCGAGATTCATGGCATTCCAGCCATCGAGAGATGCCTGATGAATTGTCTGGCTGTGCCGGGCGGCTATGAGGTGGTGCTGGCCACCTCGGATCTGCCGGACGATCAGCCTCTTACGGCGTTCACCCTGAACCGTCAGGTGAAGGTGGTAACCGGCGACCCGGACAATGTGGCTGCAAGAATGCTGAGCGTGGCAGAAGCGGTCCAGGCGGATATCGTGGTCCGTGTGACCGGCGACAATCCGGCGATCTCCCCGGAGATGCTTAAGCTTCTAATAGACCGGCATCTGGCAAGCGGTGCAGACTTCACCTACGCCAAGGAGTCAACTATGGGGACGGTAGGGGATATATTTACCGTTGAAGCGCTGAGAAGGCTGCTGCACTATGCCAATCCGCTTACGCATGCGGAGTATCTGTCCTTTTACTTTTTCAACAATCCGCATCTCTTCAGCCTCAATGCTGTGGACCTTCCTGCCGAGTGGGTGCATCCCGAGTGGCGGTTAACCATGGATGAGCTTCAGGATCTGGAGCTGTTCGAGGCGGTCTACCAGGCACTGGATGTGGGTGCAAGACCGCTATTCTTCGAAGAATTGAAGGCATTCCTTCAGGAACACCCTGAGGTGGCTGAGCGTAACCGGGGCATTCAGGTGAAATGGCGGGATGATACGGAGCTGGTCAAGGAGCTGAATGCGGCAACCACCCTGACCAAGAAATTATAACGTTAGCGAGGCATCAAATGATGATAAATAAAGCGAGCCTTGTGCTGGGTACAGCCCAGTTGGGCGGAAATTACGGGATTGCGAATGCAACTGCGAACCCCTCTGTGCAACAGAGGAACGAGCTGCTCCAATATGCTCTCTCCTCGGGAATCGGTTATTTGGATACCGCACCGGGATACGGGGACAGCGAGTCTATCATCGGAGATTGTCTGGAAGGTGCAGATCCGCAGAGCCGGCCGCAGATTGTGACGAAGCTCCCTTCCGTCCAGCGGTTAGGGCTGCACACGGAGGACGCGCGGAGGAGGTTCGTCACCTCTTCCGTGCATGCTTCCCTGAACCGGCTGAAGTGTTCTGTGCTGGATGTCTGTCTCTTGCATGATCCGCTCGACATGACTTACCAGGGCGGCGAAATTCTGCGGGTGCTGCAGGAACTGAAGCGGCAGCACACGATCCGCAGAATCGGTGTATCTGTGTATGATGCGGAGGATATTGCGAATTTTATGACCGTGGAGGAGCTGGACAGCATTCAAATTCCGCTGAATGTCCTGGACCAGAGATGGCTCGCGAATGGAATGCTGGAGCGGCTCGCCCGGAAGGGAACCGAAATCTTCGTCCGCAGTGTCTATCTGCAAGGTCTGCTGCTGATGGCACCGGAGCAGCTTCCGGCGGGGCTGAAGCAAGCGGAGCAGCCGTTGTTACAAATAATCAGTTACAGCAAGGAAACCGGGATACCGGTTAAAGAACTGTGCTTCCTCTATGTGAGGGATCTTCCGGGGATATCCGGGCTGGTGATTGGTTGCGAGACGGTGGAGCAGGTACAGGAGAACCTGCGGATGATGGCATTGCCCCCTCTAAGCCGGGCGGTGAGACAGACGCTTGGTGAATCCTTTACGGATATTCCTGTAGAGATCATTGACCCCAGGAGGTGGAAGTAACCGGATGCGAACTCTTCAAGAATTATTTAATCTGCAAGGCAAGGCAGCAGTTGTGACCGGAGGAGCTGGTTATCTGGGCACAGCTATAGCGGAGGGGCTGGCTGAGGCTGGCGCGGCAGTCTATCTGGTAAGCTCGAGTGGTCAGCGCTGCAAGGAGACCGCTGAGGCGATCGCCCGCACCACCGGAGCAGCCTGCTTCGGCAAGACAATGGATATCCGGCAGGAAGCATCAGTCAGAGCATGTATTCAGAGCATTGCCGAAGCGGCCGGAAGCATCGATATCCTGGTGAATAATGCCGCATTCAGCTCAGCCGCCAAGCTGGCGGTCATGAGTGAAGAGCAGTGGCTGGCCGGTCTGGACGGGACGATCAATGGAACCTTCAGATGTGTCAAGGCCGTCCTGCCCTATATGCTTGAACAAAAGAGAGGCTCCATCATTAACGTCTCCTCGATGTACGGGCTGGTCTCGCCTAACCCGGAGGTCTACGGAGACAGCGGGATGGATAATCCCGCCAATTACGGGGCTGGTAAAGCGGCGATAGGCCAGTTTACCCGTTACATTGCCTGCCACTTCGGGCAACACGGAATCAGAGCGAATACGGTATCGCCCGGGCCTTTTCCTAATGCAGCGGTTCAAGCTGATCCCCAGTTCATCCGGCAGCTGGAGAGGAAGAATCCGCTGGGCAGGATCGGCACTCCTGAGGATTTGAAGGGAGTGATGGTATTTCTGGCTTCCGCCGCCTCAAGCTATGTTACAGGTGAGAATATCTCTGTCGACGGAGGCTGGACCGCATGGTAAGCACAGCAGCTAATCCAATGAATATATGGATTCGGGCCGATTCCTCGTATTCTATGGGCACGGGCCATATCATGCGCTGCCTGACACTTGCAGGCGGGCTTGCCGCCAGAGGCGGGCAGATCACGTTCATTTGCCGCGAGCTGCCGGGGAATCTGGCCGGCTATATCAGGGGCCAGGGCTATGCGGTGGAGCTGCTGCCGCCGCCGGATGATCCGTCGTACGCCGCATTCTGGCTTCAGGTGGATTGGCGGACCGATGCCATGGAGACGGTGCAGCGGCTGGAGGGGGCTGCTCCTGCGGATTGCCTCATTATCGACCATTACGGGATTGATAAGCGGTGGGAGACATGGGTACAGGGGAAAGTGAAGAAGATCGTGGCCATCGACGATTTGGCGGACCGCCCGCATGAGTGTGATCTGCTGCTGGACCCCAATCCATCCGCTGCCTGGGACCGCTACCAGGGGTTGCTTCCTGCTTACTGCACGAAATTGACAGGCACCTGCTATACGCTGCTGCGGCCGGAATTCCGCGCGGCTAAGCTGGGGCTGGCTGAACGGGACGGAACCATAAGCCGGGTTCTGGTGTTTTTTGGCGGCACCGATCCTACAGGGGAGACTTTCAAAACCTTGCGGGCCCTGCAGAGTCCCGCTTTCGCTAACCTGCGGCTTGATGTCGTAGCAGGCGGAATGAACCGCCGCAAGGATGACATCGCAGCCTTATGCGACTCGATGCCGCAGGCCAGCTTCCATTGTCAGATTGATTACATGGCTGACTTGATGCAGAAGGCAGACCTCTCGATAGGCGCAGGCGGAAGTACGACCTGGGAACGCTGTTACCTAGGCCTCCCTTCGCTGTGCATTATTACGGCGGATAATCAGCGGGAGATCACAGCCTTGGTCCATACGCAGGGGGCTGCATTAAGCCTGGGGAAGAGTAATGCGGTGACCGCCCAAGCAATTGAGCAGGGGATTAAGGCTATGCTGGCTGACCCGGCGACGGTACGGGCCATGTCGGAGCAGGCACTCCGCCTGATGGGCGAGGATAAATGGGATGAGGTCATAGACAGAATTATAGGAGGCGACTATGGCAGACCTAAGGGACTACAGGCTTGAGAAGCTGAGCCAGGAGCATAGACGGCTAATATGGGAATGGCGCAATGCCGATCACATCCGGCCCTATATGAATCATGACGGGATCATTTCGCTTCAAGAACATCTTAGCTGGATGCATGCCATAGCGGAGGATACCAGCCGGGTGGTCCGAATCTGTTACTATCTGGACACACCGGTGGGCTTCGTGCAGTTCTCGCAGATCGACAGGGTCCACAAGACCTGTGAATGGGGCTTTTATATAGGGGACAAGAGCTGTCCCCCCGGCTCCGGTACCATGATGGGAATCTTGGCGCTGGGGCATATTTTCCAGGTAGAGCAGCTAAGTAAGGTATGCGCGCAAATCCTGGATTTCAATCAGCGGAGCTTGTCCTATCACCGCAAACTAGGCTTCGTAGAGGAAGGCAGGCTAGGCAGGCAACGGATCAGAAAACATCAGCCTGTGGATGTGGTCTTGATGGCCCTGTTCCGGGAGCAATGGGAGAAGCACAGGCTGCGGCTGACAGAGGAGGCAACGACAGGCCATGAAGGAAATCAGGATCGGTAACCGCACCATCGGCAGCGGGCATCCGCCTTTTGTCATCGCGGAGATGTCCGGTAATCATAATAAGTCCCTGGACCGTGCGCTCGAAATCGTTAAGGCCGCCGCCCGGGCTGGCGCACATGCGTTCAAAATCCAGACCTATACGCCGGACACCATGACGCTTAATCTGCAGAATAAGGATTTCATGATTGGGGAATCGAACGGACTATGGAAGGGAAAATCGCTGTATGAACTGTATGCTGAGGCATATACGCCCTGGGAATGGCATGAGCCTATCTTTGCTTCCTGCAGGGCACTCGGGATGATTCCGTTCAGCACCCCGTTCGATGAGTCCTCGCTCGAATTCCTGGAGACGCTCGGCGTTGATTGCTACAAGATCGCTTCCTTTGAAAATAATGATATTCCCTTATTGCGGAAGGTGGCCTCCAAAGGGAAGCCGATGATTATTTCCACCGGGATGGCCTCGCTCGGCGATATTGAACAGGCTGTCCGTACCATAACTGCGGCTGGCTGCCGGGAATTTATACTGCTCAAATGCACCAGCAGCTATCCGGCTTCGCCTGAGAATACCAACCTCAATACCATTCCGTATCTGCGTGATGTCTTTCGTGCTCAGGTGGGCCTGTCCGACCATACCCTTGGTGTAGGGGCAGCAGTAGCAAGCGTGGCGCTGGGCAGTACAGTGATTGAAAAGCACTTCACCCTCAATCGTGCGGAAGGCGGGGTGGATGCTGCATTCTCCCTGGAGCCGGCAGAATTCGCTTCCCTGGTCCGGGAGACAGATACGGCCTGGAGAGCACTCGGCGGCGTCTCCATCGGTCCGACTCCCGAAGAAGAGAAATCTCTGCAATTCAGACGGTCCATCTATACCTCCAAGGATATCAAGGCCGGAGACCTGCTTACTGCGGATAACATCAAAGTCATCCGCCCCGGTTACGGCCTTGCGCCCAAATATTATGATCTGCTTATCGGCAAACGCCTCAGAACCGATTTGCCCGCCGGAACCCCGCTGAGCTGGGACCTGCTGCTGTAATCCGCCTTGACAATTGGGGCGAAAACGTCTATAACTAGAACATATCTGTATCCATTGAATCTAAATTCGATGACGGGATAAGTAAGATAAGGTAACGTTCTCCAGAGAGTCGGTGCTTGCTGCGAGCCGATCGTTCACGCCTTACCCGAAGATCCTCCCCTAGAAGCTAAGCTGAAGCGTGTATACGTGCGTAGGCTCCGCCGTCTGCCGGACGTTATCCCGGACCCGCCAGGTTGTTTATTGCCTGCGGACTGAGATTGTACTGAATCCACACCCTTAGGATGTGCGTGCAGTGCAAATTAGGGTGGTATCGCGAGCGTCGTCTCGCCCCTTTGGGGGCGGGGCGGCGTTTATTTGTGTGGTGGGCATCCCCCTAAATCGACTTAGATCCCCCTAAATCCCCCTTACAAGGGGGACCCCAAGGGCTGGCCGCCCTCTGGACACCCGCAACAAGTGCTCCGTGGAAAGAGTGGCGTGGGCGGAAGGGAATGGACTCTGTTGGCGGAAGGACCGGCCCTTCTTAGGCTCCCCTATCGGGTACGCCTGCGGTGCCTTAACAGCGCCCCGGGCCCAGCCCGACCAGTGCTGCCCTCCGGGTTCGCGGGCCGGGTGGCCCAAGAATGAACGGCAAGCCCCCGTCCAAGTAGCTGCCCTCCGGGATCGCGGGCCGGGTGGCCCAAGAGTCAACGGCAAGCTCCCCGTCCAGTGCTGCCCTCCGGGTTCGCAGGCCGGGTGGCCCAAGAGCTAACGGCAAGCCCCCGTCCAGTGCTGCCCTCCGGGTTCGCGGGCCGGGTGGCCCAAGAGCCAACGGCAAGCCCCCCGGGCGGCAGCCCGGGGGTGCCCTAGTGTAGTTAAGGCCCCGCAGGCGTACCCGTCAGGGCAGCCTAAGAAGGGCCGAGGACCCCGTCGAAGTAATCCTTCCCGTCCACTGACCCTGCTCCTCGCGCGATGCATTTATTTCGGGCTTGGCGAAGGGAGGGTTTGGGAGGGATCGAAAAGCTTTAAAGTTTTAAAATCTTTTAAGAAGAAGAAGGCTCGGATGATATCCGATAAAGTTTAAGACTAAACGAAGGGATTGACCATCATGCATAAGGTAGATGTCAAAGAAAAAGCCCGGGCCAGAGATGTCCGGATCTTGAAAAAGTGGAGCGAGGAGGACACGTTCCGCCGCTCGATGGAGAACCGCGAGGGACGCCCGAACTATGTGTTCTATGAAGGGCCGCCGACGGCGAACGGAGTGCCGCATATCGGGCATGTGCTGGGCCGGGTCATCAAGGATTTTATCGGCCGCTACCAGACCATGAAGGGCTTCCGCGTCATCCGCAAAGCGGGCTGGGATACGCACGGCCTGCCGGTAGAGCTCGGGGTGCAGAAGAAACTCGGCATCTCCGGCAAGCAGGATATCGAAGAATACGGCGTCGAGAAGTTCATCAAGGAATGTAAGGAAAGTGTATTCGGCTATGAGAAGCAGTGGCGGGAATTCACAGAAGCGATCGGCTACTGGACGGATCTGGATCATCCGTATGTAACGCTGGACAATACGTATATCGAGAGCGTGTGGAACATCCTGGCTACGGTTCATGAGAAAGGCCTGATGTACCGGGGGCACCGCGTTAGCCCTTATTGTCCGAGCTGCCAGACGACCCTCAGCTCCCATGAAGTTGCCCAGGGGTATAAGACCGTTAAGGATCTGAGTGCCACCGCCAAGTTCAAGCTGGACGGCAGCGGCGACTATGTGCTCGCCTGGACGACTACGCCTTGGACGCTTCCGGCGCATATGGCGCTGGCGATGAATCCGGCTATGGAATATGTGCGTGCGCAGCAGGAAGACGGCGTGTATGTACTGGCGAAGAACCTGGTGGACGAAGTGCTGAAAGGCGAGTACACCATCCTGTCTACACACACTGGCGCTGACTTTATCGGCCAGAGCTATACGCCGCCGTTCGGTTATATCAAGGCGGAGAAGCATAATGTGATCGTCGGAGCCTCTTTTGTAACGGATTCAAGTGGTACCGGGATCGTACATATGGCTCCGGCACACGGGGAAGACGACTATAAGAGCTGCCGCGAGAATGGGATCAGCTTCGTCAATGTAGTGGATGCTTCCGGGAAATACACGGATGTAGTGAGTGATTTTGCCGGACGGTTCGTGAAGGACTGTGACCTGGATATCGTGAAGGTGCTGTCTGAACGCGGATTACTCTACCACAAAGAGAAGTATGAGCACAGCTATCCGTTCTGCTGGCGCTGCGACACTCCGCTGCTCTATTACGCAACAGACAGCTGGTTCATCCAGACGACAGCGATCAAGGATCAGCTGATTGCCAACAATAACAGTGTGGACTGGTACCCGGACCATGTGCGCGAAGGGCGCTTCGGCAAGTTCCTGGAGGAGCTGGTGGACTGGAATATCAGCCGCAACCGCTACTGGGGTACGCCGCTTAACGTATGGGTCTGCCAGGATACCGGCAAGGAATTCGCGCCGCACAGCATCGCCGAGCTGAGAGCGATGGCGATCGGCGAGGTCGCCGAGGATATCGAGCTGCATAAGCCGTACGTGGATAATATCCAGCTGCGCAGCCCGTTCAGCGAAGGCGGCATCATGGTCCGCACCCCGGAAGTGATCGACGTCTGGTTCGATAGCGGCTCGATGCCATTCGCCCAGAGTCATTACCCGTTCGAGAATCAAGACCGGTTCGAGGACCAGTATCCGGCGGATATGATCTGTGAAGGGATCGACCAGACGCGCGGCTGGTTCTACAGCCTGCTGGCTGTATCGACCCTGTTCACTGGCAAGGCGCCGTACAAAGCGGTTATCGCCCACGGCCATATTTTCGATGAGAACGGCCAGAAGATGTCCAAATCCAAAGGCAATGTCATCGACCCATGGGAAATCATGAACGAATACGGCACGGATGCCTTCCGCTGGGCCATTCTGTCTGACAGTGCGCCGTGGAACAACAAGCGCTTCTCGCGCGGTCTGGTCGGGGAGACGAAGTCCAAGGTAGTGGACACTCTGGTGAACACGCATGCTTTCCTTACGCTGTATGCCGGAATCGACGGCTATGATCCTGCGGATCACCCGTTCAAGGTGTCTGAGCATAAGCTCGACCGCTGGATGCTGTCCCGTCTGAACAGCCTGATCGTGCTGGTGGATAAAGGGCTGGCCGTGAATGACTTCGTGAACACCTCAAAGGCGATTGAGAACTTTGTGGATGAGCTGAGCAACTGGTACATCCGCCGTTCCCGTGACCGGTTCTGGGGCAGCGGGCTGGGCGAAGAGAAGCTGGATGCTTACCGTACCCTTACGCATGTTCTGCTGACCACAGCCAAGCTGATGGCTCCATTCACTCCGATGCTGTCCGAGGATATCTTCACGAACCTGGGCGGCGGGGAGAGTGTACATTTGGCAGACTATCCGGCAGCGGACGAGAACCTGATTGACCTGGCTCTGGAAAAAGATATGGAGTACGCCCGCGGCATCGTCGAGCTGGCCCGTAACGTCCGCAACGAGAGCGGCATCAAGAACCGGCAGCCGTTGTCCGAGCTGATTGCATCCACACCGGACAACTTCAACGTGGCGGATTATGAAGAGCTGATCAAAGAAGAGATCAACGTCAAAAATATCGTCATCGAGCACAGCGACAGCGGCTTCGTAGACTTCACCCTGAAGCTGAACCTGAAGGTGGCAGGCAAGAAATACGGCAAGAGCGTCGGCTTCCTGCAAGGCTTCCTCAAAGCGATGGACAGTGACGCTACCCGCAAAGCGGTACAAGAAGGCGTTATCGCCATTGTGTCACCGGACGGAGAAGAGCTGCAGATTACGTCCGAGGAGCTGCTGGTTGAGAAGCAGGCCAAACCAGGCTTTGCCTCCGCTTCCGGCTATGGACTGACTGTGGCCCTGAACACAGAAATCACGCCGGAGCTGGTACAGGAAGGCTGGGTACGCGAAGTCGTACGTGCGGTGCAGGATTACCGCAAACGTCTGGATCTGCCGATCGACAAGCGGATTGCCCTGACCCTGCATGTCGATGACGAGCTGAAGGCGGCGGTGACTGCATTCGAGCATGTGCTGCGTGAGAATGTACTGGTTACTACGGTGGATTTTGACGGAGATTATACCTATGAGACAGTGGATGCCGGCGGCAAGAGCATCGGTATTCATATCGGCGCTTAACTCCAGAGCGGCCGCGCATCTCCTGCATTACTTGTCCCTATATGGCACATACTAGCCGCAAAGGAAAAGTTTCCGCGGGTTAGAATGCAAATGACGAGCCCTGTGCTTGAAGAGAGAATTCTCTTCGACCGGGCTCGTTTGTTTTGCGGCGTATAGACAACCAGGAGGTGCAGGGGCATGGGTGGAAGGAACAACAGGAAGATTCCTGCAGAGCAGCCGAAGCAGCCGGAAGAGCCGGGCAGAATTTCGATCAGAACTACGGACAGGGGGAATAACAGGGTGGACGCGCCGCATGAGAAGCAGCCCTCGCATTCTGAAGCAGGCCAACCATCGGGCAAGACAGATCCGGGCACAGAATATCCTGAGAAAAGTCAGCCGGCCACTTCTTCCCAGCCTAAGCCTAAAGTGGCTGTCACAGCAGCCGTTGACCCGGCCGATCTTCCCCCGGAAGAGAAGCTGAACGCCCTGTACCGGATGACCACGAGTCTGGCCCAGCAGATGGAGAAGTCACGGATCTCGGAATATACCGAGCTCCTGTATTCCCCCTTTCGGCTGATCTGGCTGAACATCCTCTCCGGAGTAGCCAGGGGGCTGGGGATTGCGCTAGGATTCACTTTTTTTGCAGCGACGATTATTTATGTGCTTCAGGTGTTGGGTGCGCTCAATCTGCCGATTATCGGCGACTATATCGCGGACATTGTGCGGATTGTCCAGCATCAGCTGGAGCTGAAGACCTTCTGATTGCAGCTGAACCTGAAAGAACCCCACAATGGTGGGGCCTTGCGATTAGTAGGAAGTGGAACCTCCTTTTCGAGTCGGGTCCAGCAGGTAGTCGCCTTCCTCGTCATCCATGTAATGGCGGTAGCTGTTGCCCTTGATAATCATCAGATGATTGCCGGAAATGTCGGTGGCCACGAAATTCTCCCAGGGCTCCACGAAGCCCTCGGTTTCGTCCGCTTCGATCTCCATATCATTGTAGGAGCCGATGTTGCTGCCTTCAGCCATCGCAGGGGAATCCGAATTGCCCCAGCTCTCCACGATCTGCCAGGCATCCTCGCCACCCGAGCCGTTCTGGTCATCCCGCTCATCCAGACTGGTGCGGCCAAACGGCGGGGACAGCAGCTCCTCCTCGGCCGGACGGGTGAAAGGAGCGCTCTGGCGGGGAGCATGCTCTTTCGTGTAGCGGGTGGAGGGAAGGGCGGCCAGGCGTTCATAAGGAATCGGTTCGCCGCTGGCGATACAGATGCCGTAGGTTCCTTCGTCCATCGCCCGCAGGGCGGATTCAATATCGTCCAGTTCATGCTCATCGCGCTCCAGCAGGGAGATATCCATGGAACGGTTATACAGCTCTGTGGCGGCATCGCCGGGATGGTTGTCGATTTCGGACAGCTCTCCGGTGTTGTCGCGCATAGCCTCCTGTAGTCCATATTGTTCGCTGTTGCTCAACCTGTGCTTAATATCCTCCTGCTGCTGCAGGAGAGCAGTACGCAGCCCGGAGAGCTGCTGTGGTGTCAGATGGCTCATTGCTGTGAGCTCCTTTCGGTAGCTAATCGCTGAGACGGTACCTTCCTTTAAAAGGTCAGCAAAGCCGTTTCCGCTTGTACGGATAGCTTGGCCTCCGGGGCCCTTTTTTAGCGCTGGCAAATAGTGCCCTGCCTTAACCGGTTTACCTGGTCATGCAATAGACGGGTTCTTGAGGCCTGTGCTACAATATACAAGTCTTTATACAGTATTCGTACCGCGAAGCCGCGGGAAAAATAAGAACGGAGTGACAACTTCTGTGGTGTACTTTCTGATTGCGCTAATTGTATTTCTGATTGACCAGGGTACCAAATATCTGATTGCCACCCGGCTGGAGCTCGCAGAGCAAATACCGGTAATCAAGGATTTCTTCATTATTACGTCGCACCGCAATCGTGGAGCCGCCTTCGGAATTCTGGAGGGGCAGCAGTGGTTCTTCATTGTGATTACAGTAATCGTTGTATGCGGAATCGTCTGGTACCTGAACAAGGCCCGCAAGACCCGCAAGCTGCTGCCTACCGCGCTGGCGCTTGTCCTTGGCGGAGCAGTCGGCAACTTCCTGGACCGGATTCTTAACGGTGAGGTTGTGGATTTCCTCATGTTCAATTTCGGAAGCTATACGTTCCCGATCTTCAACGTGGCCGACTCCTGTATCGTGGTCGGGGTGGGTCTGATTATTCTGGACACGCTGCTGGAAGTGAAGGGCGAACAGGAAGTCACCGAGGTGAAGGAATCACAGGAAGTCAAAGAAGGGAATGAATGATTTGAACAAAGACGTCAAAGAGCTGGCGGATTCTGGCGCCCTCGAGGAAGAAAGAGACGTCACCGAATGGATCGTTGCCGAGGGCAATGCGCGGGAGCGGATTGATAAATACGTTACGGAGGCCATGGAAGACGAGATCTCGCGCTCCCAGGTTCAGCTATGGATCAGCAGCGGCCATGTCGTGGTCAACGGCGCGCCGGTCAAAGCCAACTACAAGCTGAATGAAGGCGATAAGGTAACCGTTACGGTGCCCGAACCCGAGGTTACGGACTTGATCGCACAGGATATTCCGATTGAAGTGGCTTATGAAGACAGCGATGTGATTGTAGTGAACAAGGTACGCGGCATGGTAGTGCATCCGGCAGTGGGACATCCCTCCGGCACCCTGGTCAATGCGCTGATGTATCATTGCAAGGACCTGTCCGGCATTAACGGCGAGATTCGTCCAGGCATTGTCCACCGGATTGACAAGGATACCTCCGGTCTGATTATGGCGGCCAAGAATGACGCCAGTCATGCTTCGCTGTCCGCCCAGCTTAAGGAGCACAGCGTGACCCGTCGCTATATTGCAGTAGTGCACGGCAATCTGTCCCATGACAAGGGAACCGTGGATGCTCCGATCGGCCGTGATCCGCATGACCGCAAGCTGTATACCGTAACCGAGAAGAACAGCAAACGCTCCGTAACGCATTTTACCGTGCTGGAGCGGTTTGGTGACTGTACACTGCTGGAGCTTCAGCTTGAGACAGGGCGCACACATCAGATCCGTGTTCACATGAAGTTCATCGGCCATCCGCTGGTGGGTGATCCGATCTACGGGCGCAGCAAGGGCACTACCATGAACGGACAAGCCCTGCATGCAGCAGTGCTCGGATTTGTACATCCTTCTACAGGCGAGTACAAGGAGTTCAGTGCGCCGATTCCGGCGGATATGGAAGAGCTTCTATTTACGCTGCGCAGCAGATAAGTACAAATCAATAGATTATAAATCCATGGTACACCGGCCGGATTTGCGTCATATTAAGAGCATAACAGAGTGAACTTAAGAATCCATCTTGCTCCATTCTTAAGTTCAGCTTATATAGATTCACAACATAGGCCCAGGAGATGAGTAGAAGATTATGAGTATTGAACAATATCAGACTACATTCATTCAGACGAATTTTGCAGACCGCATCGGCGGCGAAGGATACGGCAAGGACACCTCCATCTACAAATTTGAGAAAATCAAACGCGCCAAAGCCTCGGCGAAGCAGGATTTTCCGGACATTGAACTGATCGACATGGGCGTCGGTGAGCCGGACGAAATGGCAGATGAAGGCATTGTGGCAAGACTTGCGCTGGAAGCGGCCAAGGAAGAGAACCGCGGCTACTCCGATAACGGTATTCCTGAATTCAAGGCGGCTGCGGCTGTGTATCTTAAGGAAGCTTTTCAGGTGGACGGAATTGACCCTGTAACAGAAATCGTGCATTCCATCGGCTCGAAGCCTGCGCTGGCTATGCTGCCATCCGTATTCATTAATCCGGGCGATATCACGATCATGACCATTCCGGGCTATCCGGTGCTGGGCACCCATACCAAGTATCTGGGAGGACAAGTCTACTCTGTGGAGCTGAAGAAGGAGAACAACTTCCTGCCTGACCTGAACTCCATTCCTGAAGAGGTTGCCCGTAAGGCGAAGCTGCTCTACCTCAACTATCCAAACAACCCTACCGGTGCAAGTGCGACACCTGAATTCTTCAGCGAAGTCGTAGCCTGGGCCAAAAAATATGATGTAGTCGTCATCCATGACGCTCCTTATGCTGCATTGACGTATGACGGCGTGAAGCCGCTGAGCTTCCTGTCCGTACCTGGTGCCAAGGATGTCGGCGTAGAGCTGCACTCCCTGTCCAAGTCCTACAATATGACCGGCTGGAGAATCGGCTTCGTGGCCGGCAACCCGCTGATCGTGAAGGCGTTCAGTGATGTGAAGGACAACAATGATTCCGGCCAGTTCATCGCCATTCAAAAAGCTGCCGCTTACGGTCTCTCTCATCCTGAGATTACCGAAGCGATTGCCGCCAAATACTCCCGCCGCCACAACATGCTGGTGGATGCACTGAACAGCCTGGGCTTCAAGGCTGAGAAGCCGAAGGGCTCCTTCTTCCTCTATGTAGCCGCACCAAAAGGTGTTAAGGGCGGACGCCGCTTCGAATCCGGCGAGGATTTCTCACAGTTCCTGATCCGCGAGAAGCTCATCTCCACCGTGCCTTGGGATGATGCCGGCGCATTCGTGCGTTTCTCCGTGACCTTCGTCGCCAAGGGCGAAGAAGAGGAGAAGCGTGTTATCTCCGAAATCCAAAGACGTCTGAGTGACGTTGAATTTGAATTTTAAGCTTTGGTTTGAATGGAGCCGCTGCAGAACAATCTGCGGCGGCTTTTATTTTTCGCTGAAACGGTACCGTCCTTTACAAGGCTGGCGATACCAAAAACTGCAACAATTGGCCCAGCAGCACATGTGAGCGGAAGAAATCCTGCATAATGTGCAACATTAGAGCATCAGTAAAGCATCAGTAAAGCATCAGTGCAGCATCAGTGCAGCCTACCCTTTCCGGTAAGCAAGCCGATGGAAAGCATTAATGTACCGAAACAGCGCTTCACCGTCATCCGGCACATTCCCCGGTTCACCCAGCGGCAGCATCATGGCCTGATAAGGCTCCGGTACCATTCTATATTGATGCACATAGGAGGTCAGGACAAACCCGTTCCGCTCCCAGAAATGAATACGTTCCTTGTGCGACGCCGTAGCCCCCGATTCCGCTTCGATGATGATTCCCCGGATGCCATGTTCCTGCACAGCCCAAGCTTTGATCTGCTCCAGCATCCAGGTCCCCGTACCCTCCCCGCGCAAGGCTTTATCTACCGTCAGGTAATCGATAATCAGGATCTTGTCCGCAGCTTGTCCCACCACACCCGTAACAGCCATCGCAACAACCTCCCCCTGATGCCCCCCGCATGTAAGTAACCAATTCTCCGGTTCAGCATACTGCGCAGAATCCCCTTAGTCTTAGCCCCGCTCGGAAAAGCCTCATGATAGATCTGCTCCATCCGCCCCCACCACGCTTCATCCCATTCTTCTATAGTAATAAACTCCATGTTCATGATTGTATTCGCCTCCAGTTCCATTCCAGTTTTATCATAACAGAGCAGGGGTTGGAACGAAATCAGGGTAGAACGTCTGTGTAAAAAAATGGTATAATATAAGAACTGATAATCAGACTTTTTGGCTATTGGATTTCGTACGACATTATTTTTCCATTAGGAGAGAGAAGGATGAAAACAACACCCGCATATGCTGAAACCCATAAGAAAGCTGATATTGCTGAAGGCAGTACTGGTTATATTGATGAACAATTGCTGCCTCAGCAGCTGATCGAAGGCGGGGGGCCTTTTCGGCGAGTTGATCTCACCAGCCTTCCCGGACCAGTGAAATATATAGGATACATGATTGTCTACGGTATCCCCGTGTTGTTACTAAGTTTGATTGTGGCGGTTACTTTTTTTAAATGAGCTGGCATATTACCGCTGATGGGTGTCTTGGCCATTAGTGCAATTCCTGCATTCCTGCATTCCGCAGTTGTGTATTCCGCACGATCAGCGCAGCGCCATAGTGCTTCTTCACTTCTGCCCCCTCCCCAAGGGGGGATGACAAATCTCTTTCACCGTTTAGGTGGAAGCGGCGGAGGGGATTTTGGAACTGTAGGAGCGGCAGCGTTCGCCTTTGTCTCCGGATTTAATCCGCTAAGCGGTTTATTCAAATCAATCTGGAGACAACAGCGACCGAAAGTCCAAAATCACCGCAGCCGCGCCCTTCACCTAAACCGCCCTTCCTTCAACTTCCCAGAAAATTTGACATCCCCCCATCCATCTGTCATAATTCCCTATAGTTGAATAGCGCCTTTAATTCAGTCCCGTGAGGCTGGCAAGGTAACGTGAATCGAGGTTCGCGTCATGAAAGAAGGAATCCGTAGGAGTACGGAGGGCCTTTTTCTGCGCGCGGACACGCCATCTTTTTGAATCTGCGGATTTCACTCCTTGCCTGTTTTGGGCAAGGAGTTTTTAGTTTATCCGGGGAACTTGAACAGGCGATCAAGCAGGAGGATGGCAAAGAGGATGGTTACTGAAAAAAATGTCATTATGGACGAAACGGCGATTCGCCGGGCACTCTCACGCATTGCACATGAGATTTTGGAGAAAAACAAGGGTATCGAGAATTGCCTGCTGGTCGGCATCCGGACCCGGGGGATCTACCTGGCTCAACGGATCGCGGAGCGCATTAAGGAAATCGAGGGTGTGGACATCCCTTATGGGGAGCTGGACATTACCCATTACCGCGATGACCGCGAAGGCGGCGGGGGCAACCGGGAAGCGATGGACAAGGCGGTTGTGAACAGCAATCTGATCCTGCCTCCGGGTTCGAGCGGCACCCGGGACAAGAAAGTGATTCTGTTCGACGATGTACTGTACACCGGAAGAACGATCCGCGCGGCCATGGATGCGCTGATGGATTGCGGACGGCCCCGGATGATCCAGCTGGCTGTACTGGCTGACCGCGGCCACCGGGAGCTGCCGATCCGCCCCGACTATATCGGCAAGAACGTACCCACCTCCAGGCATGAGCAGATTGAAGTGTCCCTGAGCGAATACGACGGCAAGGACGAAGTGTACATTATTTCAAACCGGGAGGAACGATAACAATGATGACGGCAACTAAGGTGAAGGAACGCAGTCTGCTGGGGATGAAGGAGCTGGCGGAGTCGGAGATTAACCAGCTGTTAGACAGAACAGCCTACTGGGATCATCAGAGCGAGAAGCTCACGCCGGTGCTGAGAGCCCATTTTGTTGCCAATATGTTCTTCGAGAATAGTACAAGAACCCGCTTTTCCTTCGAAATGGCCGAGAAACGCCTGGGTGTGCAAGTGCTAAACTTCACGGCTGCGGCCTCCAGTGTCGAGAAGGGCGAGTCCATCTACGATACAGTGCGCACACTGGAGTCAATGGGTATCGATGCCGGAGTGGTTCGGCTGAAGCCAGCTGGGGTACTGCAGCAGCTTGCCGAGAAGGTAGGCATTCCACTCATCAATGCAGGGGACGGCAACAACGAGCATCCGACCCAGGCGCTGCTGGACCTGTACACGATGCGCAAGCATTTTGGCGGACTGAAGGGCCTGAAGGTCTCGATTATCGGGGATATTATGCACAGCCGGGTAGCACGGTCCAACCTCTGGGCACTCACCAAAATGGGGGCAAGCGTGCAGTTCTGCGCCCCGGCGAATATGCAGGCTCCTGAGCTTGCGGCCTACGCTCCATATGTATCTATGGAAGAAGCGCTGAAGGCGGATGTGGTCATGATGCTGAGAGTGCAGCTGGAGCGGCATGCTTCGGGCATTATTTTATCAGCTGAGCAGTACCGGGAGCACTTCGGTTTGACCGAGGAACGGGCGTCGAGGCTGGACCCGGCAACGATCATCATGCACCCGGCGCCGGTGAACCGCAATGTGGAGATCGACGATGCAGTGGTGGAGAGCAGCCAGTCCCGGATTTTCCCGCAGATGGCGAACGGAGTGCCGGTACGGATGGCTGTTATGGAGCGGGCGCTGCAATAGCGCAGCAGAACGCCAACCGAAAAAACCTCACATAAGAGCATTAATAAATATACACAAAGGTGAATTTTTATTATATAATAACTACAGAGCTTACGGCTGCGGCCGGAAGGCACAAAGGAGAATCCTAACCGTGATCATCAAAAATGCCAGTGTACTGAACGAAGAAGGCGTGCTGGAGCGCAAGCATATTGTTGTGCAGGACGGTATTATCTCGAAGATTCAGGATGCCGCCGAGGCGGTAGAGGAAGCCGGGGAGACCGTTGAAGCGGAAGGCAAGCTGCTGATTCCGGGACTGATTGATATGCACGTACATCTGCGCGAACCGGGGTTCGAGCATAAGGAAACGATTGAGACCGGCGCACGTTCGGCAGCCAAAGGCGGATTCACAACGATTGCCTGCATGCCGAATACACGCCCGGTAACAGACAGTGCAGAGATCGTACAGCTCGTGAAGGATAAGGCGCGCGAAGCGGGACTAGTTAAGGTGCTGCCTTATGCGGCCATTACCAAGAATGAGCTGGGACGCGAGCTGACGGATTTTGCGGCACTGAAGGAAGCGGGAGCGATCGGCTTCACCGATGACGGTGTAGGCGTACAGAGCGCGCAGATGATGAAGGATGCGATGAAGCTGGCGAAGGGACTGGATATGCCGGTCATTGCCCACTGTGAGGATAACTCGCTGGTGGAAGGAGCGCCTGTAGCCGAAGGCACTTTTGCCGACAAGCATGGTCTGAAGGGAATTCCGAACGAATCGGAAGCCATTCATGTAGGCCGTGACATTCTGCTGTCTGAAGCAACGGGCGTCCACTATCATGTGTGCCATGTCAGCACCGAGCAGTCGGTCCGGCTGATCCGCCAGGCGAAGCAAATCGGCATTAAGGTGACCGCCGAGGTGTGTCCGCATCATCTGCTGCTCTCGGAGGAGGATATTCCCGGCATGGACGCCAATTGGAAAATGAACCCGCCGCTGCGCTCGCGCCGCGACGTCGAAGCCTGCATCGAAGGGCTGCTGGACGGCACGCTGGATATCATCGTGACCGACCATGCCCCGCACAGCGAGGAAGAGAAAGCCAAGGGCATGCAGCTTGCACCGTTTGGCATCGTCGGCTTTGAGACGGCCTTCCCGCTGCTGTATACCGCTTTTGTGGCCACAGGCAAATGGGATCTGTCCCTGCTGGTGCAGCGGATGACCGCTGATCCGGCCCGGGTGTTCAGACTGAATACAGGCAGCCTTACAGTAGGGGCGCCTGCCGATCTGACCCTGATTGACTTGAATGAAGAGAAAGCAGTAGATCCTGCTACGTTTGCTAGCAAGGGGCGCAATACACCTTTTACCGGATGGAAGCTTAAGGGCTGGCCGGTAAAGACCTGGGTAGACGGCAGAGCCGTATGGAGTGAGGCTTAACAGAAGTAAGCAGTAGCCCATGCAGCCCGGCTGCATGGCTGTGACATAAGAATCAGACTACAGAAACAAGAAGGAGTGGAAGGCATGCAGGCGAGATTGCTGCTTCAGGACGGAACACTGTTTACAGGCACCGCATTTGGCGCGGAAGGCGAGAAGACGGGCGAGGTTGTTTTTAACACAGGAATTACAGGCTATCAGGAGGTACTATCGGACCCTTCATACTGCGGCCAGATCGTCACCATGACGTATCCGCTGATCGGGAATTACGGCATTACCCGTGATGACTTCGAGTCCGTGCGCCCTTTTGTACACGGCTTTGTTGTGCGGCGCCACGAATCCGTACCCAGCAACTGGCGTGCTGAATACAGTGTAGACGATCTGCTGAAGGAATATGATATTCCCGGCATCAGCGAGATTGATACCCGTATGCTTACCCGCATTATCCGCCACTACGGCACCATGAAGGCGATCCTTACTACTTCTAACAAGCGTGTGGAAGAATTGATGGAGATGATGGGTGACACGACCATTGAAGAGCTGCGCAATCAGGTTGCACGTACCTCAACTACAGCAGCCTACAGCAGCCCGGGCACCAAAGAACGCATCGTGCTGGTCGATTACGGTGCGAAGACCGGTATTCTGCGCGAGCTGAACAACCGCGGCTGTGATGTGGTGGTTGTCCCTCATGATGTCACCGCAGACGAGATCCGCCGCCTGAACCCTGACGGGATTCAGCTCTCGAATGGCCCTGGAGACCCTAAGGATGTGCCTTATGCGGTACAGACGATCTCCGAGCTGCTCGGCGAATACCCGATTTTCGGCATTTGCCTGGGACACCAGCTGTTCGCCCTGGCCTGCGGCGCCGACACCGAGAAGCTCAAGTTCGGCCATCGCGGCGGAAACCATCCGGTGAAAGAGCTGGAGAGCGGACGCTGCTTCATCACCTCACAGAACCATGGATACACCGTGAATGAGGAATCCATTGCCAGTACAGACCTGGAAGTTACCCATATCAATAACAATGACAAGACCGTTGAAGGACTGAAGCATACCCGCTACCCCGCTTTTTCGGTGCAGTACCATCCGGAAGCGGCGCCGGGACCGCATGACAGCAGTTATCTGTTCGACCGCTTCCTGCAGCTGATCGCAGACCACAAGGCACAGCGGCCGGCCGGATCGCGTCAGGCGCAGCTTGCAGCGAATGCCAGAATCACGGCACCGAAATCATCCGCACCCCAGCTTGAAGCCGTGAAAGGAGCTCTATAACATGCCTAAGAACAACAAACTCAAAAAAATTCTGGTTATCGGCTCCGGCCCGATCGTCATCGGCCAAGCTGCCGAATTCGACTATGCTGGCACGCAGGCCTGCCAGGCCCTTAAGGAAGAAGGCGTCGAGGTTGTGCTGATCAACAGCAACCCGGCGACGATTATGACCGATACCAATATGGCTGACAAAGTATACATCGAGCCGATCACGCTGGAATTCGTGACTGGCATTATCCGTCAGGAGCGTCCGGACGGGCTGCTGCCGACACTCGGTGGACAGACCGGCCTGAACATGGCTGTAGAACTGGCCCGTGCTGGAGTCCTAGAGCAAGAGAAAGTGAAGCTGCTGGGTACACAGCTTGAGTCCATCGAGAAAGCGGAGGACCGCGATTTGTTCCGCGAGCTGATGCGCGAGCTGGATCAGCCGGTGCCGGAAAGTGCGATTATTACCAGTGTGGAAGAAGCTCTGGGCTTCGCGGCAGGAATCGGCTATCCGCTGATTGTTCGTCCTGCCTACACGTTGGGCGGAACGGGGGGCGGGATCTGCGACAACGAAGAAGAGCTGCGCGAGACTGTTAAGGCGGGTATCCGTTACAGCCCGATCGGCCAATGTCTGGTCGAGAAGAGCATCGCCGGTATGAAGGAAGTCGAATATGAGGTTATGCGTGATGCGAACGACAACTGTATCGTAGTCTGCAACATGGAGAACTTTGATCCGGTGGGCGTACATACGGGCGACAGTATCGTAGTGGCACCGAGCCAGACGCTGTCCGACCGTGAATATCAGATGCTGCGCAGTGCTTCCCTGAAGATTATCCGTGCGCTGAATATTGAAGGCGGCTGTAACGTTCAGTTCGCGCTGGACCCGCAGAGCTACCAGTATTATGTCATTGAAGTGAACCCGCGTGTAAGCCGCTCCTCGGCGCTCGCGTCGAAGGCGACCGGTTATCCTATTGCCAAGATGGCAGCCAAGATTGCCCTCGGCTATACACTGGATGAAATCGTCAATCCGGTAACCGGCCAGACGTATGCCTGCTTCGAGCCTACACTGGACTATATCGTCAGCAAAATCCCGCGCTGGCCGTTCGACAAGTTCACTTCGGCGAACCGCAAGCTGGGTACACAGATGAAGGCCACCGGTGAGGTGATGGCGATCGGCCGAACCTTTGAAGAGTCGATTCATAAGGCCATCCGTTCGCTTGAGATCGGTGTGCACCGTTTCCGCTTGCCGGGAGCCGAGCTGCTGGAAGAGAGTGTGCTGCGCTATAGACTTGCCAAGCCGGATGATGAACGCCTGTTCCTGATCGCTGAAGCCTTCCGCCGCGGGTACGAGCTGCAGGAGATTCAGGATATTACGAATGTGGACTGGTGGTTCCTCTCCAAGATCGAAGGGCTCGTGAGCTTCGAGGACGAGATCCGTGCCGAAGAGACTTTATCTGCTGATACGCTGTATCAGGCCAAGCGTAAGGGCTTCACCGACCGGGCGATTGCCGAGATCCGTGCCGAAGGCCGTCCAGGCGGGGCATTCACCAAGGAGGCGGAAGTGCGTGTGCTGCGTCTGCAGCAAGGGCTGGTTCCGGTCTTCAAAATGGTCGATACCTGCGCCGCAGAATTTGAGGCTTCAACGCCATACTATTACTCCACCTATGAGACCGAGAATGAGGTCATTCATTCCGATAAGCAGAAGGTCATTGTACTCGGTTCCGGTCCGATCCGTATCGGCCAGGGAATTGAGTTCGACTACTCCACGGTACATGCGGTATGGGCCATACAGAAGGCTGGCTACGAAGCTGTAATTATCAATAACAATCCAGAGACTGTATCGACGGATTTCAATACCTCGGACCGCCTGTACTTTGAGCCGCTGTTCTTCGAGGATGTCATGAACGTGATTGCCCAGGAGAATCCGATCGGAGTCATCGTACAGTTCGGCGGACAGACCGCGATTAACCTGGCTGCACCGCTTGCTGCTGCGGGCGTGAACATTCTGGGTACCAGCCTTGCGAGCATCGATGAAGCCGAGAACCGTAAGAAGTTCGAAGCGCTGCTGGCCCGTCTGGATATCGCACAACCTAAAGGCAAGACCGTAATCAACATTGATGAGGCTGTCGAAACCGCGCAATCACTCGGTTATCCGGTGCTGGTTCGTCCATCGTATGTCCTGGGCGGACGCGCCATGGAGATTGTCTACAACGACACAGAGCTGCTAAGCTACATGGTTGAAGCGGTAAAAGTGAATCCGGAGCATCCGGTGCTGATCGACCGCTATATGCTGGGTAAGGAAGTGGAAGTGGACGCCATCTGCGACGGAGAGACGGTTGTCATTCCGGGCATCATGGAGCATGTGGAACGCGCAGGGGTTCACTCCGGCGACTCCATCGCTGTCTACCCGCCGCAATATCTGGATGAAGGTCTGAAGCAGAAGATTGCCGAGATCACGATCAAGATCGCCAAGGAACTGAAGACCATCGGACTGGTCAACATCCAGTTCGTCATTTATCAGAATGAAGTGTATGTCATTGAGGTTAACCCGCGCTCCTCGCGTACGGTTCCGTTCCTGAGCAAGGTGACCGGTATTCCGATGGCGAACCTGGCGACCAAGATCATTCTTGGCGGCAAGCTGAAGGAAGACGGGTATACTGAAGGGTTATGGCCGGAGAGCGACTATGTGTCGGTCAAAGTGCCGGTGTTCTCTTTTGCCAAGCTGCGCAGAGTCGAGCCTACGCTCGGACCGGAGATGAAATCCACCGGTGAGGTCATGGGCCGCGATAAGCTGTATGCCAAGGCGCTCTACAAGGGCCTGATCGGCGCAGGCATGAAGATCCCGGCTACCGGGGCAATCATTGTAACTGTAGCGGACAAAGACAAGGCTGAAGCGGTTGAGCTGATGAAGGGCTTCCATGCCATGGGCTACAAAATCATCGCCACCGGCGGAACAGCAGCGGCGCTGGAGCAGGCCGGGCTGAACGTCATGAATGTTAACAAGCTGGATGAGGGTGAGCCGACCATTCTGGATCTGATCCGCGGCGGTCAAGCGAACTTCGTCTTCAATACACTGACCAAGGGCAAAACGCCTGAGCGTGACGGATTCCGCATCCGCCGTGAAGCGGTAGAGAACGGCGTCGTATGTATGACCTCGCTCGATACGGTAACGGCACTGCTGAGAATGCTGCAGACGATTAACTTCTCGTCCCAGTCGATGCCTGCTTTTGTCGGACAATAAGATAGAGGGTGAGGCAGCTGTAACAGGCTGCTACAGGAACGGTTTGCGTTAGCGCAGACCGTTCCCCTATGCCCGGGACCTTCATGCAGGGGGGCGATGGATACGATAACTAAGAAAGAAGGTTGGCGCATGGAACGGACAGCAGCAGAGCAGCAGCACGGACACGAGAATGTCGGACAGATTGAGAAGTGGAATGAAATGGCCGGACGCCTGATGGTCGCCTTGGATTATCCGAATGCAGACCAGGCGCGGGCGCTGATCGAACAGCTCGAAGGCATTCCCTGTTATATGAAGGTGGGAATGCAGCTGTTCTATGCAGCCGGACCTGATTTCATCCGGGAACTGAAGGAGCGCGGATATTCGGTATTCCTCGATGTTAAAATGCACGATATCCCCAACACCGTACGGGGCGGGGCGGAGAGCTTGACCCAGCTCGGCGTGGATATGTTCAATGTACATGCTGCCGGAGGAGCTGCCATGATGGCTGCAGCGGTGGAAGGGGCGGCGAAGGCCGTCAGCCTTCAGCCAGCACTGCATATGCCACTGATCATTGCAGTAACCCAGCTTACCAGCACCAGCCAGGAAGTGATGAACCGCGAAATCGGCATAGCTGGAACAGTGACCGATGCAGTGGTGCGTTATGCCAAGCTTGCTGCAGAAGCAGGCTTGCATGGAGTCGTAGCATCCCCGCAGGAATCCGTGGTGATTGCTGAAGCGTGCGGACCGGAGTTCCGTACAGTTACCCCGGGCATCCGGCCCGCCGGGGCGTCCCTGGACGACCAGTCCCGGGTCATGACTCCTGGACAGGCTATCCGCCAAGGCAGCCACTACCTGGTAGTGGGCCGGCCAATTACAGCCGCGGCAGACCCGCGTGCGGCAGCACTATCTATTATTGAGGAGATGAGCCAAGCATGAGCAAATTAGAGAATCGAAGTGAACAGGTCGCAAGTCATCTGCTGGAGATCGGAGCCGTAGCCCTGCGCCCGCAGGAGCCGTTCACCTGGACCTCCGGCATCAAATCGCCGATCTATTGCGACAACCGTCTGACCATGGCCTTCCCGGCAGTCCGCAATTACATTGCGGAGGCCTTCGCAGAGCTGATCAGAACCAGCTACCCGGACGCAGAGGTGATTGCCGGGACAGCAACCGCCGGTATCCCGCATGCGGCCTGGGTGGCCGATAAGCTCGGTCTCCCGATGGCTTACATCCGGGACAAAGCCAAGGGCCACGGCAAGCAGAACCAGATCGAAGGACTGATCACGCCCGGCCAGAAGGTCGTTGTGATCGAGGACCTGATCTCCACCGGCGGCAGCTCCATCAAGGCCGCGCAAGCCGTACAAGAAGCAGGCGGCCTTCCGCTGGCCGTGCTGGCCATCTTCAGTTACGAGCTGGACCGCGCCGTAGAAGCCTTCGCCGCTGCACAGCTTCCGCTCCAGAGCCTGTCCAACTACAGCACACTGATTAATGTGGCGCTGGCCCAAGGCAAGATCGCGGAGAGCGATGTAGCGCTGCTGCAATCCTGGCGCAAGGACCCTGCCGCCTTCGGCGTGTAGGGGCTAGGAAAAGACGCAGGAAATGAGTAGAGGGTACGTAGAGAATACGTTGAGCGCAGAGCCTAGAGGATGCCTAGAGGATGCCTAGAGAATGCCTAGAGAATGCCTAGAGAATGCCTAGAAGAAGCTTTGTCCCCCTTTGCCGGGGGCTGGGCTTTTTTTAGTGCATATATTTAGTTTTGGGCTTGGCTTAGAGCGTACGCTCAACTCCAGCCAGCTTATAGGCTGGCTAACTTGTAGGCTACTGAACTAATAAGTGGAAGCTCCCGGGAAAGAAGTGGAAAAACAGCATCTATTCAATGGCTTAGCACACATCTGGAGACTATAGTTGGAAATAATACACTTGTTGAGACCCGAAATGTATAGTAACGCAAATACCGCCAGAATTAGATGACCTAAATCCACTTATTTCCTTGGAAAAGGCGATTTCCGCCTAAGCAGGTGTACAAAATCCAACTGCTTCCCCTCAACTGCTCAGTATCTCCAATTTCCACAGCCCCTAATTAGCTGCGCACTCTCTTCCTGTTCTCAACTCATTTGTTATACTCCATACCCATAGTAATCTGCTCCATGCCGGCGTTTCTTCAACCAGTCATCTAAGCATACGTGCAGAAATTTCCATCCGCTCCGTAGAGCAATACACTAATTTTCTTGCAAAACTGGGCATGATAAATAGCACCGGGACATATATTATTGCGATGAAGGAGAAGAGGGCATGATGAATTGGATCTATTTTGCCAAGCTGTTCAGGACCAGATTTCAAGCGGGCTGCCTTGCCAAAAGACTGGAGCAGGACGGCTGGATCTATGGGTATCATGATCCGCGTTTTGTCGAAATATACCGTTCGCGCAAGGGGCGTTATGGTGTGCGTTTTCTGCCTTAGCCAGAAAAAGCAAAATCATCCTTGACTTTATCCATGGCTATATTGTATATTATCTATTGTCGCTGTTTAAATAATTATTAACTGACGCGGGGTGGAGCAGCCCGGTAGCTCGTCGGGCTCATAACCCGAAGGCCGCAGGTTCAAATCCTGCCCCCGCAATTACCTTATTACACCGGACAGCACTTGTATAATACGGATATCCTAGTCCGGGCCCTTAGCTCAGTTGGTTAGAGCGGTCGGCTCATAACCGATTGGTCACAGGTTCGAGTCCTGTAGGGCCCACTTCACTCAAACCCTTACTTTGTAAGGGTTTTTTGCTGTATGTAGGCCTGTAGGAGTGAATATACTCGAGCGGGGAAAGGCCGTATTTTTTAGCTTGCTAACGGATTTGCTAACGAAGATTTTTATTCTACAGTTTCAAGCTGTTTTTCTGCGAATTTATTGAGTTCATTTTCAATTCTGTCAACGGCTTCTTCCTGCATGATCGGGAGCAGATGTGAGTACCTCTCATTGAACATCGCTGGAGTCATACCCAGCCGTTCGGCAGCTACCTTTGGATTGATCCCAATGGCCAGAAGGAATGACGCATGCGTATGACGCTGATCGTGGAACCGGATCTTCTTAACCCCGGCCTTGCGGATCAGAACGTCCATTCCTTCGGTGAGACGTTTTGGCTTAACGTATCCACCCCCAGGATAGCAGCACACCAGATCATTGTCCTCGTAGGCTTCTCCATACTCCTTCTTGTACGCTTCGACTTGTGCTTGGCGTTCAAGAAGATCATCAATGATATTCTGGAAGAGCTTGACCCGCCGGATCGAATCATTTGTCTTGGGACGCTGGATCACTAATCCATCCCGCGTCCAATTTGCTGTTTGAATAACCTTAAGCTCTTTCTTCTCGAAATCAATATCTTTCCATCGGAGCCCCAGAATTTCACCACGCCGCATTCCAGTGTATATTGCTAATGAAAAAGCAATATAGTGAACATGATGCTTTGAGGATTGCAAAAAATGAGTAAATTCTTCAATGGTCCAGAACTGCATTTCTTTTTGTTCGTTTGCATTTACTTTGCTCCGCATGGACACCTTACTCATGATGTCTTCTGCCAGTAACCCCGATTCTGTATATGCAAGCCTGAGCGCGCGTTTCAGCACTCCGTGAATGTTCTTCACATAATCCTTTGAATACTTCTTCCTGAGTTCAGCATAAAAGCCTTTGATGGCACGCGGGGTAAGTGCCTGCAGTTTTACTTTGCCGAGTGCCGGAATAATTCGGGCTTCGATAATAGTTTTTTCAGTGTCGTATGATGTTGGTTTAAAATTAGGTTTTGCATGAGTCTCAAGATATTCGTAAAGATATTTTTCCAGAGTGATGTTCGTAGTCTTAATATGTAATCCTTTTTCGGCCTCCGTCATTGCTTTTCTGCAAGCTGACCAAGCTAATGCTTCAGTTTTGAATCCCCCCTTTGTTTTTTGGTTTCTTTCACCGGTTAACGGATCTGGAGGTAAATCGAAGACATAGGTATATGTTTTTCCTCTGAGATATACATGGCCTTTCATAAATAATCAGTTCCTTTCACTTAGAAATTTATAGCTTCGTCCACGGCCTCCATAGGTAGAATGAGCCTTTTTACGCTCTGGCCGTGACGCCAGGCAACGCGGGACAAGTTAATCTTCACGTACCCTCTTTGATTTGGAGGGAGAGAGAGATCTCCAGTGAGGACGGTGGCATCTCTTTTAGAACGATAGAAAGACGAATCATGGAGCTTATATGATCTTTCGACATTGAGAAGCAGATGCTCATCCCAATTAAATCCCTGAAGCTGTTCGATGACCAAGGCTTGTGGACGTGAGAGATCTTCTAATCCATACAATGAACGAATGCGTGGCTGCTGGAGGTAATCGAGGCCAGTCATAGGAGACTCCTTAACGATTGTCTCAAGATTTTCTGGAGGGAAGCCGCTATATGTAAAATTCGACATTAATTTTGACTCGGCTATTCGATCTTCAATTTGTTTAAGGCGCAATTTAGAAAAATCCAGATAAACATGGAATTCACTGGACAATAAGCTAATTACTTCACTACGGTTTACAGGCAGTTGCATTTGTTCAAGCATGTAAAATGGGAGCATTGCGTATAGAGCGAATCGGTTCGCATCATTCTCTTGTGCTTCGCGGAATAGTTCGGGCATCCACCGCTGATCGCCGGAGTGTCGGATGACATGGCAAAGCTCATGAAAAAATATTTTTCTCTGCTCAATGTAGTCATCTCGCCTGTCAAGAAAGATAACCTTATCCTCATTTTCGCTGAAAGGACTATTGTCGTAATAAACGATATCTACTCCGAAGATGACCGCTATCTTCTCTATATCAAGATCCAGAGGTGTAGAAACACCATTTAAACGGTACTGTTCTTCAATCCATTGTTCCAGAGGGGTTTTAAAGTAGTTGGAAAAATTCATGTGATTACCTCCAGTTGCGTACATATGTTCTGTTTTTGTTTGAAAAGAAAAGCCATTGCTGGCCTAAGTTTACTTATTCTTTTTTTGGGGAATTGATTCATCTGGCTTTCGCTTTTTGTATTTCTCGTATGCATAAGCTAAGGGCAACATGACTAGAAATACAACAACTGCTTGTATTGATTCCTTCCTCCACGAATTCGACCACAGGGAGCTAAGTAAAATCAAAATAGCGCCGGCACCAATTAATAGGCCTATTTGCTTTCTTAGCAAGATAGCCAATATTAGTAGCAATAGCAAAACAACCATAAGCTTAATCTCCTATCTATTCTCTCAGGAAATTTTAAGAACACTATTCAAACTGAAGAGAGTTAACTTATTTATGCTTTTTTTTGGTTTCTTCCTCTGCTCTTTTCTTCATCTCACGGTATCTCATAACAGCCGCCTCTGCTTCTGCAATTTCGTCTGCAGTGTATTTATCGGGGCCACCATAAAATGATATGCTTGTTTCTGGTTTTTTTCTAACAAGCGATCGCCCGCTCAAATAATCAGTGTCACAATCGAAAATATCTGCAATTTTGTTTAGTGTATCAATCGGTGGAAGTTTTGTACCATTTTCGTAAGCAGTATAAGTGGAACGGGCTATCCCTATAAGATCAGCAACATATTCTTGAGTCCACTTCGAATCTTTTGCTTTAAAGGATTCTCTTTCACCTCTGATTCTCTTTCCGACAATAAGCATAGTTTTATCACCAACTTTATAAGGGATAAGCTAATTATAATGTTACTGTGAGAAACAATAAAGAAATATTCCAATAAGAAACATTAACTGTTGACTTGTTCCTTTTAGTAACATGTAATCGGACTATGAAGTTACTTAAAGGAACATTGGGGGTGTGATAATTGAGGTATTGGTTGAAAAAATTACGTGAAGTTGCAGAGAAAACGCAGGAGCAGGTTGCGGACGAGGCTGGAATTTCGCGAAGTTATTATACGAATATTGAGGCGGGCATCAAAACACCTGCTGTGGCAGCTGCAAAAGCAATCGCAAAATCTCTCAAATTCCCTTGGGAAAATTTTTTTATAGAGGAATGTTACTTTAAAGAACATTCTGATGAGGAGGTGATCTAACTGGAAGCTCAGGACATCAGCGAAATTAAAGAAACACGTAAAGCCGAGGAAGCCACTCAGCTGATAAGCGAAGGCTGGGTACTGGATTATCGGGAACACGGCCAAGGCTACTCCCGGTACGTGCTTATCAAAGTGAAATAAGGAGGAACCGTCATGGCTAAGGCTATAAAAACACCAGCGACCTTCGCGGAGGCCCTCCGCCTGGCGGCTGATCTTGCCGAGCAAAATGAAAAACTAGAAAAGCAGCTTACAGAGTTACGTTTGAACGGGGAATATCCGGAGGTCTTGAGACCAGCTCATATTATGAAACTGCTCGGTTTGAGTGGCCCCAAAGTTCACGAGCTTACGAATCATCCGACCTTCCCGCATTTAAATCGAAACAGGAAGAAGGGTGAAGCAGTAACGGTTCTCAAGTCGGACCTGTACCAGTGGTTAAAAACGGAGCGTTATGAATGAGGAAACCCACCGAGCTGTACCGGCAACGGTGGGTGGGGGATCGGCAAGGGGAATTGCTTGACTCAATTGTACATCGTCGGTGTGTCACATATCTACTTGGATAACGTGCCTATTTGTCCGATTCAGACCTCTTAAAGCCCCAACTTGTCCAGAAACCCGGATTTATTTTGGACAGAGGGAGGTGAGAAAATTGTCTATAGGAGACGTGCTTCAGGATTATCGAAAGCAGCAAGGGATGACACAAGGAGAATTCGCAGATCAGGTACTGGTTGATCGATCATCAATTGCCAAAGTTGAAACTGGTAAGCGGCCAGCAACGAATCATTTAATGCGACAAGCTGCTTTAGCGTTTGATGATCCTCGACTTTATCTTGCAGCAGCAGAAGAAGTTACCGGCGGTGCCAGTGTTCCATATTTGGACGGTGCTGATCTACATAAGGCTGCGACTCATTACAAGTCGATTGAAGAAGGAGAAGAGGCGCTGGCGGCTATGCGGATCGCACCGATCATGAAACGACAGGATCAGATGACCGATGCTGACAGGGATGCGATCAAAGCGGCCATTATGGAAAGCGTTGAGGACATCACGGCTTTTACGCATCACATCATGTCGCTGTGCAGGGAATACGGATTTAGCTGGCACGGGATCTGGAAAGAACACCGTGCAGAGCTTAAGGCCAAACAATACATGAAATGAGGAGAACGCCTTGGAAAGAGAGCAACTGGTTGCTGAGGCAAGGGAAGCGGGTTTGCATGCAGTTCATAACCTGCAGATGATTCGGAAGAATCCGGACATTATGCTGCCGGGAAAGATCGAGGATGCGGAGGCTCATCTGAACAATATGATCCGATTTGCAGAAATGGAAATGAAAAATGACCGCCGGCCAGGGCAGTCACTTGGTTTGAAATCTCGGTTAGAGAATCACTTGGTATCCATTCTAACCCCGAAGCGTGAAAAGCACAAGGAGGGCGCAGCGTGACAGAGCAGCAGATCAGGAATTTCGGCCAGGCCCTGGCTGAACGCTATAAACGGGTAAGTGATGAAAGGGCTGCTGCTGAGAAGAGGTTCCGTGAATCATTCTATTCCCCGACATCAACTCGCTTTGAAGTACTGGAGTTGGAGCGCAAACGGGATATCGCACAAGCTGCCTATGATACATGGGATGAGGTTATTACAAATCTCCCCCCAGAGATTCAAACTGCTTTTTCAGAGCATTTTCAAAAAATAAACTCTACGGAGGCTAAATAATATGAAATCTACCGGAATTGTACGCAAAATTGACGAGCTTGGTCGGCTCGTTATCCCGATCGAGCTGCGCAGAACGATGAATTTAGAAATTAAGGACCCTGTGGAGATCTTCGTGGACGATGACAAAGTCATTTTACGCAAGTATGCTCCTGGCTGCGCAATCACTGGCAGCCAGGAAGACTTGGTCGCTTTTGAAGGGAAACTCTACAGCCGGGCAGTTATTCAGCAGATGGCTGCAGCAGCAGGGATTTAAGTGTTAGACAGAGGCTTCGGCCCCTGTCTTGGAGTATCGGAGCTTAGAAATAACCTTTCCTCCCTCCGGTATTCCAAGATGCGGCTGACGCATCCAAGGTGGTGGCGGATCACACAGGTCAAGGGAACCGAAAAGGCCGGTTTTACTGGTGTAGTTATTCCCTCGCCCACCTTGCAATTACATAGAAAGGAGGTAGCACATGCAAGTCATTCAGAAATTGACGGTTGTTAGTAATCCAACACGAATATTTGAGGTCGGTACTGAAGTGGATGGCCGGGAGGTGATCGAGATCCGGCAGGTTGGTGCGAATTACGAAGATCATGTTCATTCGGAATTCATTATTGAAGATGAAAATGGCGAACTGATCGCAAGTGTGGAGAATGCTCCGGTCATCATCGACTGGAAGAGCATCGTAGAACACGATGTTCCGACTTCATTAGTTCCTAACAAAAAATAGCCCACTGGCATGGGCTATCACTGATCTTTGAAAATCAAATTCTCGCCCCCACTATACCATGTTGGGGGCGCACTACACAAGAGGGAGTGAACGGAAATGTCAACAGCTTTCTCTGCTGATATCAGCGGGCAGCGCATCGAGATCGAAATTGTGCCTCCTACAAATTATTCACCTTCAATTCTCTCTATCCGGCAGCAGTCCGGCACCTTCCAGTTGCATGCTGATCCGGACCAGCTGGCCGAAGTTGAATACGCCATCCGGACTTACCTGGATAGTATCCGTTATCCTGAAACGCCAGACCAGCAGTCACTCTTGCATGATGAGTGCAGAGCGGCTATCGAGGAGGAGATCGCTTGAAGCGTATCGATGTGGAGCGTTTAACGCTTCATAATTTCAAAGGTATTAGGGAGTTCATCCTCGCTGTTAACGGGGGAGATGCTGATGTCTATGGTGATAATGCCACCGGTAAGACAACAATCTTTGATGGATTCCTGTGGTGCCTTTTCGGCAAAGACAGTCAGAACAAAGCTGATTTTGAAATTAAGGGCTTGGACGGGGCTGGTAAGGTCCTGCAGCACAAGCTGGAACACGAGGTTGAACTGGTACTACAGGTTGACGGTCGCCCCCGGACATTCCGCCGGGTCTTCTCGGAGAAATGGACAAAGAAGCGCGGCGCACCGGTGGAGAGCTTTGAGGGACACAACACCACTTATTATGTCGATGGTGTCCCAGTCACCATGCGGGAATATCAGGCGGAATTGGATGTCATCATCAAAGAGGACCGGTTCCGGCTTCTGACTAGCCCTTCTTACTTTAACGAGATTCTTAAAAAAGAGGAGCGCCGTAAGGTGCTCCTGGAAGTGTCTGGTGATCTAACTGATGCCGAGGTCATTCACAGTAACGAGGAGCTCGCTGAGCTGCCGGCCATCTTGGCAGGACGCGAAATGGATGCTCATAAGAAAGTTATTGCCGCTCGCAGTACAGCCATTAATAAGGAAATTAAGGAGCTGCCGGTCCGTATCAGCGAGGTTCAGCGTCAAATGCCGGACATCACCGAACTGGACGAAGAGCTGCTGAAGGAAGATATTGCAATGCTCCGCCGCCGGGTTGAATCTAGTGAGGCTGAATTGTCCCGTATCCTCTCCGGAGGTGAGGTGGCTGTCAAAGAGAAGCGGCTCCGTGAAATTGAAGGCGAGCTGATTGCCATTAAGAGCCGCATGCAATCGGATGTACTGGATAAGGTGGCTCTGAAGCGGGACTTGGTCAACCAAATGCACATTGAGGTCAACCGGTACCGCCGGGAGATCGAAGATAAGCAGCAGCGAATTCAGCAGAACGAGCGGCAGGCGGCAGGGCGCCGGCAGGAGGCGGACCGGCTGCGGACAGAGTTTTGGGAGTTGAAAGGTTTGACCTTTGAATCTGCCGGGGACCACGATGCTCACTGTTCCGCCTGCGGACAGGCACTACCAGAGGATCAGGTCAAGGCAGCTCATGATAAGGCCGAGGCTGATTTTAACCGGCGATTGGCCGAGCGGAAGGAGCGTATCAATACTTCCGGTAAAGCAGCGGTTGCTGAAGCTCAGAAGTTTGAGCAAGAGATTGTCCGGTTCCAGGGAGAAATTGAGGACTTGAAGAGTACGCTGACCTCATTTGAATCGGAGTTGTTAGCTGTCGAGGCTGAGCTGACCGAACTTCGTGCAGGGGTGAAAGACCCAGCAGCAGATCCGGAATATGCCGGCAAGCAGGCAGAAGCTTCCAGGCTTCAGCAGGAGATTGGGGAGCTACGGGAATCCAGCCAATCGGCAGCGGCGGGCGTCCGGGAAGAAATCGGCCGGCTGCGGCGTGAAGTTGAGGACATGGAGCGCGATCTTGCTAAGTTCGATGGCGTCCGGCGCGCACAGCAGCGAGTAACTGAGTTGGAGCGTCAAGAGAGCAGCCTGGCCGCCGAATACGAGCGGCTACAGCACGAACTGTTTCTGTGCGAAGAATTCACCCGCACCAAAGTTAATCTGCTGGATGCCAAGATCAACAGCAAGTTTAAGCTGGCACGGTTCCGACTCTTTGAAGAACAGGTGAACGGCGGACTGAAAGAGGTCTGCGACACACTCTACAAGGGCGTTCCTTACGAGGGCGGGCTTAATAATGCCGCTCGCATCAATGTCGGCTTGGACATCATCAATACACTTAGCCAGCACTATGGCTTCTCAGCTCCGATCTTCGTGGATAATGCTGAGGCTGTGACGAAGTTGATTGGGACGGATGCCCAGGTTATCCGCTTGGTAGTAAGTGAAGTGGATAAGAAGCTGCGCATCGAGACGGTAGCCATACAGGAGGCGATTTGATGAATACCACTTATAAAGTTATTGCTTCTGATCCTTCAAATGGATTATTCACTGGTCAGACTGTAAAGCCGTATTACGAGGATGGCATCGAGATGATCATTACTGGATCTCAAATGGGCGTCGATCATCACATCATGAAAAATGGTCAGTATTTCAAAGATCATTTTGCTGAGGGGGAGACAGAGAAATGAGTACAGGTAATCAGGTGGCGACTATTCAAAAGGACATCACCGATGATGTTAATCGGAGCCTTACACGGTTGCAGGATGATGGGTTGATTTTGCCCCCGAATTATAACGCGAGCAACGCGTTAAAGAGCACCTTCTTCAAGCTCCAGGAGGTTCAGGACAAGAACGGTAAGCCTGCGCTGGAGGTATGTACGCGGGAATCTGTTGCAAATGCACTGCTGGATATGGTTGTGCAAGGTCTAAGCCCGGCCAAGACACAATGTTACTTTATTGTTTATGGCACTAAGCTCCAGCTTAATCGCTCCTATTTTGGTACACAAGCCGTTCTTAAACGATTGTCCAATGTCAAGGATATTTGGGCCAATGTGATTTATAAGGGTGACATATTTGAGTATGAAGTGGCTGGCGGGCGTGAAAAATTGGTCAAGCACGAAACCAAATTTGAAAACAGGGACAATGAAATTCTAGGTGTGTATGCCGTCGTGAAGTCGCTTGATGATGAAGAGATCCTCACCGTCATGACCAAAAAGGAAGTTGACGCATCATGGAGTCAGAGCAAAACAAGTCAATCTGTCCATAAAAAATTCTCACAAGAAATGGCAAAGCGGACTGTCATCAACCGTGCGGCCAAGGCTTACATCAACACCAGTGACGACAGCGATCTACTGGTCGATGCCATTAATCGGTCGACAGAAAACGAGTATGAAGAGCGTGTTGATGTAACGCCTGAAGAAGTCAAAGCAGAGATTGCAGAGCATGCGAACAAAGAAATGATTGATATCAAGCCGGAGGCTGCTCCACCTAAGGGACAACCCCAAGCCGACACGAAGAACGACTCTATCGACATTTCGAAGTTTGACCAAGAAATGGATTTTTAACGTGATCGACATCCAATGCCTCGGCTCCAGCAGCGCCGGAAACGCCTAACGTATATCGGACGGCCACACCGCGATCCTGCTGGAAGCCGGTTTTCCTTATAAGTCGATTCAGCGGGCGCTTCACTTCCGGATGACAGATATAGCCGGCTGCCTTATTACACATGAGCACGGAGACCACAGTCGGGCGGCGGCGGACATCATGCGGGCAGGCATTCCGGTATACACCAGCCGGGGGACAGCTCAGGCACTTGGCCTGTCCGGGCATCGACTTCGGTCTGTGATGCCGCGGGAGCCTTTTGAGATTGGGAGTTGGACAGTTATGGGGTTTGATGTTGAACATGACGCTGCGGAGCCACTGGGCTGGCTATTGGCCAATCAGGATGGTGACAAATTGGTGTTCCTGACTGACTCCTATTACTGCCGTTATAAGTTTTCCAGGCTTACGCACATCATGATTGAATGCAATTATTCCATAGATATTGTAAACCGCCGGGTGCTGGCCGGCGAGCTTCATCCAGTCCAGAAAAATCGGCTTCTGCGGTCACATTTCAGCCTGGAGCACGTTAAGGAATTTCTGAAAGCCAATGATACCCGGAATGTTGAGGAGATCTGGCTGCTGCACCTGTCTGACGGAAACAGCGACGCTGAACTGTTCCGCCGGGAGATCATGGAGCTCACCGGCACAATTGTCCGGGTAGCCGATCGATGAACGGCCCGCTGGGGGAACGGATCTGGAAGAGCATGATCAGTGAACGTTTGTGGGCCTTGCGAACGGTGGACGAAGCGGCTTTTAAAAAGGCTGTTAGAGCGTACTATGCCATTGCGCATCCAGGCTTCCGGGTTGTCAGAGCAGCCTATCCCTTCATTTATATCCAAGATGAGCGGGGGACTCAACCATGAGTAAGGTACACCAGCTTGATCTATTTACACTGATTGACCCTAAGCCAAAGCCGCCAATCAAAGCGGTACCGATTTTGAACGGCCTGTATTATGAGCGATCGACGGGCTTGTTCGTTACCTATGTCCAGGGACGCCGACACTTTGAAGTCAGTACAGGCCAATGCCTTGGAGATAAGGCGCGGAAGGAAAAAACGATGAGGGAGCGTGCAATATGAGTAACACTTCAGAAGCGAAAGAGAGCCCAAACATTAATTTGCAAACAGGCGAAATCACTGATTTTATGCTGGATAAGATGAAGGCTGCCACGGATCAAGGAGAAGAGGCAGTCTTGCATTTCTTAGCTGCTTCTGCTTATGTCGCGGGTTTCTGCATTGCTCTGGCAGCTTCTAAGCCAAGTGCAGTAGGGCCTCTTCTGACAAGGAGTATGGATGCTCTGACAAGTGGGCTTCAATCGGGTCTGGAGTTCACAGAGACTCCGATTGAATTCATTAAGATCGTGCGTGACTAGATGAAATAGGCTGCTGCGGGAGGGGGGAATACATGACCGAGACAGCCAGAGAACCATCCCTTTCCGGACTTCTGAATCAGTTTGAGGCGATTGGAGGCCCGGAGGAATTTGGGCCAGAAGGGTTCGTCATTGCTGTTGCATTGTGGCGGAAATCCAGCAAATTAGGCTGGCCACAAACCTTTCAAATGACCAACACAGAGCTTCAAGTACAAACTGGAATTGCAACCCGCAAGACCTTGAATGTCTATCGTTCCAAGCTGGTAAAAGCCGGAATCATTGCATATGAACCACCTCCCCGGGGGTCTTCAAGAGGAACTTTGCAGGTAGAATTAAAAGTGGACACCCGTTAAGAAAGCACGAATAATGAACTTAACGAGGAGGTGTTCCCATGGGTGAACAACGGCAACGATACAATGAAACTTTTAAAAGAGAAACGGTGAAGTACATTCAGGAACAGACAAAGTCGGTGGTGGAGATTGGGGAGGAGCTGGGGATCTCCCCTGGCGTGCTGCACAACTGGCTGGCGAAGTATCGGGAGTTCAGCAACGAACCTTTAAACAGTGCGGAAAAGGTTCGCGAACTGGAGCAGCGATTGGCAGAACAGGAAAAGGAATTACGGGCAAGAGCGCAGCGCATTGCAGACGTCAAAGAGGAGCTGGCCATCGTAAAAAAAGCGGTGCACATCTTCAGCAAACCAAAGAACTGAGATTTCAGTTCATCGAAACTCATCGCTCCGAGTTTCGAGTGGAGAAGATGTGCAGCATGCTCAAGGTTTCCCGGAGCGGGTTTTACAAGTGGCGGGAGAAGAAAACCAGCCCCCAAGCGGAGCGTAAGGCAAAGGTACTCCAGCGAATCACCTATCATTTTAAGGACAATCAGAGACGTTACGGTAGTCCCAAAATCGCCAAGCTCCTCCAGAAAGAAGGCTACACGGTTAGCGAACGGACGGTGGGGAAATATATGCAGGAACTGGGTTTACGCTCCTGTGTCGCCAAGCGTTTTCGCGTAAAGACGACCGATTCTAATCACGATTTGCCCATTGCCCCGAACCTGCTGAACCAAGAGTTTAAGACGGACGAACCTAACCAAGTCTGGGTCACGGATATCACATACATTCCCTGCCGGGAAGGCCGGTTGTATCTGGCCAGTGTACTGGACCTCTGTACGAGAGAAATTGTGGGTTTTAGGTTAGGCGACCGAATGACAACCGACCTGGTGCTAGGCGCACTGGAGGACGCCTACACGGCTAAACGGCCCAAGAAGGGGCTCCTGCATCACTCGGATCGGGGATCGCAGTATGCCTCTGCAGAGTACCGCAAGCGTCTGAAGAAATACCACATGAAAGCCAGCATGAGCCGCAAAGGGAATTGCTATGACAATGCCTGCATCGAATCCTTTCATAGCCTCCTAAAGAAAGAGTTTATTTATTGCACCAAGTTCAAAACCAAGGAGCAGGCGAAGCACGAGATCTTCCAGTACATTGAATTTTTTTATAACCGCAAGCGAATCCACAGTGCGCTGGGTTATGTTTCGCCTGTCCAGTTTGCTGCGCAATTTAAAAAGAGAAAACACGCATAATTCACTTTTTTTGTGTCCACTTTCTTGACGGAGGTCCAATATCAAAACGGTCACTTTTATATACTCGGATCGCAGAACCAAACTATCTATCGATATACGAATGTTTCAGGTTGGTTGATTGAAGACTACCGCAAAACCATAACTTCACTAGGGTCTTCGTATGTCAGGTCCATAAAGGTAATCGATGGATATATGTATTTTATGCGTAACGATGGGGTTGTTGTAGTTGCTGACTACTTAAGCGGTAACTATGAAACCATAACATCATACTCACTTCCAGCGGATTTTGTGGAAATTGTGGATATTGAGAAATTCAATGGTGAGTTTTACGTGTCGGCTATGGGGATTCCTGAGACAACGGGTATTCCATCAAAGGTAGTGCGTGGGAGTAGTCTTTCCGTCATTTCGTCTGGACTAGGCATTGACATGTATTCGAGTTTAGGGATGTTGGGTAAGCCTTATTTTTTCGAGATCATGGACTCTTTGTTGATACTTGGCGAAGTGGGAATAGACTATAACTCCTTAGTTACAATTTCTTCAGCACATACACCTGCCATTATTCATAGAACGATAGGGGTACATGAAGGATCGTACAAACGAAGCGCTATGTATCCAAAATAGCAAACAACTGCTATAATGGACACAAAAAAATGGTAAAGGAATGAAGTTGTGTATCCAAAAAAAACCATTGCTGTAGGGGTCATATTGGTGTTTTTAATTATAGGATTGGTTGCTGCTTGTGTGTTGCCAGTGAACTCACTAAAAGTTTCTTCTAAGGGATTTGAAAAATCATACAATTACCCCTATTCACGACTATTTGTTCCAACGCAAATAAAAAAAATAAACAATTATTACTTTATAGTGGACAGTAACCATCACAGGATAATTTTCAGCGATAACCTGGACTCGAGTATAGAGGACTGGACTCCGATTGATTACGAATTTGCGGGACCGCATTCGATTTCAAGTAATGGAGAAATTTACGTAGTGGATAACACTGGGCGAAATGAAGTTTTAGTTTTTGACTCGAAATTCAAAAAAATTCAGACTATTTCAAATGTAGGCTTAAGACCACATAAGGTCCTATTTGACCGCGGGAAGTTCTATGTTCTTTCTTCACAAACGCAAGAAATTTATTGTTATTCTACTAAAAAGGATATGCTTGTTGAAGAATACCATCGAAAACTTCCCTTTTTAGAAGATTCATATGTTAGATCAATTAAAATCATAGGGAATAACATGTATTTTATTGCAAACAATAACACTGTTTTTATTACCAACTACTTAAGTACAAATTATGAGGTGATAAATAAGTACAAAATGCCTAGTGAATTTGTTGAAATGGTTGATGTTGAATTATTTAATGGGAATTACTTTGTATCTGCCATGGGAACACCGGAAAGCGGAATACGGTCGCAATTAGTAAAGGGTTCTAGCTTGCGAAATATTGAAAATGGAATTTACACTGATGTTTATACAGAATCAAATATGGTCGGTAAACCTTATCTTTTTGAAGAAATAGATAATAAATTGTTTTTTACCGAAATAGGAGAAGTCTCAAACGGAGTACTTTCGGTGGATAAAAACAATATGTATTCTGTTCATTACAGATTTAATAATATACTTCCTGAATCTTGGGAAAGACGTGCGATGTATCCACTATAATCTGTGAGTTGAAATATCCTTATAGACAATATGGGAAAAAATGCATATTATATTCCATGTGTACAACAGTTATTCCTTACACATGGGAGGTATTAAGTGAAAAAGCTAATTACTACTTTTAGTCTTATCGCAGGGATTACCGCAGTTCTATTTTTTTTTCCTCAACTCTATCAAGGTCCACAGAAAGATGGGGTGAATATAATAACAATGAAAAAAGACTTTAGGGCTTGGCAAGGTGTTGGGTCTGACGGTAAAGTGGTCTACGTCACATCAGATCGGGACGAAAATTTTTTATTATCGAACACAATTTCTGAATATAAGATTAATGGTGACTTCATCACCGAGAAGACAGAGGCTTATACTGGTAAAGATCCGAGTAATCGTTTTATGTCTTTCGGTGACAATTATGTTCTAGGCGATTTTCTTTACGCAACGGTATACAACTTTAATTCATCTCCGCCTGAAAAGGAAAGGGTTAGTCGAATTGTAAAGTACAGTCTTCCAGATTTAAAACAGGTCAAAGAATATGAAATAGGAGATGGCACAGCAGAGTCAGTCACCTTATACAAGGATTGTTTTTGGGTGGTTTATCATGACAAGAATGAGATCAGGAAATTTGATGCTAATTTTAAATTGATGGGAAGCTACCCGTTATCAGGAACATTTGGAGGAGAAGGCGGGTATCAAGGGATATTTTTTGAGGGAGATACCCTATACGGCAATTTACACGGATCAAATGAAAAAGGTCAAAAATACGCACAGGGTTTGGACAGTTACAAATTTGATGGGGAAAAATTCAAACTTATAGAAAGGATAAAACCGCCGACGTACGGAGCAGGGCAAGGCATTGAAAAGGTTGGAGATACTTATTTCTGGGCAGATCGGCCAGACAACACAATCGTAATGACAAAATCATTAAAATAAAACATTTTTGAATTACACTAAAACGCCAATAAAGGGCGTTTTTTCTTTGCTCTAGTTTACATGACCAAAATTCAGGCGCGTCCTCCAGGGCGGGCCTTTTTAAATACATCAAAGATAGAGGGGAGCGGGGGAATGGACAGTAACAATGTGACAAATCTTGAAAAGCTGCTGCCGCTCGCAGACAAATACGGCCTTGCTTATATCGTATCGCTGGTGCTGGTGTTTATCGTTTTTGGATTTATCAGGGATATCCGGCGTGGTAAGTGGGTGCCCCGGGAACTGCTGGACCGCGCTGAGGAGGACAGAGACCGGCTGCAGGCGATCCTGGATAAAGAGCGGTCCGACTTCATGGCACCTACACTCCAAGTGCTGCAGTGATTGAAAATAGATCATGCCGCAAGCAATAGCGGCAGTGATGAGGACAGGGGAGGATAACCGTGTTTAGTCGATGGATCAAACGCTTATCGCCTCAGCATAAAGAGAGAGAGCAGGAGCTGACGCGGGCATCCCGCAGGGTTACGGTCTCTATTGGCCGATACAAAAATGCGTCAAAAGAAATTCAAGAGGAAATCCGGAATAATGGTTTTGCCGAATTCTTAATTTACGATCGGGGTGTTAATCATGGGGGGCATTGATATCTTGTTGCTGGTAGCTTATTCAATTTCTATGATCTGCGCGGTAATGCTGTTTATCGCGTTATCTATGTATTTCCACAAGCGATTCAAGCGCCAGACGGTGAGCCTGTTCATGCTGGGCGTGTTCTTCTTTCTGAGCGCCTACACCTTCAAAATGGCCGTAGCGTTCTGGATTCGCTTCACTTCAGCGTCAGGCGGCGCGGCGCTTTACGCAACGCTTAAATCAACCGCATGGGCTGTGGCGCAGATCGGCACCACTCTGGGGCTGGTGGTGCTGACATATCTTATGTACACCAAAGGACAGGACATCTTTATGTCGCTGCCACGGAAGGGGAAAAACGCGATGCTGACGCTTGATCAGGTAAAGCTCAAATCAATGCCGCGCATGTCCGGCCTGCACCCGGTCCTGGAAGCTGGAACGGTGGCGCTGATTGAGCGCTGCTATGCCCGGGGCGTGCCCATCATCGTTACGCAGGGCCTGCGGACCATTGCAGAGCAGGATGCGCTATATGCCCAGGGCCGAACCCGGCCAGGCAGAATCGTCACCAATGCCCGAGGCGGTCATAGCTATCACAATTACGGGCTGGCGATTGACTTTGCTCTGCTGCTGCCGAACGGCTCCAGCGTTTCCTGGGATATGACAAGGGACGGGGACCAGGACGGCGTAGCTGATTGGCAGGAGGTCATTCAAGAGGCGAAAGCCCTGGGATTCGAGTCAGGCGGAGACTGGACCTCATTCAAGGATTACCCGCATTTGCAAATGACCTTTGGCCTACGGCTTGCGGATCTGCTGGCAGGCCGTCAGCCAACAGGCGTACAGATGGATGCTGCATATGCCAGGATAGATAAATTACAAGGGGAGGCGGAACAGCCCATGACAGCACAGGAAAAGAAAGACTTTGAAGCTATGCAATTGCTCATTAAGGCTCAGGCGGAAGCGGCACTTAATCTGTCCAATCGGGTTACCGGGTTGGAGAAGGCTGCCAAGCTGCCGGAAATACCAAAGTGGGCGCTACCTGCTTGTGAGGCGGCCAAGGCAGCAGGGCTGCTGGATACAACCGCAAACGGGAGCTATGACTTCTACCGGATGGTGACTATCCTTAACAGGGCCGGAGTATTCAAGAAAGGGGCAAAGTAGTATGAAGAGCAAATGGCGGAACTATGGCATGTGGGTATCTTTGACAGCAGCCGTGCTGTTAGGCGTTCAGGCGGTCGGCACGATCTTCGGACTACATCTGGCCCCGGAGAAATATGAAGAGGTTACAGCGGCCGTCAATGCGGTCCTCGGGGTGCTGGTGGTCCTGGGGATCGTAAGTAATCCGGAAGCGGGTAAGGGCTATACGGATAAAGAGTAAATCCCCGAGCGGTTTATATTAGGATTATTTTAGTAAGAATATGGAAATCAAAGAGGGTAAAGAATGAATACATGAAAATTCCCCTCACTGTTTAAAGTGAACAGTGAGGGGAATTCTTTAATTGGTATTAACCACCAAAGTTAACGTTGTAGCCTACGGCACCAGTGGCATATCTCCAAATATTTGAAGTTCCAATTGTGAAGCCGAAATAACCAATAGAAACTCCATATTCAGTTGAAGTGGTTGTTGCGAAAACTGCACTACCTGTGGTAATGACTTGGTTTGTTGGATATGATCCGGTAGATCCAGTAGGAGAGGTTTGTGCGAAATTAGTTTCGATATTGAAATTACCGCCTCCAGCCATCGCCTCCCAATAAGTACCTACTACAGAATTAATTTGGCCAAAAGAGCCATCTTGCCAGCAATTGTATACTGTATAAAGATTTGCTCCTGCAAAGTGTTTGTTATTGTATCCACGGTCAGTAAAAAGTCTATAGACTGTTCTAGTTGTATATGTACCGGACGCTAGCATAGATACCTTATTCAACGAAGGTTCTACAATTTCACCGTAAGTCGAAACAATTCTAGCGGATGCCTTTTCCACAACTTGAACCTCAACAGTGTTACCATCATCGTTTCTTACGAAGTCATATAAAGCTGGATCGTAAGGTGTTTCCACTGTGAGTGCATCTAACTTTAGGGATGATTGCACTGGTTCAACATCGCCTGTTGAATTCTGAACGGGAACACTTGCAGCAGAAGCGCCTACCACAGTGCTCATAAACAGTGCAGTGGCGAGACTTAGTGAAAATAATAACTTGATTTTGCGCATTTCTTTTTTCCTCCATTTTTTGTAATGTATTATATTGCCAAGTGAATATATCATATAGGAAAAATATTGTAGATAGTTTTTTAATGTGGTATTTTATGATTGAATAGTATAGAAAAGACAGGAGTGGGTATTGGTGGATTCAAATGACATGAACCAAATTAATCAGCATTTAAATAACATTGCTAATCAGATTAGTGGCCTTACTTCAACAGTTAGTGTAACTAATCGTGAATCAGAAAATAATAGCGATGTAGGAAACGCTCTCGAGACTACTAATCTTCTACTGGGAATACTGATTGTGGTTATTTTACTAAATACTTTTGTAAAATGGAGAAGTTCATCAAAGAGGAACAGGGAGTAATTTAAAGCGCAAATCATTTTATTTGAATAATGTGGGGAAGAGAATTAGTATAAGATATCGGCTGGATCGTAGGACCCACGCTCGTGATCGGGGGCTTTCCCTTTTTGCTTCCGTTCCCGGTATTGTTCAAAATGACCTGGATCGTAGCCATCTTCATGAGTAGTACACTGGGGTAATGGCTCAAGTTGCCTTAAATTTTGATATTTCGAATTACATTTGACTAACTAATCCGTAAGCTTTTGCTAAAGTCAGAATTACAGTCAATATAGTATCCGTAAAGGTACACTGAATCTATGCTGGGTCGCACTCGTAATGCGTGGGCCGGGGGTTCAATTCCCTTCACCAGCATCCGTACTAACTCTATAGTGGCAAGGCTTCCCGGTTTTTTTATGGGAAAGAGTGAACGTCTACCATTCTTCTTACCTTTAATCGGATAAAGTGATGTTCTTGCTCCAAAACGTCAGATAAGCTGACCAAGGTGTAGTCATTGATCAGCTTGTCTGCTCGGCTATTATCCGTTAAGGAATCGATTGGAAGGGTTACTCAGTCCGTTTTCCGTACTTTTTCGCCCAGTAGTCAAGCCATTGTGAATAATCCATTCCCTTAATCTCCTTCAGCGTCTTTCCATCTATTGAATACTCTCCGCCTGCCATGACGAGATTTTTAATTTTACTTACTGGACCGGAAATTCCGCCTATGACCTCACTGTCTACAAGCATCACTATTACAGAAATAGTGTAATCATCTGGGCTATACAACTGTTCCAGTGGATGATCCCTTACAGTGAATTGATAAGAGACGATTTCTTTCCCGAAGAAGGCATCAGGCTCTTCCTCCTGAACTGCCCAGAGCTGCATATAATCCGGAGTTTCAAGCCTTTCCTGCTCCAAGGTATATTTTGCCGCCTCTCCTTCATGGACAATAATCGTGTAACCAAGAGCTTGAAGATAATCGGCGGCAATTTGTTCGTCGGTCTTTTCCTCAGCAGAATCTTCCTTGTTGCATCCAACCATTGCTAACAGCACAAGGAATGGAAGAAGAAATAACAATCTTTTTCGTTTCATTAATTCCAGCCTGCTCTCATCGTAATGTGACGGAGGCCCTTTTTCTTTGAGTCGCTATGACTATGAGAGGAACAGCAAAGATAAGAGATAATCCGAATAGAAGGATAGGCAAAAACAAAGATGTATGATTGTCAGCAGAAGAGACATTTTGGCCCCCGCCGACCAAAATCGCTCCGTCATTTGAATTGCGGTTCGAATTATTGAAGGAACTCTCCGACTGGCTAACAACACTCATGATCTCTGTAGGACTTATACTTTCATTATTTGTTAAATTAATATATTCCTCATTAACTGCAGTGTTAATATAGAGATAATTTAGATTATATCGTTTGTCATCAATAAGCTCTAATGTACCATCTTTAGCATACTCCGATTCTATTCGTTTGATTGTATTGCTAAAATTATCATTATTGCTGATATTAAAAATTTTCCATGCACCTGACTCAAAAGTAGCATCGATCACCGCAACTTGGGTTCCCTCTAGATAAAGCGGGAATTTATAACCAATCAATTCATGTGAAAGTGATTCTCCATGAATATTCGCTTGATAATAAGCAATTCCTTCTCCAAGTGTTGCTTCAAGGAAACTTACTCTGTTGCTGCTGTGAAAATTTTCCTTCTGGGCTTCAAGAGTATCCGCATAATACGCTGTATAATCCCTCTCAATCGCCCCTTTGATATCTGCACCAGCTGTCTTAAGGCTTGAGTCAGCATATGCAGCATTTCCCAACGTTAACAGAGCAAAAAAAACGGTTAATATAATGGCACGAATTTTCAAAAAAACCCCTCCTACTTGTTAATGGCTAGTATATTATTAATTTGCTTTTATATTGTTTACTGTATTGACCCAAGTATAGATGGAATTACTCTTGAAAGTTGAAAAGCTTTGAACGTTGCTGGAAGCATCTGCCGGATCTATATAGTAAAGGTTCTGAATGTTGTTATCCGTATTATAGTAGTAACCCTTAATCAAAAAGGCATGGCCAATAGTGGAGCCCGCTTTGCTAGTAAATGCTAGAACGTTAGAGTTAGTATTGATGTTATACATTATATTGTCGTATGTGGGCATGGAAAGAAGTGCAATCGAATTTACGCCATATGCTGCAAGGCCATTCTTGGCGTCATATACATTCCCGGCAGTGTCCATGTACATTCCTTTAGTGGCTGCAACTATGTTGTATTGGGTAGCATTGGATTTCCCTAAGTATTGTCCAGCCATGCTGGCTACGGCCGCCCAGCACAAATAGTTTCCCTGTTGTTTCTGGGCATTTACTGAATTAATGCTAATGCCTGAAGCGGCGTATACACTTGCTGCAAAAAGTGAAGCGGAGATAATCGAACAAAAAACAATGGAAAGCGATTTCAATTTTATTTTTATCACTTTTTCTCAAATCCTTCATACATTATTGATCTATCGGCCGAAGAACTATGGATAATAATATAATACTTTATTTAGGGTTATGCGAATTAAAGGTCTTTCCTTGGAAATTATACTTTTTCTATACGTTTTACTGAACAATTGAGTTAAACTTACTTGAATCTTGCAGAATCGACTTGAATATCTTGAAAAAGACAGAGCTGTAGTGTTTAGGCTGTTCAAGCGTATTAGGCAGAGACTCGAAGCGATTTTAATGTCGAAGAGGCTTAAGAAGTTCTGCGTCAAGAACTGGATCGCCCAAAAGGGCTTATCACGAAGCGATGGTAATTGATATTGGTCAAAGCCAAGCAGTTCCTTGAAGTACCGATACCCCATCTCGATATTCCAGCGCACGTGATAATACTTTTGGATCGTAACGAGATCCAAGGACAGATCCGTGAATAGGAGAAAAAACTGCGCTTTGCTCGAAGAGGTGTATTCGTCCTTCTAAAACAGCAATAAGTCCATAATAAACATGTAAACAATGAAGTATAAGGAGATTCAGCAGTAGTCTGATTATTATACTCTTACCTGATTTCAGAAGGGGGATATTCCTAAATATGTATACATAATGTTCCGATTTTTTTATAATGCAATGTAGAATACATGGTTGGAGGAGAGGGTATCCATCAGAAGATAAGTGGCAAAGTATTGTCGAGGGAGTAATTCACCATGGTCTTGAGCATGCAGAAATGGATATTCTATAATAATGATGATTTTGGTGTACCAATCTTCTAAAAACAACCAAAAATCAACAAAACTCTAGAAGTAACTATACGCTTAAAACACACGATTTATTGCCCTACAGACCCCAGGAAAACCTAATAAATATATGCTGGGTCGCACTCGTATTGCGTGGACCAGAGCTAAATAAACAGGACACCTGGTTGGGTGCCCTGAATTTTAGTTTTAGCGAGATTTAGTTCTCCTTTAGCAAAGATTTGACCATATTTTGACCATATTTGCATCAGAACTTATCTGAATTAATCGTATGCCGAAACACGGGACTTCCTATTATAATGCGGTTATCCTCAATAATCGGAACTGAACATTTAGGAACGTAAGAAATACGGCATGTTCAACCATGGAACAGTTCCAGCTGAGTTTCCACTGTTTAAAGCAGGATTTATTGGTCATATATTTGGTCACGAACTCTTTATAATCCAATTTACCTTATAGTCCCGAAACCCAATAATATCAGCATCTCGCGAACAGAAATTAGGGCGTTTATCCCTTTTCTCTATATCAGTTGGTTAGAGCGGTCGGCTCATAACCGATTGGTCACAGGTTCGAGTCCTGTAGGGCCCAATTCACTGAAACCCTTACCTAGTAAGGTTTTTTTGCTGTATGTAGGCAGATGAATTGAGGATGGTAAATAGCCCGGTAACTTGGTAAAAAGGCAGATGGTTACATTTTGGTCACGGCGCTATTTCATCGCCGGAATTCTTGCTCAATTTCATCTTGGAATCGATCAGATCAGCAGCATCTCTCTGCATATCAGGGAGTAGGTGGGAGTATCGATCCAGATAGATCTGGACGCTGCTGTGTCCAAGACGCGCGGCTCCGATTTTGGCATTGATTCCATTGTTCAATAACATGGAAGCATGTGAATGTCTAAGATCATGGAAACGAATCTTGGGCAGCTCTGACTTTCCTGTTAAGAATGCGAACGTTTCTGTAACTCGTCTTGGCTTTATAGGCTCGCCATTAATATAGCAGCATACAAGATCATGATCCTTATAGTTGTCTACCCCAATGTTTTGTTTATCGATAAGCATATCGCCAATAGGATTCTACGGGCTGAGCTTGAAGTCTTGGTATCTTGAATGATAATGCCCTTCTAAGGTGTCCAGGTCACCGTTTGTTGAATCATCAGGCTTTTGCCTTCCCAATCGATGTCTCCCCACCTAAGCCCAAGGACTTCGCCTTTGCGCATGCCTGTATGAATAGCCAGGGAATACACAATTTGATGAACATGGCCTTCAGCGGTATCCAGAAAGTGCAGACACTGCTCCATGCTCCAGGTCTTCATCTCCTTTCTCCGCAGCTTAGGAGCCTCTACCTTATCCAAAGGGGGCGAAGCAATCATCTCCCACTTCACAGCTTGCCTGAATGCTTTACGTAGGATAGCGTGGATATGTGGCACGTAATCCGGAGAGTATTTTTCAAGTAGTCCATTATAAAATTTGTTAACGGTCAAGGGTTTGATTTGCTGCAGCTTCTGTCTTCCGATACCAGGATAATTCGGCTATTAATAATGGATTCTTCAACATCGTAGATGAACTGCATCCAGATAAAACACGAATTGTATATTGCAAATATGATGACTGAAAAGGGAAGCTATACTCCGTTTTACGTCATATGAACGAGGCACTCATTCATTGGGCAAGTAGGAAATACAAGAAATTGGAGAGGCGCAAGATCAGGGTGAAAAAATGGATGGGACGACTTGCGAAGAATCTTCCTAAATTGTTTGTACACTGGCAGATGGGAATACTGCCTACGGCTGGATAATGGGAGCCGGATGAGCAGAGAGGTTCACGTCCGGTTCTGAGAGGGCCTGAGGGTGTAATTCCCTTGGGCTACTCACCTTGTCATTTGCTGCAAAAACCAAAAGGGAGCAAAACGAGTGTTGGAGGGAGTGACTTTCTGGGACATGAATTCATACCGGGTACTAGGTAGGACCGTCAGGAAAAGCCAATGCCTCGAATGCGAATGTATGCATGGAGGAGCCGGATACGATGACCCACACATCCGGTTCTCTGAGAGGCCCATACAATTGCGCATGGGCCTACTCTATTATGCTTTTGTGGGGACGGCAGAACCTTGCGAACGAAGGCTAATTTTAACGAGAATAATGAGCATATGGGTTCAGCGAGGCAATCTGATATGCTTAGGGAAAGGTGAGTCAGGCAACGTTATTATAGAGGATTTTTATAGATGTAGTGAAGATGCTGTAAAGTTAATTGCTTAATTCAACGATATAAGAATATATTGTAGAAAGTGTTGGGGATTTTAAGAAAATCATGGTATATTCGAACTGCTGAATTGAAACTAGTACTTTAAAGTATTAATGTTCTAAAATCTAGCGGAATATGAGCAACTTGCTGACAATCCGTTATATGATTTTTAGAATTTTTTAAGAAAGCTTGATGATTGAGGTTTGAACGTTAAGCGTTACATAACTGGAGGCTGCTATTATTATGAAGAAAAATTCATCAAAGAATCGATCAACAACGAAAAAACTGCTCGCGGGTATGCTAGTGATCGTCCTGCTTAACTCTCCGGTATTTGGTCACTTGGTACCTAAAGCTTTTGCAGCTTCGGGTACATTGATCTTTTCTGGTGTTCAGAAAAAGAATGGAGGAGTGATTTTACAAGACGGAATGAATTTTAATAGTGGAGATATGCTATCTAATGATATTCCGGGGATTGTTTTGAAAATATTTAATGTTAATAGAAACGATGTAACGTTACCAGTGGGCAGTTTTTCTTTTCGGAGCGACCTGGCTTCTAAAATCCCTGGGAATCAACCGGCAGTTGTGCCGATTTCCGCGTCTTCAGGTGCCTATAATTCCGGGCGTGGTCCCGATATTATGATTATAAAAAGTGAGAATGGCGACGCGTTTAGCTTTAAGTCCATTATAGCAATGGATGCAGACGCGATCAGGTTAACGAAATTTGAGGGATTCCTTAATGGTGTTTCAACAGGATCGGTTATTCTTAGCATGAATACATCTACTTATTATGAATCCTATACGCAATCAAACGGACTTACACCTTCGATATTTCAAAATGTAAATGAAATTAGGATATCGAATCAAACTGATGGAGATATGTTTTGGGGAAATGCTATGGGATTTAATAATATTGAAATCGGTGAGCCTGTTATAGCATCAACACCACCCGCAGCACCGAGCGTAAGCGCAGATGATGATGCCAACACGATTACGGGACTGACGACAGCGATGGAGTTCCAAGTTGAGGGTGGAGCTTATGTACAATATAACGGCAGCAATGCTCCGGATCTCTCAGGTACAAAAACAGTAAAAGTGCGTGTTGCAGCCGACAGCAGCACATCTACTCCGGCAGGAGCAGAAACAACGCTGAACTTTACGACGAACGTACCGAATGCACCAGCAGCGCCAAGTGTGACGGCGGATGATGTAACGAATACGATTACGGGACTGACGACAGCGATGGAGTTCCAAGTTGAGGGTGGAGCTTATGTACAATATAACGGCAGTAATGCTCCGGATCTCTCGGGTACAAAAACAGTAAAAGTGCGTGTTGCAGCCGACAGCAGCACATCCACTCCGGCGGGAGCGGATACGACGCTGAACTTTACGACTAACGCACCGAATGCACCAGCAGCGCCAAGTGTGACGGCGGATGATGTAACGAATACGATTACGGGACTGACGACAGCGATGGAGTTCCAAGTTGAGGGTGGAGCTTATGTACAATATAACGGCAGCAATGCTCCGGATCTCTCGGGTACAAAAACAGTAAAAGTGCGTGTTGCAGCCGACAGCAGCACATCTACTCCGGCGGGAGCGGACACGACGCTGAACTTTACGACTAACGTACCGAATGCACCAGCAGCGCCAAGTGTGACGGCGGATGATGTAACGAATACGATTACGGGACTGACGACAGCGATGGAGTTCCAAGTTGAGGGTGGGGCTTATGTACAATATGACGGCAGTAATGCTCCGGATCTCTCGGGTACAAAAACAGTAAAAGTGCGTGTTGCAGCCGACAGCAGCACATCTACTCCGGCGGGAGCAGAAACGACGCTGAACTTTACGACTAACGCACCGAATGCACCGGCAGCGCCAAGTGTGACGGCGGATGATGTAACGAACACGATTACGGGACTGACGACAGCGATGGAGTTCCAAGTTGAGGGTGGAGCTTATGTACAATATAACGGCAGCAATGCTCCGGATCTCTCGGGTACAAAAACAGTAAAAGTGCGTGTTGCAGCCGACAGCAGCACATCTACTCCGGCGGGAGCGGACACGACGCTGAACTTTACGACTAACGTACCGAATGCACCAGCAGCGCCAAGTGTGACGGCGGATGATGTAACGAATACGATTACGGGACTGACGACAGCGATGGAGTTCCAAGTTGAGGGTGGGGCTTATGTACAATATGACGGCAGTAATGCTCCGGATCTCTCGGGTACAAAAACAGTAAAAGTGCGTGTTGCAGCCGACAGCAGCACATCTACTCCGGCGGGAGCGGACACGACGCTGACGTTCACTACAAACCCTCCAGCACCGGCTGCACCAAGTGTAACTGCAAATGATGCCGCGAACACGATCACGGGTTTGACCGAAGACATGGAGTTCCAGGTAGATGGCGGAACTTATGTGAAATACACCGGAAGTAACGCGCCGGATCTTACCGGAGCACACACGGTGAAAGTAAGAGTGCCAGCAGACGCTACTACGGGAACACCGGCAGGAGCGGAAACAACGCTGACGTTCACTACAAACCCTCCAGCACCGGCTGCACCAAGTGTAACTGCAAATGATGCCGCGAACACGATCACTGGATTGACAACGGGGATGGAGTTCCAGGTAGATGGCGGAACTTATGTGAAATACACCGGAAGTAACGCGCCGGATCTTACCGGAGCACACACGGTGAAAGTAAGAGTGCCAGCAGACGCTACTACGGGAACACCGGCAGGAGCGGACACGACGCTGACGTTCACTACAAACCCTCCAGCACCGGCTGCGCCGAACGTAACTGCAAATGATGCCGCGAACACGATCACTGGATTGACAACGGGGATGGAGTTCCAGGTAGATGGCGGAACTTATGTGAAATATACCGGAAGCAACGCGCCGGATCTTACCGGAGCGCACACGGTGAAAGTAAGAGTGCCAGCAGACGCTACTACGGGAACACCGGCAGGAGCGGACACGACGCTGACGTTCACTACAAACCCTCCAGCACCGGCTGCGCCAAGTGTAACTGCAAATGATGCCGCGAACACGATCACTGGATTGACAACGGGGATGGAGTTCCAGGTAGATGGCGGAACTTATGTGAAATACACCGGAGCAAACGCGCCGGATCTTACGGGAGCGCACACGGTGAAAGTAAGAGTGCCAGCAGACGCTACTACGGGAACGCCAGCAGGAGCGGACACGACGTTGACGTTCGCTACAAACCCTCCAGCACCGGCAGCACCAAGTGTAACTGCAAATGATGCCGCGAACACGATCACTGGCTTAACTGAAGACATGGAGTTCCAGGTAGATGGCGGAACTTATGTGAAATATACCGGAAGCAACGCGCCGGATCTTACCGGAGCACACACGGTGAAAGTAAGAGTACCAGCAGATGCGGCTACGGGAACACCGGCGGGAGCGGAAACAACGCTGACGTTCACCACAAACCCGCCAGCACCGGCAGCACCAAGTGTAACTGCAAATGATGCCGCGAACACGATCACTGGCTTAACTGAAGACATGGAGTTCCAGGTAGATGGCGGAACTTATGTGAAATATACCGGAAGCAACGCGCCGGATCTTACCGGAGCGCACACGGTGAAAGTAAGAGTGCCAGCAGACGCTACTACGGGAACACCGGCAGGAGCGGACACGACGCTGACGTTCACCACGAACCCGCCAGCACCAGCCGCGCCGAACGTAACTGCAAATGATGCCGCGAACACGATCACTGGATTGACAACGGCGATGGAGTTCCAGGTAGATGGCGGAACTTATGTGAAATACACCGGAAGTAACGCGCCGGATCTTACCGGAGCACACACGGTGAAAGTAAGAGTGCCAGCAGACGCTACTACGGGAACACCGGCAGGAGCGGAAACAACGCTGACGTTCACTACAAACCCTCCAGCACCGGCTGCACCAAGTGTAACTGCAAATGATGCCGCGAACACGATCACTGGATTGACAACGGGGATGGAGTTCCAGGTAGATGGCGGAACTTATGTGAAATACACCGGAAGTAACGCGCCGGATCTTACGGGAGCGCACACGGTGAAAGTAAGAGTGCCAGCAGACGCTACTACGGGAACGCCAGCAGGAGCGGACACGACGTTGACGTTCACTACAAACCCTCCAGCACCGGCAGCACCAAGTGTAACTGCAAATGATGCCGCGAACACGATCACTGGATTGACAACGGGGATGGAGTTCCAGGTAGATGGCGGAACTTATGTGAAATATACCGGAAGCAACGCGCCGGATCTTACCGGAGCACACACGGTGAAAGTAAGAGTGCCAGCAGACGCTACTACGGGAACACCGGCAGGAGCGGACACGACGTTGACGTTCACTACAAACCCTCCAGCACCGGCAGCACCAAGTGTAACTGCAAATGATGCCGCGAACACGATCACTGGCTTAACTGAAGACATGGAGTTCCAGGTAGATGGCGGAACTTATGTGAAATACACCGGAAGCAACGCGCCGGATCTTACGGGAGCACACACGGTGAAAGTAAGAGTACCAGCAGATGCGGCTACGGGAACACCGGCGGGAGCGGAAACAACGCTGACGTTCACCACAAACCCGCCAGCACCGGCTGCACCAAGTGTAACTGCAAATGATGCCGCGAACACGATCACTGGATTGACAACGGCGATGGAGTTCCAGGTAGATGGCGGAACTTATGTGAAATACACCGGAAGCAACGCGCCGGATCTTACCGGAGCGCACACGGTGAAAGTAAGAGTGCCAGCAGACGCTACTACGGGAACACCGGCAGGAGCGGACACGACGCTGACGTTCACTACAAACCCTCCAGCACCGGCAGCACCAAGTGTAACTGCAAATGATGCCGCGAACACGATCACTGGCTTAACTGAAGACATGGAGTTCCAGGTAGATGGCGGAACTTATGTGAAATACACCGGAAGCAACGCGCCGGATCTTACCGGAGCGCACACGGTGAAAGTAAGAGTGCCAGCAGACGCTACTACGGGAACACCGGCAGGAGCGGACACGACGCTGACGTTCACTACAAACCCTCCAGCACCGGCAGCACCAAGTGTAACTGCAAATGATGCCGCGAACACGATCACGGGTTTGACCGAAGACATGGAGTTCCAGGTAGATGGCGGAACTTATGTGAAATACACCGGAAGTAACGCGCCGGATCTTACCGGAGCACACACGGTGAAAGTAAGAGTGCCAGCAGACGCTACTACGGGAACACCGGCGGGAGCGGACACGACGCTGACGTTCACTACAAACCCTCCAGCACCGGCTGCACCAAGTGTAACTGCAAATGATGCCGCGAACACGATCACGGGTTTGACCGAAGACATGGAGTTCCAGGTAGATGGCGGAACTTATGTGAAATACACCGGAAGTAACGCGCCGGATCTTACCGGAGCACACACGGTGAAAGTAAGAGTGCCAGCAGACGCTACTACGGGAACGCCAGCAGGAGCGGAAGCAACGCTGACGTTCACCACGAACCCGCCAGCACCGGCTGCGCCCACATCACCGACACCGACACCGACACCGACACCAACACCAACGGCCACCCAGGTCACTGCAGTAGAGGTGCTTGTGAATGGTAAGGTGGAAAATGCCGGAACGGCCGCAACATCAACAAAAAACAATCAATCGGTCATTACAATAATGGTAGATGAACAAAAGCTGGAACAAAAACTTGCGGCAGAAGGCCAAAATGCAGTGATAACCATTCCGGTTAAAATTCATTCAGATGTGGTGATCGGAGAGCTAAACGGCAGAATGCTGCAGAGTATGGAGCAGAAGCAGGCAGTTATCCAAGTCAAGACAGATCAAGCAACCTATTCGATTCCAGCGCAGCAAGTTAATATCGGCTCCATCGCCGAGAAACTTGGCCAGTCTGTAGTCTTGCAGGATATTACAATTCAGCTTGAAATAGCAGCGCCAACAGCGCACACGGTGAGTTTGGTGCAAAACTCTGCTCAAAAAGACAATCTCTCCATTGTCGTTCCAGCCATCGACTTCATCGTCAGAGCTGTTTATGGAGATCGAACGATCGAGGTAACCAAGTTTGATGCTTATGTAGAAAGAACTCTTGCGATCCCTGAGGGTGTAGATCAGAGTAGAATTACAACCGGGATTGTCGTGGAACCGGATGGGAAGGTCCGCCATGTCCCTACTAAAGTTGTGATTATCGGCGGTAAATATTTTGCCCGGATTAACAGTTTAACGAACAGCACGTATTCGGTGGTGTATCACCCGCTGGAGTTTACAGATATGGCTCAGCATTGGGCTAAAACTGAAGTGAATGACATGGGTTCAAGAATGGTCATCAACGGTATCGGCAAAGATCTGTTTAATCCGGATCAGGCGATTACCCGGGCTGAATTCGCTACGGTTGTGGTTCGCGGATTAGGCTTGAAACTGGTAGACGGTGTGACTTCATTTAGCGATTTGAGTACAACAGATTGGTACAGCAGTGCGATTCAAACCTTGTATGAGTACAAGCTGATCGATGGATTTGAGGACGGAACCTTCAGACCGATGGATACCATTACACGTGAACAGGCGATGAAAATCATCTCTCAAGCGATGGCACTAACGGATCTGAAATCCAAACTTTCCAGTACACCATCCTCAGATGCACTCAAACCATTCACAGATGGAATGAAAGCGGCAGAATGGGCTAAGGCAAGTATTGCAGAAGTTGTTCAATCCGGAATCATTACAGGCAGAAGCAGCACCATCCTTGCTCCAAAAGATAATATTTCAAGAGCAGAGGTAGCCGTTATTATCCGCAGACTGCTCCAACAATCCAATTTAATCTAAGTAATATATGTAGAAAGGAGATCAACAGAGCTAATTCTGTTGGTCTCTTTTTTGGGGGAATGAGCGGATATTTCCTGTATCCTATCGGTTGCCTTGATGAGGCTATCCGAAATACTGCTGGTAAGATATCATTGACGCATGACCGCTGCCACCACTATAATCTGGAAAAATAATGAAGTTCATCCCGTACCCATGCTTATTGGGGCGAGTGGAAATACAGTAAAAGACACACGCCGTATGTATGTGCATCTATACTATAATGATACCAAAGCCTCCGAAGATCGTATGGCGCTGGACCATCTATTGGATAACATAATTATGTTGCGCGAGGTTCTTTGTTGATGGCTGAACCTGAGAAGCCTTCAGTCCATATAATATCAATAGATGATTATTTAGTTTGTGCTTTCTCTAGAAAAAATGGATGATCAATGTTCTGGAGAGGAAGTGGATGGGTTGAAAGGCGATCAATCGTGTTCATATATGGGTTTCCGTATGGGCAAAGATATGTATTTAATTATTTCTGCCGTTGATTTAGCTATGAGAGAATTGAAGGAAATATTTATTAAAGTGCGTTGCTTTGAATAAATTCCCTTACATAAGATACGTAATAATATGATTCTAACCTTCGTTGAATTAAGCAAGAACACAGAATTAAATCATATAATAGATCGTTTGAGACAAGAAGATGATTATACCTACAAGCATAGTATAGTCGTCGCGTTAATATCGGGAATTATCGGCACGGCCATAGGATTGCTTGATTTGGAATTATCAGATTTAACAGGAGCTGCCTTTCTGCATGATATCGGAAAAACAAGGATTTCCAAAGAAGTTTTAAATAAACCCGGAAAATTAACGTCTGATGAATTTAACCAAATGAAGAATCATACGATTTATGGGTTTGAAATCATTAGATCCTTAGGAATTCCTCACCGGCATGCATTAGTTGCTCTACAGCATCATGAACGTGAAGATGGCAGTGGATACCCGTTAGGCATAAAGGGAAGTGATATTGCCCCCTACAGCAAAATTGTTAATTCCAGCCTGCTCTCATCGTAATGTGACGGAGGCCCTTTTTCTTTGAGTCGCTATGACTATGAGAGGAACAGCAAAGATAAGAGATAATCCGAACAGAAGGATAGGCAAAAACAAAGATGTATGATTGTCAGCAGAAGAGACATTTTGGCCCCCGCCGACCAAAATCGCTCCGTCATTTGAATTGCGGTTCGAATTATTGAAGGAACTCTCCGACTGGCTAACAACACTCATGATCTCTGTAGGACTTATACTTTCATTATTTGTTAAATTAATATATTCCTCATTAACTGCAGTGTTAATATAGAGATAATTTAGATTATATCGTTTGTCATCAATAAGCTCTAATGTACCATCTTTAGCATACTCCGATTCTATTCGTTTGATTGTATTGCCAAAATCATCATTATTGCTGATATTAAAAATTTTCCATGCACCTGACTCAAAAGTAGCATCGATCACCGCAACTTGGGTTCCCTCTAGATAAAGCGGGAATTTATAACCAATCAATTCATGTGAAAGTGATTCTCCATGAATATTCGCTTGATAATAAGCAATTCCTTCTCCAAGTGTTGCTTCAAGGAAACTTACTCTGTTGCTGCTGTGAAAGTTTTCCTTCTGGGCTTCAAGAGTATCCGCATAATACGCTGTATAATCCCTCTCAATCGCCCCTTTGATATCTGCACCAGCTGTCTTAAGGCTTGAGTCAGCATATGCAGCATTTCCCAACGTAGAACTAATAAGTGAATATCCTTTGGTTTGGAGGATATTGATTCAAGGCCGCTGTGTTGATATTAGCGAAGAAGAAATTGATGATATCCGGAATTCATTGCCTAGTTTTAATGGTTCAGGTGAGAAATTACCCTTACTTGATGGAATTAAGAAATTGTTAGTTGAAAAATTTAATTAAGCACCTTAGGATGATTTTTTATGTCTTTTAAGAGGCTATTATATGTGTTTTCAAACACTTTCAACAATAAACTCGTCTGGCATTAAGCCCGGCGGGTTATTTTATAGCTTTTGCAAATGCTCAATAACTATGTTCATTAACTTCTTAAAGATTAATGTATCATCAATCGTCTGGCCTTTTCTAAAGGAAAAGGAAAAGTATTTTATGGTTACAAATATAATTTTATGCGTAAACCTTATCTTGTGAGAATTAAAGGGGATGAAATATAATCAGTGTATGACTTGATCAAGGGGTGAAACCATGAAATTACTGGACGGTCTCTAGCTTCCCTAAAGGAGGTTAGAGCTGAGTTGAGTAGAAGCGTTAAGAAAACACCCGTAAGTAAAGAGCAGGCAAATCCCTGGATCAAACGACAGGCAAGTAAGGCAGTGCGAAGATACTCCCGAGATATTCCTAATGGGAAATACTATCGTAAGATTTATTGTTCTTGGAATATAAGCGATTGGAGATTTTACACACCTTATTTGCAAGCGGTCAAGGAATGGGAGACCACAGGCAGTACTTGGCACAGACAAGTTAGCTTTCAAGAAATGGCTTTAAGCTGGGCTAAAAACTTTAAAAGAAAATAAAAAACAGGAGTGGTTGGCAGGGAAGCGCCAGCAGCTCCTGTTTTATTGTTTTATTCCCCTAACCAAACATAGAGGGCAAAAAGAACAAGAAAAAGAGAATAAGAACGATCACACTTGTGATTCGGCTCATCATGAGATAGGCTTCACTGGGGCCGGAGTCGCCCTTGACCATCCAGCCGTAGCGCATATGCCAGCCCATGGCCGGGAAGAAGATATTCAGCATCGCAATCAGTACAAATAGAATAGAAAAGACAACCATTTTTACCAACTCCTTTATCAGTTTTACGTGAATTGAGCATCTGAAGTTGCACAACATTTATACGTCAGCTTAATTGATGCAGCATGAGTTTGAAGGAGAATAACCAAAAAACAGACCCGAATTAGAATTCGGGTCTGACAGGGAAGTATCAGTTGTCCAATTCTAAAATACGAAAAATAATAAAATTTGGTGTGGGACATTGTGATGTATTTAAGGGCGTAACTACTATGGCTAACGCCCGTTTTTTTTGGAATTAGGTTGCTGACTAGTAAAAACTAGTTGTTCGTCCATTTCTAAACCAGATGGGATGCGTACACTACACTATCTTATTAGGGAGGTGTCCGTATTGAGTTGTCCAGACGATAAAAAATGTCATCCTAAAAAAATCGTCACCCTCGTTCCTTCAAAAAGAAAAAGAAAAGAACATCGGAAAGTTGTTAAAAAAGTGATTAAAAAGGTGGTTAAAGTAACCTGTCCACCGCCTGAAGTCAATGTCACTACTCCTACCGTCATCGGTCCCACAGGGCCTCAAGGAGCGCAGGGCTCTCCGGGCATACCGGGAATCCCGGGGGCAAGAGGCCCCCAGGGAACAGCAGGTCCTCCGGGACCTGCCGGTGGGCCTCCAGGGCCCCAAGGCCCCCAAGGTGTGCCCGGGCCACCTGGAGCGATAGGCCCTCAGGGAGCAGCGGGGCCCGTTGGCCCTCAAGGGGCGCAGGGAGTTCCGGGAGCGCAGGGCCTCATAGGTCCCCAGGGCCCGCAGGGTGAGCCTGGTCCGGCGGGAGCGATTGGGCCACAAGGCGTTGCAGGAGCTGCAGGGCCGGCTGGAGCAACAGGAGCTACTGGTCCGGCCGGAGCCGCAGGAGCTGCAGGGCCGGCTGGAGCAACAGGAGCTGCAGGGCCGGCTGGAGCAACAGGAGCCACTGGGCCAGCCGGAGCTGCAGGAGCCGCCGGAGCCGCAGGAGCGACCGGGGCAACAGGAGCGACCGGGGCAACAGGAACGGCGGGTGGAGTATTAGGATTTGCCGATTTCTTTGCTCTGATGCCTCCTGATAATGCAGCAACGGTAGCGCCAGGCACAGATGTAAGCTTTCCACAAGATGGCCCTACCAGCGGGACAACGATTGCCCGGACCGGGCCGAGTTCTTTTAATTTAGCGGCCATTGGGACGTACCAGGTGCTGTTTCAGGTTAGTGTGACCGAAGCCGGACAACTAATCTTGACTTTAAATGGTGCAGATCTCGCTTATACTGTAGTTGGGCGGGCAACAGGTACCTCACAAATCGTAGAAATGGCTATTGTGCAAACAACGGTCATTAACAGCATACTGACCGTTCGTAATCCTGCCGGAAACTCTACTGCACTTACGATTACTCCTCTTGCCGGAGGAACAAGACCCGTTTCAGCTCATCTTGTTATTACCCAATTAGCGTAGCGGCTATTTTACGAATAGAGCATAATGAAATTTTGCCACCAGTAGCTTGGTGGCTTTTTTGTTCTGATCACAATAAACCACATGACATTTATGTCACACCAACTCCCATATTGTTAGCTCATTCGATGGGGAATTCTATCTCAGCCTCTTATACTGGAAATATATTGATTCACTTCCGAGAGGGGCTATTCACCAGTGACTGAAGCTATCAAAGCAATTATATTAGGGATTATTGAGGGGTTAACTGAATTCTTGCCGGTCTCGTCTACCGGGCACCTTATCCTGGCAGGGAATCTGCTGAAGTTCGAGGGAGAGGCTGCGGTTACCTTCAAAATCGTAATCCAGCTGGGTGCGGTAATGGCCGTATTGCTGTTGTATTGGAAGAAGTATGTGAACATCGGGGTGAATATGCTGAAGCTGGATTTCTCCAAAAGCAAAGGACTGAATGCCATCCACATGATCCTGGCTATGGTTCCGGCACTGGTGGTGTATCTGCTCTTCAAAGATACGATCAAGAGCCAGTTATTCGGCCCCAAGCTGGTTCTCATTGGACTGATCGCCGGTGGCCTGTTGATGATCCTCGCTGCACGCAGCAGGAGATCCGTTACGTCAGAGACGGTAGACGGTCTTAACTATACTCAAGCCTTCGGCATCGGGCTGTTCCAGTGTCTGGCGCTGTGGCCCGGGTTCTCAAGGTCCGGTTCGACGATCTCAGGCGGTCTGCTGCTGGGGACCAGCCAGAAAGCTGCTGCTGACTTCACCTTCCTGATCTCAGTACCGGTCATGTTCGGAGCAAGCCTCCTGGACCTCTATGACAGCCGGGATGCGCTGAACTCCGATGATCTTGTGCTTATGCTGATCGGATTCGTGACTTCCTTCCTCGTAGCCATGATTGCAGTGGTCACGTTCATCAAGCTGATCAAGCGGCTCCGCCTGGAGTGGTTCGCGCTGTACCGCTTCGTGCTAGCAGGACTGTTCTATGTAATTGTCATCCTGTAATGGGCCTCTGGTGTGATCCGCTCAGGCGGCTCAGCACTCAGCCGTATTCCTTAGGCTCCTGCAGCAGGATGGAGAAGGTCTGGGTTACGTGGTCCACTTCAATCGTCTCGATACCCACAAAATCCGGAATTTCAGGATGAACGGCATCCACGCTGTATTCAGGGTGAGTCAGCAATAATTGAATGACTTTCAGGGCTTCCACGTTGATCTTGATCCCCTTTACAGTAGAATCTCTTGTTCTGATCTATAGTCTGTATTATCCCCGCAGCGCTTAGCGAATATGTCTGTGGATGATATTTCTGTCTTCGTTACGTTCCATAACAGCCATTAATTGCCCCTGGAAAATACGTCTCTGGATCTGGTCGATCCGCTGCAGCGCGAGAGGGACGGGGACCTGGAACGCTACAGCCAGCTCAGTAACGGCATCCTCACGGAGCTCGGGCAACGTGTTCGCAGAGATCATGACATAAGGCATGGAAGCATACAGAATGAACCGGTCGGATTCATCTCTCTGCGCCTGCGTGAACACTCCGGGCATAAGCGTGGACTTGCCGGCATGCCGCAGCAGATGACACAGCTCGTGGAGGAACTCCAGCCGCTGCAGCTCGGGAGGGAGACGGTTGTCGATGAACATGCTGTACATTCCGGCTGTAGCCTCAATCGCCTTGCTGCGGACATCCAGATAGTGCACCCAGATATTAAGCCGCTTCGCTATGTAATCGATGGAGATGTCGGACGGCTTGCGGACACCAATACGCTGGTATAGATCCTCTGTCCATTTCTCCAATGTGGTCATCTGATAATAGCCTTGCATAATCAATCACCCCATATATAAGATCGTATGTTCGTATTATTAGCCAAAAGAAAAGCCCGTAAGGGCTAAGCAGCAGTTCAGCGCGCACTCTTCAGCGGCTGAAATATGGAACGGGTGTTCCTATGTATGTAAGCATAAAGGAATTACGCCCGAATATCAAGTGTTTTTCCCAAGGTGGGGTGCGTGGCCTGACTCAGCATCTGAACCATATCCTGGGCACCGATCTGCGCCTGCTCCTTGGCAAGGCTCATTACCTGCAGCCCTGCGGCCTGCTGTAAGGATGACTGGCTCATCACTACGGATAATGCAGCAATATCCATCCGGCATTCCTCCCTCCATATGTTGTGAAGCTATTGCTTCATACTCTATATCGACCACTGGACGCCTGTCCGTTAGGTGAATGGTATTTCTTTGCCAATTGGCCCATGCAACGGAGCGGAATTCCACATATTCTGTGCTGTATTCAATATTCAAGAGGAGGAATTAATCATGGGAGCAGAATATGGTTGCGGTTGTGGAAATAACGTAGGTGGAGTGAATCAGGGACCTCCAATCGTTCCGGTAGTAAGCCCTTGGACTTCGACAGGTGCAATTCTGGTTCTGTTCATTCTGCTGGTTATCATCACAAAAGCCTGTTTGTTCTAGAACAGCCTATAGCCAGTGTAGCCCTGTCCGGCCTGTGCCGGATAGGGCTATTTCTTTTTTTTCTTATGAGCACGGACCGTTGGCCCGATCTGGCGTTTGATTCTGCCTGTAGCTGCATCCGTTTCAATGATATAGAGTTCCTTAATTGTTCCTGCAAGCGCGAACCATTCCTGTAAGGCTTCAGCTTCGGACATAGGGCCGTACAGCCGTTTGCCCCGATAACAGATATAGAACACATGCGGCTCTCCATCTAAGTTATATTATCCCATTTCATTCTACGCTTTATCGCAGTGAAATTGAACAATATCCCCCACAATCGGGCTTATTTGAAAATAAATTCCACACGCGTGCCATCTGCGAACGCCTCCAGCTGATTGCCGACCCAGCTTCCCGCTCCGCGGTTATCACTGGGTGTTATGTATTCAATATGCGCTCCGGCTCCGCCTTCATCACACATGGCCATCGGCCATTCGTCCCGGTCATAGCCTTTCTTCGTGGGAACTCCCTTCAACGACGCCTTGCGGTTCTCCTCCGCTCCCTTGCGGTTGATCGTGCAGATGGCTGACTCTCCCTTGCGGATGGCCTTCTGGATGTGCTTTGCGGTCTCCGGGAAGCGGTCTGCCGGGAACTTCAGCTTCACGACCTCCAAAGAATGACCGGAAGGGGTCTGCGGCAGCCATTGCCCGTTCTCTTCCAACAGGTAGGCGGACAGACTGATCAGGGCGATAATAATGAGACTGATGATGGACTTTTTGGCTTTCATATCTGCTCCTTTGTAGGTGGGTATGGGTATAATGCCTGTGCCCAGAATAGTATAGCGTAAGAATAACGGATTGTGACAGCCCTAATTCTGTGCAGTTGCCGTGCTGAAGTTCCATAATTCGTCATAATATGTACAAACACAAGGAAAAGGATGGTGGAAAATGTGGAACAGCGCAACCTCAGGGACCTGCTGGATTCGGCCTCACGGCTGATTGGTGATGTGCAGTGGCAAGCGGCTTTTCGCAAAATTCAAATGACTCCCGCTGACCCGGAGCTGGGGGCGCCCGCACAGAAGCTGCTGGAGACGCTGTACTGGCTCCAGGGCCAGGGCATGATCAGCGGTCAGCATGATTACCTGGAGAGCCCGGATGATATCAACAACAAGCTGAAGAATACGGCTGGCAGCTATGCCGGACTGCACGGCTATGAGATGGGGCCGATCAGCAACCAGACGGAGAAGCTCATCAGCAGCCAGCGGCAGGGCGTAACCGACAGTGCGATCCGCTGGCACAAGGCTGGGGGTATCGTAGCGATGACCTATCATGCCAACCTGCCGGGCAGCGCTCCAGCCTGGACGAATGTCTCCATGAGTCTCAGCGAAGCTAATTTCAGCAAGTACATCACACCGGGAACGCCAGAGTATACGGCAATGATTGCGGAACTCGATAAGGTAGCTGTTTTCCTGAAAAAGCTGGGTGACGCCGGTGTCCCCGTACTCTGGAGACCTTACCATGAGATGAACGGCGGCTGGTTCTGGTGGGGGCAGAAATCCTCCTTCGTGACCCTCTGGGAGATCATGTTCGAGCGGTACACCGTCTATCATCAGCTGCACAATCTGCTGTGGGTGTGGAGTCCGAATGCCAAGAACAAGAATAGTGAGGAGCCGGCGAAGTATTATCCGGGCAGCGGCAGGGTGGATGTGCTGGCGGCGGATATTTTCGAGGGGGATTATATGGTAAGCCATCATGATACGCTCTGGGACCTGGGGCGCGGCAAGCTGATCGCCATCGGCGAGAACGGGGAACTCCCTCCGCCAGCTGTGCTGGCAGGCACGCAGAACAAGTGGAGCTACCAGATGACCTGGGGCAAGATGCTGTACGAGCGCAATAAGGATGCAGTGATTCAGGCTTTTATGAGGAATAGTGCCATATTCTCCAGAGACGACTATTCGGCCAAAGCAGCGGCGTATGCTTCTTCAGGAGGGGTCCTACCCAAGCCGGGGCTCTATGGGCAGTACTATAACAATATTACGCTTAGCGGCACGCCTGCCCTCACCCGGACAGATGCCAACATTAACTTCGCCTGGAGGCAGGCGGCGCCCGATCCGGCCGTTCACACCGATCTGTTCTCGGTACGCTGGAGCGGCAAAATAAGTGCTGCCTACAGTGAGACCTATACGATCTATTCGTATTCAGATGACGGAATCCGGGTATGGATCGACGGGAAGCTGGTTATTGACAGCTGGATCAAGCAGAGCGGGCAGGAGCGGCAAGGCACAGTGAGTCTGATTGCGGGGAAGCTGCATGAGCTGAAGGTGGAATACTATGAGAACCAGGGGGATGCGCGGGCGGTACTGATGTGGGAGAGCCCCAGCCAGGCCAAAGGCGTAATTCCGGCAGGAGCCCTCTATCTTCCATAATGAAGTGTAACGAAGCGTCAGATATGCTCGCGGTAGCTGATGTTGTTAGCAATTTTCTCGTCACGGACGGCTTGGCGCAGGATATCCTTGACAGCTTGAACCTTACGGATTCTATAGAAGGGGAGCTGTGGTGATGAAGCATCATCCGACAAAATGATCAGCGTCCCGATGCCCAGCATACGCTGCATAACCGACTGGGTGACGGAGAAATCATTGACCCGCAGCAGCTCGATTTCTTCGACATCTTTGCCGATCAGTCCGCTCTTGACCATAATCCGCTGGGACGTAATCGTATACTTGGTGGTATTCAGCCCGATCAGCCCCTTGAGACGGTCAGAGATGCCGGCAGGCTTGCCCTGCCATAATTCTTTTTCGTGACCGGAGCTGTGGCCAGCCGCTGGACGCCGTGCTGCTGCCGGAGAACCGGCCTCTTCTGTGCCTGCCCCGCATTCCCCGCAGAATTTGGCGCCTTGCTTGTATTCCGCACCACATGTTGTGCAATAAGCCATGATAGATCTTCCTCTCCTTGAACGGATAAATTCATTATAGTATAACAGGAATTGCCAGTCATCAACGGGTTATGGGCCGCTGTTTCTCCCTATGAATACGCTTAACCGCAGACAGATGTTTCATTACGCCGAATTTTACATTAATTTCATTTGCACTTAACAAAAATCGATATTATTCTGTTAAGTGGAGGGATATTAACTATGAGACAAGCTTTACTTGCAGGACTGCTAATGGCCGTCATGATCCTCAGTGCCTGCGGCAATAACAGCGCCGAACCGGCTTCCCCGGAAGCGGTGCAGGAGACGGTACAGAACTTTTACAATGAAATGGCGAAATTCGACGAAATGGGCAAATCCTCGCTAGAGAACTTCAACACCACATTAACCTCTTATTCCACCGGACAAGCGACAGACAAAGAATTCGAGAAGGCTGTAGACAGCTTCCAGGATACCGCCTCCGAGCTTGCAGATCATGTGAACGATATCAAGATTGCGGGCGGCCTGCCGGATACGATCGAGAAGCTGCTTAGAGATTCGGTGATTGCTTTCCAGAGTGCCTATCAGATCAAGGAAAAGGCTTCCAAGAGCGCTGTATCGCCCGATGTGACCGCAGAGGAATTCAACACGATGAATCAGCAGGCGGACGTAGCGATGCTCTACGGCATCTCCAAGCTGAATGAGGCCAGAGAAGCCGCCGGACTGATTGATAAGGAGCAAGCCGTACCAGGAACCGTATCAGATGCAGGCACAGGTGCCAACCAGGAACCGGGAGCTGGAAGCGCAGGGACTTCGTCAGTGAAATAAGCAGAGACAAGACTTGTTATAGGCAAAAGGGTTCAGAGGAAGACGCTGTACAGCATTACTGTAGGCGTCTTTTTGCTGCCGATTGAATTATTGGTCCAACCTTTTTGAGAAGTACTTAGGGGCCTCCCTGAAACCTTGTCTTTCATAAAATGTATGAGCCTCTATTCTTCTGGCATGACAATGAACCTGGATACTGGCACATCCTCTTCGACGGGCGGAAGCTGATGCGGATTCCACTAATTCCTGTCCAATTCCCTTACTTCTAGCTGAGGAGTCCACAACCAGATAACTGATGGAGGCGATATCTCCTCTCATGCCCAGTTGCGGGATATAATGCAGGGAGAGACAGGCGATAACACATCCTTCCGCTTCATAGACCATTAACTCCTCATTGGGGTCAGTAAGAAGTCTTTCTATATTCTCTTTCATAAAAAGCTTGGTATCCGGGTAACCTAATTGCGTCAATAGTCTGGAAATATCCTCCCGATCCTCCACATTTGCAGCTCTAATCATAAATATCATCTCCGTCCTTTCTACCCCTTTTCCCTAATAATGGCATTAAATTAGCGAAACAACTAGAACCACGTGATGGCTGTTTTCATGCAGGTGTGGTGCTAGCTCAACCTTTTGTTATGATCAGCTGAAGCTCCCCTCCTGAGTCCTTGCTCTGACATTAATTTCTGCTTGCCTAACAAGAAGAATTGCGGATATAATACAAACGTACGTTCGGTTCATGGGCGGCAAGATGATGTAGTCCGGCTATAAAGAACAGAGTGGGGGAATAGCAATGGGCAAGAAGCTTGAAGCGGACGGTCTGCGGGAGAGCAGCCGAAGCATGTTGACGGAGCATAAGGGCGGGATCAGGAGGGACGAACGGGAGACCTGGCATAGCCTGAGGCCGGTTCTGGATGAGCAGAAGCTGGAGGAGATTGAGCATACGCTGGCCTTATCGCTAAGGAGTCATGTGCGGGTAACGCTAGTGCTGTACGATCCTCTGGAGCAGAGGAAGCTGAGCGGGTTCGTGACTTCCATTCACACCCACTCGCGGGAATTCAAGCTGCAGTGGGCGGAGGAATGGAAGTGGCTGCTTGTAGATGACATTGTGGAGGCTTATATTGTCTAAAAGATAACCTGTTCGCCTGGGATCCGCACGGCACGCTTCATTTACTTGCTGCGGTGTCCGTCTGTCTTCTCATAGGCAATCAGCGTGACCTCCGGGTTCCCGGTCATCCGGGCAATCTCTGATTCCGCCTGGCGGATCACTTCCACCACATCCTCCTGGTCGCTAAGCGGGGCTATTCTGTAGCTGTCGCTGTGGATCTCCATGTTCATCCCCCTTTCCGTTAGAATGACCTGACTTGCGGTCTGCATTCTTATTCTGGCCTATAGGTGCACAGTTCATCCGGGGAGATAGGACACTTCACAGCTCATTTTGTGAAAAAAACGGTCATTGGTGCAAGCAACCCGGCCTAAGCGGGCATTTACTATACCAGGGGGTGAGTAGATGCTTACTTTGGAGCAGGTGAAGCAGAAGTCGGCCGCAAGGCTGGCGAAGCTGCATCCGGCCGTACTGGCCGGGGCGAACGAGTTGATTAGACGCTGTTATAACCGGGGGGTGCAGATCCTCATTACGCAGGGCATGCGCACGATAGCGCAGCAGAATGAGCTATATTTTCAAGGGAGAACCAAGAAGGGCGACATTGTAACCAATGCCCGGGGAGGCGACAGCTACCATAATTACGGACTGGCAATAGACTTTGCGCTACTCCTGCCGGATGGCAGGAATGTGTCATGGGATATGAACCGTGACGGGGATGACGACAAGGTGTCAGACTGGCAAGAGGTGGTTCAGGAGGGGAAGAAGCTGGGATTCGAATGGGGCGGGGACTGGACCTCCTTCAAGGATTACGCTCATCTGCAGATGAGCTTCGGCCTTAGCATCCAGGACCTGAAGGCAGGCAGACGGCCTACTGCCCAGCAGAGTGCAGCCGCACTAAGCCGTATAACCGGAGGTGAGCCAGAGGTGAACAAGGATATCCCGGTAAATATTACGCTCAATGGAAAGAAGCTGACGACCGGCGTCATGGACGATGCGGTAACCTATGCGCCTGTACGTGCGATTGCCGAAGCACTTGGAGCCAAGGTCACGTATAATGCGTCCAGCAAGACCGTGAACATTGTGAAGGAATAACTTCTCTGCATAGATGCTGTGCCGGATGGGGAAATTATCAGCGATTAACCACATCCATGAAGGGGGCACAACATTTTGAACAAGCTGATCACAAGTCTTGCCTGCGGTACGGTCCTGTCCATGAGTCTGCTCGGAGCAGGGAGCATCTCCGCAGCACCCGGCGGTATGATGACTACCACTCCAGGCGTTATGAGCACCTCCGCTCCGGGCATGAACAGTACGACTACTGACGGCCGGATGGGCAACATGAACATGCGCAATATGGATGACCGGATGATGGACAGCCGGGGCAATACCATGATGAACGAGACCAGAGATTCCATGCACAAGACCGAATCCATCATGAAGGACAAAATCCGTACCGGCGACAACAGCTCCGTCTCCCCGCTGTCCAACAATAACACAACGGGCCGCTACCGGGCACAGAGCACAACCACCACAAGCAACACCCGAAACGGCTCCAACTGGGGCTGGCTCGGTCTCGTCGGCCTCCTAGGTCTGGCCGGCATGCGCAGCAGAACCGGTGAGCGTGACCGCCACTAGTCTGAGCAGCGCAGGGCAGAACGGATCTGACCAGATCCGATTCGGTAAGACGAGCAAAAGGCCCGTGTCAGTCTCGGCTGAGCGGGCTGTTTGCTGCTTATGCAGAAATACTTACAAAAAGCAATTGCGTATCCTCCAGATACGTGATATTATATTTCTTGTCGCGTATAACGCGCACACAACATGCCGGGGTGGCGGAACAGGCAGACGCACAGGACTTAAAATCCTGCGAAGGGTGACCTTCGTACGGGTTCGACCCCCGTCCTCGGCACTAGAATGAAAACCTTGAGAAATCAAGGTTTTTTTATTTGGATTACTTTCAAAAGTATATGTAGAACACTTATTTAGTGCACAGGATTTATCCTGTTAATTACTGAGTTTTGTCAGGAAAGATACTCAATTCATTGGCTAGCACTTCTTCCCCGGTTAACACCTCTACCATGATGCCTACTCCCAAGCGAAACCCATATTTGAATATAGATGCCTCCTCTGAAAATCGCTCCTTCCAAATCTCCTTCATTTATAAAGTGCTTTGTGTTCAACCATAAGTTATTTATACTGGCTAAATCCACGTTGTATTCTCTATAAAGAATAACGTTTTCATTGATGGCGGATTTGATAGAGTGTGTTGCTTAGCTAGGTCAAGCATGTATTTTTTAAGGTTCGTGCAGACTGTAAGTTACCTGCCGCTTTTATATCCGGGGTTGTCGCGACAGGTGGACAATCATTTTTCTGGCAGCCTTGGCCGGGATTGATCCATCGCTGTATGAGGCAGCGGAGATTGATGGAGCTTCAAGGCTTGCCTGGCTGGGAGGAGCACCCTGCTGTAAGAGCAGGTAAAGTCTATTATATCCATGAGTATTGGAATGGAGATGATGCCTTCTCTGGCTTTGCTGTGGTACGCATAGTTGCAAACGGGGAATCAAAGCAATGCCATTCTTTTTCCCCCAGGTAGGTGAAAAAGAATGGGTTCAATTGAAAGCGGTATCAAATTATACTTACCTTGTAACAAGGACAGCAAGACAGATAAGAGAGAAAAAACGCAGAGGTGATGGAATGGAATACGTGGAGAAGATTATGACGCTGATTGCCAATTCTGGAGAAGCTAGAAGTAAAGCGATGGAAGCGATTCAAGTGGCGAAAACTAATGATTTTATTGCGGCCAAAAAAATGCTGCAGGAAGCTTCGGATGTTTTGCGAATGGCTCATAAAATTCAAACGGGTCTAATTCAGGAGGAAGCAGGAGGAAGTAAGCAGGAGATCACGATTCTAATGATACATGCCCAGGACCATCTGATGAATGCTATGACTGTCAAAGATCTGGCTGCAGAATTTATTGAATTGTATGAGGTTAACAAGAAATAGATAGTCAGGATCATTCGGGGTTAGCCTTATGCGATAGCTAAAGGCTCCCTAAACATTTTAATGGGGGTCAGGTATGAACGGATTTTTAGGGATATTACAGAAAATGGTCGTTCCGCTTGCAGCGAAATTATCTTCGAACAAAGCTTTGCAATCGGTTTCTAAAGGTCTTATGGGTTTGATGGTAATCATGATGATGGGTGCTTTTTCAACGATATTGAGCAGTTTGCCATTCGATGCTTATCAGAACTTTTTAGTGTCTTCTAATTTAAAAGGAGTATTTAACACTCTGCTCAACGTTACAACAAATATGCTGGGGGTATACGCAGCATTTTCCATTGCTTATTCCTATGTCTCAAATGAAGATAAAGATGGATTCTCAGCAGGTGCAATCAGCCTCATGTGCTTTTTTATCGTTACTCCATTGACAGTCGCAGGAGAGGGCTACATGGCAGTTACGAATTTGCCGTTGGATTGGATAGGGCCAAAGGGCTTATTCACCGCAATGATCGTTGCTATTGTAGTTTCCAAATTGTATGTATTGATTATTAACCGGAATATAACGATTAAAATGCCTGAAGGGGTTCCGGAATTTGTATCCAAATCCTTTGTAAGCATTATTCCGGGTATTGTTATTGGCATGCTTTTTGCCGCTATTTCTTATCTGCTATCCTTAACCAGCTTCGGGGACATGCATCAAATCATTTATAAACTGATTCAAATTCCTCTTACAGGTCTTGGATCCAGTATCTGGGCTGCATTGCTGGTGTATGTATTGATTGGGTTGTGCTGGTTCTTCGGGGTTCATGGCATGGCAGTAATGTCAGTGGTGATTCCAATCTGGGCAGCACTTGATGCCGAGAATATGGTTGGCGTTGCTGCAGGCGTGGCCAATGCGGATTTGCCCAATATTGTAACTCTTAACTGGGTAAGTGCAGTGGCTACTATCGGTGGTGCCGGTTCAACTATTGGTTTAGTGATTTGGCTGACCTTTAAAGCTAAATCAAAGCAATATAAAGTATTTGGCAAAATGGCGCTTATTCCTTCTCTCTTTAATATAAATGAACCAGTAATCTTCGGGCTTCCTGTAATGTTGAACCCGTTACTGTTTATTCCATTTGTATTTACTCCTGTATTGCTAATCGGGCTGGCATACATTTTAGTTACGATCGGAATATTGCCAATTTCGAATGGAATCGGGGCGCCCATGGGCACACCATTAGTGCTTCAAGGCTTCTTTAATGGAGGCTGGAGGTTAGGGTTGTACCAGGTGTTCGGAGTCCTGCTGTCATTGGTCATATACTATCCGTTCTTTAGAATAATGGATAAAAAAGCTGTTGAAGAAGAATCCGCTGCTGAGATGGCAGCTCAATAAGGTCTACATGTGAGTGATGATAAGTGGAGGGAGGTGGGGAAATGAATAAAATAGGCGATATTTATGCTAATAAATTCGAAAATTTTATTTTCCCATTTTTTTGGATGCATGGAGAGTCAGAAGAAGTACTAGTGGATTACATGCAAAAAATTCATGACAGCCATATTGGTGCGGTTTGTCTGGAATCAAGACCTCATCCGGATTTTATGGGTGACAGATGGTGGGCTGATCTGGATATTATCGTTAGAGAAGCCAAACGGTTGAATATGAAGATTTGGATACTGGATGACTCACACTTCCCGACAGGCTATGCGAATGGTCTGGTTAAGGAGAAGTATCCCGACAGGCTAAAAACACTCTTGACACACCGGGTTGTCGAAGTCTTTGGACCCAAGGATAGCATCGGGGTTATGACAGCCAATATATTCGATCCCACTGCCCGATTAATCGCTGTTTACGCCAAGCAAGACGATAAAATCATTGATCTGAAGGATCAAATCGATGATGAGATAATTTACTTTAATATTCCCGCAGGTTCATGGAAAGTATATCTACTCTATGAGTCCAGGAAAGTGGATTATAATCCGGATTATATTAATATGGTGGACAAAGAATCCTGCGATGTATTAATTGAAGCGGTATATGAGCCACACTACCAACGGTATAAAGAAGAATTCGGGAGAACAATTGCGGGATTCTTCTCGGATGAGCCTGGATTTATGAATGAAAAAGGAGTACGGAATGACAGCAGGATTGGTAAATTAATGCCGCTTCCCTGGAGCAGGCAGGTTAAAGAAATGTTGCAATTAAGATTGGGTAAGGATTACCTGCTACAGTTATCCTCTCTATGGTATGACGAAACATGCAGTCCTGAAATCAGACATGTCTTTATGGATATCTGTACCACACTGTACAAAGAGTGCTTTAGTGATAACTTGGGGAATTGGTGCAGGGAACGCAATGTTGAGTATGTGGGCCATGTTATTGAAGACCGTGATTCCAATGCCAGACTTGGTGTGGGTGCCGGGCATCTGTTCAGAGCGATGGCGGGGCAGGATATGGCGGGCGTCGATGTTGTGCTGAATCAACTGATTCCGGGAATGGATTCTGGTGAACATCCTACATTCAGAGGTACGTGGGACAGCGAGTTCTTCCATTATGCCTTAGTGAAGATGGCCTCATCTCTAGGGGCAATTGATCCCAAGAAGAAAGGCAGAACGATGGCAGAAGTATTTGGCGCTTACGGCTGGTACGAGGGCGTGAAGATGATGAAGTGGATCGTGGATCATTTCTTAATCCGCGGAGTGAGTTATTTTGTTCCACATGCCTTCTCACTGAAAGGATTTCCTGATATGGATTGCCCTCCACACTTCTATGCCAATGGAAATGATCCTCAATTCAGGTATTTCGGTGATTTAATGAAATATGTCAATAAAATGAGCACACTCTTCAGTGGAACGAAAGGAAAACCGACTGCGGCCATTCTATATCATGCGGAGGCTGAATGGACGGGAGACTTCATGCTGACGCAAAAACCGGCAAGGGTACTGACCCAGCAGCAGATTGACTTTCATATTTTACCTAATGATATCTTTACATTCAAGGATAGCTTTCTTACCGTATTAGATAACTATCTGCATGTGAATGGCTATGAGTACCAGTGCTTAATCCTCCCTTATTGTGAATGTATCAGTGAGGAATTGGCTCAATTCATTATTGCTTCCGCAAATTCTCATCTGAGAATTATCTGCATAGATGCATTGCCTAGCAAACTATTTAATAGCAGCAATACAGATTTACTCAATCAAATGTCTCATGTGGAAGTAGTAAAACTGGATGAGCTGTCTCATTACATGAAAGCCAATCAGTTACACCATATTGAGGTGGCAACTTCCGAACCCTATTTGAGATTTGCTTCTTTTGCCCATGAGGACGGAGAGTATTTAATGTTCTTTAATGAGGATCCGTTGAATATGATTCAGACCTCAATTAAGATTGAATCGGATAAGCCCATATACAAATTTGATGTTCTTAATAATAAGATCACCAAAGTGGAGTATGACGGCAAGAGCTTCCCGCTTGTATTGTCTCCATACGAATCATTTGTCTATGTGTTGGGAGAGATTGATGCAAGTATTGTAGGTACAGAAGTTATAATTGGTCATAAAGTGAAGGTAGTTGACTCACCCTATAAGGTAAGTATTGCAAATGCTCAGGAATATCCTGATTTTAGAGAAGCGTTCACCATGGAGCAGCTGGAGAATTTATCATTAACCAAGTACTTGCCTAAATTCTCGGGAACATTCAGATATGAAACTGAAGTCCAATTGGATCAAGATATTAACGCAGCCATCCTGGACTTGGGAAGAGTGTTTGAAGTAGCTGATGTCACTATAAACGGCACATTTATTGGCACCAGGATCTGTCCACCTTATCATTTTGAAGCCCACAATATTCTTAAATCAGGAATGAATACAATATGCGTGGATGTAACGAATACGTTGGATAAGCAGCTTAGGGATTACTTTTCTTACGGTGAAGAAATTCAGCCTTCGGGATTATTGGACAATATTGTTATCAAATATTAAGGAGAGTTCTAATGACAACTATTAAGTTATTTTGCTCGGCAGGGATGTCAACAAGCATGCTGGTTACCAAAATGAGAGCAGCGGCAGCGACTAAAGGATTGGAAGTTAATATTGAAGCGATGTCGGAAGGCCAGATGTCCAAACAATTAGAGAACATGGACGTAGCGTTATTAGGTCCGCAAATAGGCTTCAAATTAGCAAGTTCTAAGAAGCTATGTGATTCTGTAGGAATACCTGTTGCGGTAATCCCCACTATGGATTATGGCATGATGAACGGTGAGAAGGTTTTGGATTTTGCATTAAAGCTAATCGAAGATTACAAGAAATAAATGGAAGTTAGAGGTGTTTGCAATGAACGAAAAAAACAAATTTCCTGAACACTTTCTCTGGGGAGGAGCAATATCGGCCAATCAGACGGAAGGTGCCTATAATATAGGCGGGAAAGGCTTGTCGACAGCAGATGTTCTGGAGAATGGTATTATGGGCAAAATTCCGGAAAAACTGTCCGTTGTTGAAGGAAACATATATCCCTATCATGAAGCTATTGATTTCTATCACCGATATAAAGAGGATATTGCCTTGTTTGCTGAGATGGGCTTTAAGTGCTTCCGAATGTCAGTAGCCTGGTCAAGAATTTTCCCGAACGGTGATGAGAGCGAGCCTAATGAGGAAGGCCTGAAGTTTTATGATGATGTATTTGATGAAATCTTAAAGTACAACATTGAACCGATTGTAACCATTTCACATTATGAGATGCCGCTCAGCTTGGTTGACAAATATGGAGGCTGGAGAGACAGGGCAATTATAGGCTACTACGAAAAGTATGCCAAAGTCTTATTCAGAAGGTATGGAAAAAAGGTGAAGTATTGGATCACCTTCAACGAAATCAATGTAATAGCACATGCTCCTTTTGCCGGTGCAGGAATCATTTATGCAGAAGGGGAGCATAAGGAACAGATTAAGGCACAGGCCGCGCATCATCAGCTGGTTGCCAGTGCGCTTGCGGTTAAGGCTTGTCATGAAATTATTCCTGATGCTAAAATCGGAGGCATGTTGGCAGGAATGGTGTCTTATCCCTACACCTGCAATCCCGACGATGTCTTTGAATCCATGAAATTCGATAGAGCTTCACTGTTCTACAGTGACGTTCAAGCCAGAGGATATTATCCGAGTTACATGAATCGTACGTATAAAGAAAATAATGTGAGCCTTAGAATGGAATCGGATGATTTAGGCATACTGTCGGAAGGAACCGTTGACTTCATCGGCTTCAGTTATTATATGAGCTTGGTCATTACCACATCTAAGGAAGATTTGGATCGAGCTGATGGTAATCTCGTACTCCAAGCTGTTAAAAACCCTTATTTGGAATCTTCGGATTGGGGATGGCAGGTCGATCCAAAGGGCCTGAGAATTTTAATGAACACCTTATATGACCGTTACCAAAAGCCGCTGTTCATTGTTGAAAATGGCTTGGGTGCAGTAGATGAAGTAGAAGAAGGTAATGTAATCAACGACGATTATAGAATTGATTATTTACGCAAGCATATTGTGGAAATGAGAGAAGCCATCGCAGATGGAGTTGAACTGCTTGGATATACGACATGGGGACCTATCGATCTTGTAAGTGCCTCATCGGGTGAAATGAAGAAACGTTATGGATTTATCTATGTGGACAAAGATAATCAAGGACAAGGTACAATGGCGAGATTTAAAAAGAAAAGCTTCGAGTGGTATAAACAAGTGATTGAATCCAATGGAGAAATACTTTAATTGTTTAATCAAGTAGTGGGCCTCTAGTTAGGAGAGATCCACTGCTTTTTTACAATGCCGCCCAGTCCCGATAATTGTAAAACCGGGGTAGGCTAAGGGAAGAGTGAGGCAAGATAATATGTTGCAAGGAGGGATAGTTATGGATGCACGGCAAACGACGATCCTCCGACTACTGCTAGCTGCGGATGCTCCGCTTAATGGTAAGTTTTTAGCGGAAAGAAACAATGTTACTTCCAGGACTACCCGGAGCGATATCCATTCCCTAAACCGTATTTTGAAACAACATGGCGCAGAGGTTGAGCCAGTCCACGGGATAGGGTATCAGCTCCGAATTCAAGATGATTCGCTGTTTCGCGAATGGTTGGCAGGTCAACTTCGGGATGAGAAGCCCGTTAATTATGCAAATCCAGATAACAGAGTTAACAAAATTATACATCTGATGTTTACTGCTAATGGGTACATTCGCTCGGAAGAATTGGCAGATATGATGTATGTTAGCAAATCCACCTTGCAGAACGACCTCAAGGAGGTTAAAAGGAAGCTTGAACTTTATCATATTACGGTTGAAGCAAAACCTCATCACGGGCTAAGAATACGCGGTGATGAAATGAAAATACGGTTTGGAATGTCTGAACTTTTATTTGACCGCGAGAACAGTCATTCCGATTCTATGTACGTTAATTTGTTCTCATTTCTAGAACATGATCTTACCGTCATTCGATCTTCGGTCACAAAGCACGTACAGAACTACGGTGTAGAGTTGTCGGACACCGGACTCAACAACCTGATTATTCATATTGCCATTGCTTGTCAACGGATTAAAAATGATCATAATATCATTGAATTACCGGGTGAGCATCATTTCATGGAACAAAAGCAGGAATACGAGGCTGCCAGAACCATCGTTACTGACATTGAAAAGTTATTGTCTCTAAAATTTCCAGAGACTGAGATAACGTATATCACAATGCATCTGCTTGGTACCAAACTGTTATCCGCAGTGGGAACGGATGAACGGGAGATTACTCGTTGGGTGGATAAAGATACCTATCAATATGCAATGGATATTATGAAGGCTATCGAGTCCAAGCTTAAGCTTGGCATAAGCGGTGATCCAGAACTGCTGAAGAGTCTGTGTCTACACCTTCGGCCTGCTCTTAATAGAATTCGCTATGGAATGAGCTTGCGTAATCCAATGCTGGAATCCATCCAATCGACCTACCCATTAGCATTTCAAGGTGGCGTAATCGCTGGAATGGTTATTCAACAGAAGATGGGGCGTCATGTTTCTGAGAATGAGATTGGTTACCTGGCATTGCACATTGGAGCGGCTATGGAACGCAGGAGGGAATCTTATCCACCGAAGCGCTGTATCATCGTGTGTAGTTCTGGTGTGGGCAGTGCCAGATTATTATTTCATAAATTGCGTATTCAATTTGGAGTTCGGCTGGATATTGTGGACACGATCGGATATTATAAGCTGGCTCACACGGATCTGGATAACATTGATTTGATTATCAGTACGGTTCCCATAGCTCTTGATATCTCTGTTCCGGTCATTATTGTTAATTCACTGCTTGGAAATGGTGATTTAATGAGGATTGAACAGGCTATTACAGGTGTTTCTGACAACGATATGGACTATCTGCAGGAAGATTTAACATTTGTTTCCTGCGATTTCAATTCCCGCGAAGAGGTTTTACGGTTCCTTTGTGATCAGTTACAGCACAAGGGGCTGGTTGGAACGGATTTTTATGATCTTGTTGTGCAGAGGGAAGAGGTGACACCAACTTCATTTGGGAATAGCGTAGCTATCCCACATCCTATTTTACCTCAAACTGAACATACTTTTTGGGCGATCTGTACACTGCAAAAGCCAGTAAACTGGGGATCAAAGCCTGTACAATTCATCTGTTTGCTGTGTATCGCAAAAGATGGCGAGGCAGGTGATTTGACTACTATGTATGATCTTCTCGTCCGAGTAGTGGATGATGCTAATCTGGTTCAGAAATTAATTAAATGCCAAAATTATCAGCAAATCCATCATATATTCCGGACAAAATCCTAACTAACTATTGAGGAGTGAAGAGACTAGTGGAACGTGATATTCGAAAGATAGTAAGTAACATGACCTTAACCGAAAAAGCGGAGCTGTGCTCCGGGTCCAACTTCTGGTCAACAAAAGCCGTAGACCGATTGGGCATTCCATCTATTACATTAACCGACGGTCCGCATGGTCTCCGCAAGCAGGCGGGAGAACCGGATCATCTGGGACTTAATGAGAGTGTGCCGTCTACCTGCTTCCCTTCCGCTGCTGGTCTGGCGAGCTCCTGGAATCGTGATCTGGTACAGAGTGTAGGTGAAGCCATCGGCAAGGAAGCACAGGCTGAAGATATAGCGGTCGTCCTTGGACCTGCCGTCAATATCAAGCGTTCCCCACTCTGCGGACGTAATTTCGAATATTTCTCGGAGGACCCTTACCTGACGGGAGAACTGGCTGCAGCACACATTGCAGGAGTGCAAGGCCAGGGAGTAGGCACATCCCTGAAGCATTTTGCCGTCAATAATCAGGAGCATCGGCGGATGACAACAGATGCCATTGTCGACGATCGTACATTAAGAGAAATTTATCTGACCGGTTTTGAAAAGGCGGTAAAGCAATCTCAGCCCTGGACGGTGATGTCCTCTTATAACAAGGTCAACGGAACGTATGCCTCCCAAAATGAAACCTTGCTGACCACGATTCTGAAAGAAGAATGGGGACATGAAGGCATCGTGGTCTCCGATTGGGCTGCGGTTAGTGAAATTGTGCCAAGTGTTGTAGCCGGTATGGAGCTGGAGATGCCTTCTTCTAACGGCGAAGGACCTAAGCAAATTATAAAAGCTGTAAATCAAGGAGAATTATCAGAAGAGAAGCTTGATCTGGCTGTGGAAAGGCTCTTGAATGTCATCTTTAAAGCAGCCGATTCCAGGCGTGAGGGTACTAGTTATGATCGGACAGCCCATCATAAGCTGGCGAGAAGGGTTGCGGGAGAATCAATGGTCTTGCTCAAGAATGAGGATCAAGTTCTCCCATTGAGAAAAAGTGGCCGGATTGCGGTTATCGGTGATCTGGCTACGAAGGTGAGATATCAAGGTGGCGGCAGCTCTCATATCAGACCGACACAGTTGGACAGTATTTATGAACAAATTTCGATATCCGCAGGGTCTGAAGCTTCGATCTCTTTTAAGCAGGGTTACGATCAGGGCTCAGATGATACGAACCCGTCTATGCTGGATGAAGCAGTGAAGGCTGCAGAAGCTGCAGATGTGGCCGTACTAGTAGTAGGTTTGCCAGACCGCTATGAATCAGAGGGATATGACCGTTCGCATTTGGATATACCGGTCAATCAGCAGGAGATTATTTCTGCCATTGCTGCAGTTCAGCCTAACGTGGTGGTGGTTCTATGCAACGGAGCACCTATTCTCATGCCGTGGTTGGGTGAGGTGAAGGCTGTTCTGGAAGGTTATTTGGGTGGTCAGGGAGCTGGTGGAGCCATCGCTGACCTGCTGTTTGGAGATGTCAACCCGAGCGGCAAACTGGCGGAGACCTTCCCGCAATCATTGAAGCATAATCCGTCCTATTTATTCTTCCCTGGCGATGGAGACCGTGTCGAATACCGGGAAGGGGTGTATGTCGGTTATCGCTATTATGACATGAAGGATATTGAACCTTTATTTCCTTTCGGCTACGGCTTAAGCTATACCCGATTTGCATACTCCGGCTTAACAGTGAGCCAGACGGAAATTAAGGATACCGAAACGCTCACCGTCACCGTAAATGTGAAAAACACGGGTTCTATCTTTGGCAAGGAAGTGGTGCAGTTGTACGTTCATGACTGTGAGTCTGAGGTTAGCCGCCCTGAGAAAGAGCTTAAAGGCTTCGCCAAAGTAGCTCTTGAACCGGGAGAAGAAACAACCGTTTCGTTTACCTTGGACAAGCGCAGTTTTGCCTACTACAGTGTTGAACGTACAGCGTGGCATGTGGAGAGCGGAGAATTCGATATTCTAATAGGCTCCTCTTCGCGGGACATCTCGTTGCAGACGAAGCTCCATGTGGTATCCACTTCAGAGGAGATCGTGCCGACATATGACCGGAATACTGCCCTTGGTGAATTGCTTTCGAATCCGAAGACGTTAGCAGTCTTGGACCAACTTCAAGGATTGGCTCCACAGAGTGCCGAAAGTGCATCCTCTGACGCCATTTCTAGGGAGATGATACAGGCCTCAATGAAGTATATGCCTCTGAGGGCATTAATTCCGTTTACAGGTGGAGAACTTACGGAAGAGGCATTGTCCATGCTGCTTGTGCAGCTTAAAACAGTAGTACGTCAATAAGCATTCAACATTGATAAGTTGAGCTAACTCGATTCCTGAATTATTGGGATTGTAACCGTCACAAACGGGCGATACCTAAATTCATTTAGTGCAGTTGAATTCTGCCTATTTGAGTTTAGGTATTTTTTATTTCAGAGGTTTCTGGAACGGAATCCGGAACAAGTGCAGGTGCGGTTGATTCGTACATCACTTCGTGATTCTGAATGGGAGTTCGACAAAAAGATAATTATTCATTACAATGAGAATGATTATCATATAGAGAACACATGGAGTGCTTAATTATGAACAATTCGATTCAATATAATTTCAATCATTTCTTTGACAAGCTTGAAGTAGGTCATCAAGCCGGAAGTTCAAGCCATATGCTTCATCCTACGACAGGAATAGGACAGATTCTTCGATTGTACCCACGCTCTGAGTTGGAGATGGTTATGTCAGACTATAAGCTGTACCAGGACCATGATATACGCCTAGATTCACTCGCGCCAATGGTAGAGTTTGGGTATTGTTATGAGGGTAGCAGGGAGATAAGTGTACCTGGCGCTCGTCAGGAGTTCATGCCTGCCAATTGGAGTTTGCAACTGATTAATACCTCGGAAGCGAGATTGGAGCTAGGCCAAGCACAATCCTTTCGAATGTTGGGCATCGGGATGTCTGTCGGCGTGTTTCATCATTTTATGACCTCCATCGGGGGAGTGCAAAGGGCTGACTTTAACAGCCTACTTGGAGGAAAGTCGTATCGGTTGCTTCAGGAGAAGCCTCCAGCTTCCGCCAGTGCTTCGCTTCACCACATTGCAGCAAGCCTAAGAGATGGAACGATGAATAATATTGAGCTGGAGTATACGGTGTTAGAACTCCTGGAACTGGCGCTCCGCACTTTTCTTGAAGGAAAAGAGGAACGGATAGGGATTAGCCAAGAGACCCAGCTGCGCGTTGGCGAAGCGCGCCGAATAATCCTGGAGCAGATGGATAATCCTCCATCATTGTTGCAGCTGTCGCGTATGGTCGGTTTGAATGATTACAAGCTCAAGGTGGGCTTCAAGGAAATGTATGGCAACACAATCTTTGGATACCTACGAGAGAAGAGGATGGAGCAGGCTTTAAAGCTACTTCAAGCCGGCAAGTCCAACGTCATTGAAGTGTCATGCGCAGTGGGCTACTCGAATCCAAGCCATTTTGCCGAGGCGTTCCGCAAGAAATTCGGGGTAAATCCCAGCGCATTACTACGTGAAAATTCTTCCCGGATATAACATGGTAATGACAGGCTTGTATTTAAAACGGATTGTTAACTTATCGGTTAACTTACTCTCTTCACAAGCAACTGAACTTGCCTGGCATAGAAAAAGCCCTTCAGAACCCACTGAAGGGCTTTTTCATGAAATCAGATGGTTAAATTACAGAGAATCTCATGGACTCCGTGAAACGGGGATTTTAATCCACCTTGGGGTAGAGGGTGCCGTCAGAAAAACCTTACTATAGTAATAATTATTTTCATATTTTCACAGAAGGGAGAGTGCCCAAGTGCGCTCACAATACAGTTCTGATTCCAATTCCAATTTCAATTCAGGCCCTCTCCCATCCTTCTGGCCGTTTGTACTGACCGGGATGTTGATGATTGTGACCACGACAGGGTTTGCGCGAATGGCCTATGGGATAGTGTTGCCTTATATGCAGGCCGGACTCGGATTGTCAATTTCACAGGGAGGGATGCTTGGCACGATCATGTTTCTAGGCTACCTGGCTTCGGTCGGGTTATCGGGCATACTCGCTGTCCGCTGGGGTAGCAAAGCTGTTCTTATGGCAGGAGGTGGTGCTGTTGTCATCAGCATGTTTGGCCTTTCCGGATCATATTCGTTCATTTGGGTGGCTCTGTTCATGTTCCTGGCCGGAGGGGGCAGTGCACTGGTGTTCACTCCGCTCATGTCCCTCATGCTGGGCCAGTTCCCGGACAAGAAGGGAATCGTCCTCGGGATGTTGCTAAGTGGTGCAGGTATCGGGATGCTGTTAAGCGGATTTTTAGTACCCTTACTAATCGCTCAATTCCCCGTTCTAGGCTGGCGTGCGGTCTGGTTAGGGTTCGGTGTCATCTCACTTGTTGTGCTAATCGCGGCTTTATTGATCCTGAGAAACCCCGAGATTGTAGGGAGCGTGAAGGAGACAGACAAACCGAAGTGGTTAAAAAATAAAGCATTGATGCAGGTGGCTGTACTCTATTTTCTAGTGGGTATAGCATATCTTGTCCCCAATCTATATCAATCTGGTTATATGCTGGCTGAAGGGATTTCGGACCGCGCTGCCGGTCTGGTGTACGCCATAGCTGGCATCTTCAGCATTGCAGGCGGCCCTGTCTGGGGCAGTCTGTCCGACCGATTTGGTGTAAACCGGATGTTTATACTGGTTTGGGCTTGCGCGGCGGCGGGGGATATCATCCCGCTTCTGAATCACAGTATTCCGGGGTTCGTCTTATCATCAGTACTTTGGGGCTCCAGTATCGGTGGTCTGGTTACATTAATTCAGCTGAAGGCTGCGAAACAAGTCAATCCCCGGTATGTTCCAACTGCCATCGGACTTATCTCAATATTCTATGCGGTAGGTCAAATGCTGGGTCCGGGAATGACAGGGTTGATGATTGATCATCTCGGTGGCTACGGAGTGGCTTATGGATTCGGAGCGGTAGTCTACGGCTTTGGGTTAGTCGCCAGCCTGATCTCTGGCTTCAGGGGAACAACAAGAAATTTCTGGAGCAGAGCAAAAAGATAATGCAGTAACAGCGAGTCCACAGAAGGCTTTTCCACGAACCATATAGGGCTATAGTAATAGGGCTTTAATAAAGAGGCTGTCCCAAAAGTCATGTAATGGCTTCTGTGACGCCTCTTTTTTTTGAGAAAGATCAACGTGTGGACTTGAATGGACGCTCCGTGAACGCTACCACGCGATCAATCATAGAGACCACAACGCTTGGAGAAGGAAGCAGCACCATTTATTAATTGGCCACAACGATTTGCCATTGTTGATTCAAGCCGTTGTTGTCACTCCATTGAATCACATTGGCACCGTCGGTGAGTGCGCCGGAGGAGACGTCTATCAATTTGCCGGTAGCGCGGTTCTTCAGCTTGAAGAAGCCGCCGCCCGCATCAATCAGCTGCCAGTGCTGGCTGGTCCAACCCCCGTCTGACCACTGTTCGATGACTGTTCCATCGGTCGTATTGCCATTCTCAGGGCCAAGAATCAATCCGCTGTTGGTATTCTTAAGCTTATAGTACCCGTCGCCAGCGTCGATCAGCGTCCAACGTTCACTCGGTAAGTTAGTATCAGTCCATTGTTCGGCATCTGCACCATTTGCTGTTGCACTCGCTCTAATGTTCAAAGCCTTTTCGCTTTTGCGGTTAATCAGCTCATACGTGAGGCTGCTGTCTACCGTGAAAGGAGTTCCTGCGACCGTTCCTGCTGCACTGTCGATGTTAAGCTGCGGGTACCATGACATGGAGAGGGTGGTCGATGAAGGGAATGTCAACGGCAGCCATACGTATTTGGATTCATTGGCGGGACGCTCCCAGGCTCCGGCCCAGCGGTCACCCATATATAGATAGGACGTGGATGAGCTACCCTCAACAGGAATGATATAGGCGGCTTGTGACTCGGAAGCGCGTGAATCTCCGACATTGGAGAGGGCGCTCCAGGTTCCGCTTATGCTGGAAGCGGTTGCGTATTTCTGCTGGTTAGGAGTCCAGCCTGTTGCGCCGGAAGTGATCAGGAAGTAGGTAGAGCCCCGCTTGAACATAGCAGGAGCTTCACGGTATGAGCCTGCCCACAGGGTCTGGACCAGTGATTCCACGCCCAGAAAATCTGGAGTCAGACGATAAATGTTAAGATCGGCATTCACCCTTGTGGCTGATATCAGATAAGCGGTGCCGTTATCGTTGTATACCGTCATATCACGGGAATCGTAGTCAAGAGGCCTGAAGCTGCCTTGATACGTATACGGACCTTCGATATTGGAGGCTGAAGCAACAGCGACTTTTGCTTCTCCGTAATCTACCCCGTTTTCTTTATGCGCCCATAGCACATATTTTCCGGTTGCCGCATTATAAAGAAGCTTGGGGCGTTCGATATTGGCGGTTGCAAGCTCTGAGGCGCTGCTCTTGGATAGTATATTCGCGCGGAATTCCCAGTTCTTCAGGTCTGTTGAACGGTAAAGTGATACATAGTTCGTTCCATCCCGGTTCTCCCCAACCCAATAATAATAGCTGCCAGACTTGATCATTCCACCGCCATGCGCATTAACCGGATTGCCTGAAGTATCCTTGAACTGAATCCCGTTAAGGAGACTGAGCGGAGCGGCATAGCTCTTGGAGCCAGATCCTCCATAGGACAGGACAATCAGCAGAAGGGACAGAAACAGAATAAAGGGTGTTTTGGCTCTTTTCCATTCATTCACATGCATTCGAGTAATCCTCCTTCATTTCATTCATTATTTAGTTAAGCGCTTACAAAAAACAAACAGAATGTCCTCCTTTCTCTCCAAACATTACCAGCAATACAAATTGCGATCAATTTAAACATTTGGATATTTGTAGACAAAATGGATATTTCTTTTGTAACAATTCGTCAGAGCTACCTGAGATGCTTTGGAATACAAAGCATAACGTCCGTTGTCTGCTCCCCCAATGTCACTTAATGATGATATACTTACCTTGAGTATTATGATAATGATAATCAAAATCATTTTAGGGTCGGTATATCAATTGGGACAAGTGAGATGAGGGAGCGCGGATTGATGCAAGAAGAAGCAGAAGCTAGACAGATATTTACACCAGAGATGATCGATACGATGGCCCGCATTTGGACACGTTCGATCATTACATTAATAGATGTACGCTTTGAGAATCTAGCGTCCGCATACCCTTTGGAGCAGTATAAAATGCCTAGCAGCATGTTTATCTATGCCTGTGGAGGGGAAGCGCAAATTCAACTGAATGAAACGACATTCGGAATGGAACGCTTCGGTCTAGTTCATGGCGGGAAGGGGAGCCTGCTCAGTATTTGGCCTAAAAGGGAGAGTGTGAAGACCTTTATGGTCTTTTATAAAGCGGAATCCCCTCTTTTCCACAAAAAGCACCTGCAGCAATTACTGGAGCAAGTCAATCCATTTGTTCAGCAGTTTGGTTATACACCAAGTAATCCCATTCTGCTGCTCGACTGGTTTCAACAAATGTTGAATGACTGGAACCGCGGCAAGGCGATGGATCAGCTTCAGGCCAAAGGGTTTCTATATCAATTGATCCATAGGGTGTATAGAGATTTTGAGGGGGGCGAGATTCGCTATCTCCAGCCCTTTCCAGCCAGTTCTGCCAAAATATATCTAGATAAACATTACCGGGAGCCGATTATGTTCCAGGATATTGCCGCTATGTTTGGGATCAGTGGCGGGCAATTAACGCGGTTGTTCAAAAAGAAGGAAGGGATGAGCTTACAGGAGTACCTCATTCAGAAAAGGATTGAAGCTGCTTGTCATGACTTGAAGTATACAGAGGCAACCATTAAAGAGATAGCAACAGGATCTGGATTTGCTGATGAGAAGAACCTGTTTCGGATGTTTAAGAAGTATTACAAGATGACGCCGAGTGATTACCGGAAAATAAACGCACCATCCATGCAGGTTGATGGTATTGATAATGATTCTCATCTTCATTACAATGAGAGGGAACTGGCGAGTCTAGTCAAGTCTTATAGAGATGGGGAATCAAGCATGTTTGGACAAGTACGAAGTAAAGAAATGATCTTTGTGGCGGCGATGAGCCTGATGCTGTTGCTGACGGCATGTACGTCGGGGACGCCAGCGAATAATAGGGGAACGGTGAATCCGTCTGCGGAGACCGGGCAGACGACACAACCGGAAGTACAGGAGACGAAGGCTTCAGAAGCAGTCTCGCAGACCAGAACGATATCTACAGTAAAGGGCGATGTTGAGGTGCCTGGCAACCCTCAGCGTGTTGTAGTCGATTATCTGGTTGGTGATGTGGTAGCTTTGGGTGTAACTCCTCTTGGTGTGGCGAGAGCGACAAAGGGTGAGACAGAGGCGGTGTATTCTAACGAGATTAAAGATTCAATTAACATAAAGATGGAGCCGGAAGATGTCATGGCTCTTGAGCCTGATCTGATCATATTAGCATGGGGCGAAGAGAATTATGAGGATTTATCCAAAATTGCCCCGACCATTTATGTCCCTTATGGTGATATGACTACAGAAGAGCGTATCCATTTTATTGGCAATGTTCTGAATAAGCCGAAAGAGGCTGAGGCTGTTTTGAGTGCTTATGCTAACAAAATCGAAGAAGCGAAGCTATCCCTTAAGAATGCAGGCCTTGCAGACGTGACGATTACGATGGGAGAATTCGGTGATAAAACGAACTCCATCGCTGGAGCCAAACATGCGGTTGGCGAGCTTGTGTATAATCAGCTTCAAATGAAGGCACCGTCAAAAGTTCAATCTGATATTATTGACGCAGATAAATATTGGGGACAGATCTCTATGGAGGTCTTGCCCGCTTACATGGGGGATTATTTAATCGCCTTAGGAGATACGGAAGTTCCTGCTGATCATGCAGTTTGGAAATCACTACCTGCTGTGCAACATAACCGGATTGTAACGGTGGGTTCATCGCTATCTTGGTCCACGGATATAATGACCTCCAGTGCATTGATCGATCATATTGTCAATCAATTGCTGGCATTAGCTAAATAAGGGGATCTGGAAATACGATGAAAAACAAGCCTGAACAAAATCGTCGTGGGGCGGTGAACTTCACCATGTACATGGTGGTAGGGCTTGGATTAACGGTTCTCATGTCAGCGGCGTCGATTAGCTTTGGTGCCGCTGACATGAGGTTAGCGACTGCATGGGAGGCTATTTTCCGGTTTGATCCAACGCTCACTGAACATCAAATTATTCAAACCCTACGTCTTCCGCGTACTGTAGCCGATCTGATCGTCGGGTGCAGCCTTGCGGTTTGTGGTGCGATCATGCAGGGGACAACGCGTAATCCGCTGGCCGACTCCGGGCTGATGGGAATCAGCTCCGGGGCAGCATTCGCGATTGCGCTGTGCCTGGCCTTCCTACCGGGGTATTCGTATGGGCAGATGATGCTGTTTGCTTGTCTGGGAGCAGCGCTCGCGACCGGGATCACGTACTTCATCGCGTCACTGGGCAAGCGCGGGATGACACCTCAGCGGCTGGTGCTGGCAGGGCTGTCCATCTCCATGCTGTTTGGCGCACTCAGTCAGTATTTGGCGATCAATTACAACCTGGGCCGGGCCTTGGCATTCTGGACCGCAGGCAGTACAGCCGGGGCCAAGTGGGAGGAATTACTGATTATCTCTCCTCTATTTGCTGGAGGTGTACTGCTGGCGTTGGCGCTGGCTCCTTCTGTTACTCTGCTTAGTCTGGGAGATGATGTGGCAAGTGGACTCGGTATTCGCAGCGGACTGGTCAAGGGGCTGTCGACAATTACCGTGCTCGTGCTGACTGGATTGGCTGTTGTCGTGGTTGGCCCAATCGGTTTTGTGGGTCTGATTACCCCGCATATTGTACGATACATGGTCGGTGTCGACTACAGGTACATTATTCCGGCTGCGGCGCTATATGGTGCGTTGCTGACCGTATCGGCCGATCTGGCTGGCCGTTTAATCAATAGGCCGTTCGAAACACCGATTGGTATTATTTTTTCTATCATTGGTGTGCCGTACTTTCTCTTCCTGGCCCGCAGGCAAAGGAGGGAATTCGAATGATCAAGCAGCGTTATACGGTGCAACGGGGTATCCTCGTCAATGTAGTGCTTATGGTGCTTATCCTTATGTTTGCTGTCATTAGCATGAATTCCGGCAAGATGAATCTTTCACCGCTAGAAGTGCTGAATGTCCTCCTTGGAAACGGTACCGGCAAGCAAAATCTGATCCTGTTCGATTTTCGAATGCCACGAATCGTACTGTCGATCTTGGTAGGTCTGGGAATGGGCGCGGCTGGGGTCGTGATGCAGAGTTTGCTGCGCAATGACATGGCTAGTCCGGGGACACTGGGGATTAGTTCAGGATCGGGTTTGTTTGTCCTGTTCTTCGTAGTATTCATCGCATCGGCAGGAAAAAGTTCCTTCATTGCCCTGCCGCTGCTGGCCTTTGTTGGCGGTCTGCTGGCGGCGGGATTGATCTTCTTATTATCGTATCACCGTGGGCGAAACCTCTCGCCAATCGGTCTGATCTTAACCGGGGTCGCACTCGGAAGCGGGTATGGGGCGCTGACCACCTTCCTGACACTCAAGCTGGATGATTCGCAGATGGACTTCATGCTGAATTGGCTGGCGGGGAGCTTGTGGGGCGCTGATTGGCGCTATATTGCCGTACTGGCACCATGGGTCTTGATTTTAATCGGCTATATTTTCTACAAGTCCCGGATGCTGAACACCCTCCATCTGGGCTATCAAACGGCAGAAGGGCTGGGACTTTCCGTGAAGCGGCAGTTTTTGGGGTTGTCGATCGCTGCTGTTGCTTTATCCTCTGGCAGTGTGGCTGTTGGCGGAAGCTTCTTCTTCGTTGGTTTGATTGCTCCGCATATGGCAAGGAAACTGGTCGGGCCTGATCACAAATTACTCATTCCGGCTGCCAGCCTGACCGGCGGATTAGTCGTGGTGCTGGCTGACACGATTACGCGCACGGTTAACCTGGGGGGAGATGTGCCGACGGGAATCGTTATTACGGTCATCAGTGTTCCGTACTTTCTTTATTTACTAGCGAAGGCCAATTAGGAGGACGTCATGGAAAGTATTACAGCAGAGCAAATTGATATTGCCTATAATGACACACTTATCGTCAAAGAACTGGATTTGCAGATTCCGCGTGGACAGATCACCTCGATTATTGGTCCCAATGGCTGCGGCAAATCAACCGTACTCAAGGCAGTCGGCCGGCTGCTCAAGCCGAATAATGGTACGGTCTATCTGAATGGTGCCGATATCCGCACACTGTCCACCAGGGAAGTCGCCAAGCAGATGGCGATTCTGCCGCAGACGCCAACCGCACCGAGCGGCTTGACAGTCGGCCAATTAGTCGCCTATGGGCGTTTTCCTCATCAACGGGGTTTCGGCAAGCTCTCCAAAGAGGATAAGCAAGTAGTCACCTGGGCGCTATCGGTTACACAGCTTACAGCGTTTGAGCATCGTGAGGTCGATACGCTCTCTGGCGGTCAGCGTCAGCGCGTATGGATTGCGATGGCGCTCACCCAGCAGACCGATCTGATCCTGCTGGATGAACCCACCACTTATCTGGACCTGGCGCATCAGCTCGAAGTGCTGGAACTGCTCTATGAACTGAATCGCAGTCAGCAGGTGACGATTGTGATGGTGCTGCATGACCTGAATCTGGCAGCGCGCTTCTCCGACTATATGGTGGCGATTCGTGAGGGCCAGGTGGTGGAGCATGGCTCGCCAGAGCGTGTAATGACGGTGCAGACGCTGCGTGAGGTGTTCGCTATTGATGCCGAAATTATGCTGGAACCGCGAACAGGGCGGCCGGTGTATGTGACGTACGAGCTATTGCGTGATAAGCGTAGAGACCAAGCAGCAGATCAAGGATTCCTGCAAGCTGAGGAACAGAAGGAGTCGATTGCCACATGAGAACCGCATGGCGTGTCCTGATGGGCGCACGGAAATACTGGCTGCAGTTAGGCATTGGATTTGCCGGTATCGTGATGGCCACGATTGCCGGGTTTTATTTGCCTTGGGCGCTCCGCTCGTTGACCCAATTGGCGACCGAAGGCAGCAGCCGGTTTGCCGCGGAAGCGCTGAAGATTGGTCTGTTGCTGCTTGGAGCCACCTGTCTGCAAGCCATCGGAACATCACTGGCCGGCTATATGAACCATTATGCGGCACTTCACTATGTGGCAGATTTAAGAACAAGATTATATAGCAAGTATCAGCAAATGAGCCTGCGCTATTTCCATCGAAGCCGGACGGGTGACTTAACCGGGCGCGTTGTGAATGATGCGATGGAAGCGGAAATTTACATTGCCCATGCCATTCCTGACTTTATAATCAACGGGCTGACTTTTATTGGAGTAGGCATCCTGCTCTTGACGATCAATGTGAAGCTGGCACTGATCAGTCTGATCACAATTCCGTTGCTGCTTGCGATCACGGTATGGCAAAGCAAACGCTTGTCACCGCTATGGGGAGAGAATTCCAAGGCGCGGGGAGAAATTGCTGGCAAGGTGCAGGAGAACTTGTCGGGCATGAAGGAAATCCAAATTTTCAATCGGCAGGAGGAGGAGCGGGGCAACGTTGCTCGTCTGGCTATGAAACATACGAAGACCTATTTGCGCGCCAGTCTGTTCTATGAGACCTCTGTGCCGTTGTTGGCATTTGTGACCGCGCTGGGTACCGTGCTTGTCGTGATACTAGGCGGCAGATTGATGGCAACAGGCGAGGTAAGTATTGCTGATATCATCGGATTCATCGCCTACCTGGGTATGTTCTATCAACCGGTAAAGTCCTTTTCCGGCTTAGTGGAAATGTCCGGGCGAGCTGCCGCTGGTCTTAAACGGGTATATGATGTGCTGGAAGAGGAGGAAGACATACAGGAGAAGCGAAATGCAGTCCATTTGCCGCGTATACAAGGACAGATATCCTTTCAGAATGTCACATTCGTATATCCGGATGGTGCTCCTGTACTAGAAGGGCTGAACCTGACTATTGATCCTGGAAAGACGGTGGCGCTTGTAGGTACAACCGGTGTAGGAAAGACGACATTGGCCAGTCTCGTTAACCGGTTCTACGACCCGCAGACCGGTTCAATTCAAGTGGATGGCATCGACATTCGTGATGTGACACTCTCCAGCCTGCGTGATAATATCTCGATGGTGCTGCAGGATACCTTCCTGTTTGACGGCACGGTGTATGATAATATCGCTTATGGATGGGCGGATGCGACCGGGAAAGATGTGATGGCCGCAGCGAAGGCGGCGAAAGCGCATGATTTCATAGCACAGATGGAGCAAGGCTACGATACGGTGATTGGTGAACGCGGAGTACGATTGTCAGGAGGGCAGAAGCAGCGGATTTCGATCGCACGGGCAATTCTGCGTAATGCACCGATCCTCATTCTGGATGAAGCGACATCGGCGCTGGATACCAAGACCGAGCAAGAGATTCAGCAGGCGCTGGACGAAATATCGAAGGATCGCACAACACTGGTGATTGCCCATCGCCTATCGACGGTCCGTCATGCCGACCAGATCGTCGTGCTGGAGGGCACAGAGATTGCCGAGACGGGTACGCATGAGGAACTGCTGCGTAGCGGCGGCATTTATGCACGATTGTATGCCACGCAAGCTTCTTGAATGTAATCAATACAAACAAGGCTAAACAGGAGAAGGAAAGGAATTCTTCATCGCGATAGGACAGCGTGTTGCCTGGACAGATAGAACGTACCCTGAACTAGCGCGGGAATCTATTCTCCTTTTTATAAGGGACATATATCCATTCCAGGACTCGGACAACTGGCTTTCTCAGAATATAAAGCGGAGAAGCTTGAAGCTAATGAATTATCCAAGGAGATTAACGCCTCATGGAAAAAGCGCGATGGTAAAAAATATTACCTAGTGAATGAGAAATACATATCCATGGTCTATCTACAATAATAAGATTATTGGAGCAAACGAAGCAGCCAATCTATTGCAGATTCCTGGTACTGCCGGACGGGATACGATGGATATTCATTTCTCTAAAAAGGATGGAGGAGAGTATCTTAAAGCCTCAGGTTATGTATACGCCAGTGAGGATCTAGTGAAACCAATCCTTGCTAACATGGCTGCATATCCCATCCTCGAACATTGAGAGCATGGAACACAAAAAAGTGCCTTAAACTCGCGTGGCTAAAGGCTTTTTGCCCGATAATCCTGTAGTGTAGAAAAGGTACTAAGAAGGTTATTTCAAGACTTAAAATCCTGCGAAGGGTGACCTTCGTACGGGTTGGACCCCGTCCTAGGGACTAGAACAACAAGGGTTTCAGCTCATTAGAGCTGGAACCCTTGTTTGTTTTTAAGATGATTTGCTAACATTTTGCTAACGGCGCCTTTTTTTATTTAGATTTGAGACTCAGCGTTTGGAGGATTCTAATGATTTACTCAGTTATTGTAGTGACAGGGGAAGGGAATGCTTTTCCTAAAATCTTGGAACTTTCAGCCTGCTGGCGGTCAGACCGACTCATGCGATTTGCTTCTTGGGTTAAATCACCGGTTGAAGTTGGAACCTTGTTCCCTTTCGCAGAGACGGACACAACTAAAGTTATAACCATAAAACATACGAATGTTGTTATTGCAACTATTTTTAGGCTTTTCTTTTTCAAGGCAATTCAACCTCCCAATAAGTTCCTGATATGAATTTAAAAATCTTTACAGATATAAAATGAGTGTTCCTTTACTATAATGATTCATCAATTAAACCGTGCTTCTCTCGTTAGAGCGGTAAGTGTGTATTGACTACCGGGCAACAAAAACCCACCATTTTTCTTCAACTTTCCTTAGTGTAAAAGTATGCGCCACCGTACCTCCAGGATCAAGTGTGAGTGTAGCTTCCACTTGAGCATCTCCATTCTCATCGATGTGAATATTGGGGGAGACAGTATATGCTAAAAGTTTATCGGTCGTAATACTCTCAGAATAAAACTTAATGAGTCTATCTTTATCCGGAATAGCTTCATCAATCAGGTATGAAGTTGCAGCAACTGCGTCTTTATTCTTTATAGCTTCTAAGTAGCTTGTTAAGTAATTGATAATTTGCGTTGAAGGATTATTTGGCAACGTGTTATGAATACTGGTTGAACGCCCCATTACAAAAAATAAACTGACTAATATTATCAAATATATGATAATAATCGACCGTTTTTTCTTAAAATATTCCATTTTTCACCCACTTAATGATATAATTTGGTGTATAATTAAATTATATGGGTATTATACCAATAAAATGTAGGTTTTGAAATGTTTATTAGTAGGTTGAAAAACATGGTTGTCTCGTCAATATGTTTATCTGCACTCATTTTTTCTGTGATTCCCGCAAGCGCAACTGGTGTTCAAGAATCAGAACCGGTTCAAAAAGGCTTGACAGAAACTTCAAATCCCATGTTGGATAAGCAATCTGAAAATATAATTGGACAAGCTGTAAAAATTGACGATTCTTCCATTGCCAAAGCTAAACTTGCTGTTGCAGAGATAAAAATATACGGTCCAAATAATTTTTGGGGTGTAACATATGACGGAATCAGTACAAATGATTTTACCTCGACTACCTATAACAACATTCAAATTAATAGTTGGGCTAACGCATACCAGTATAACGAGGCCTCAGGACAATATAAAATCCAACTGAAAAAGAAAATAAGTTGGTTGTCTACCCAGGATTGCGGAACCATAACTTATCCTTACGGTACGGATCTTGGAACTTACGTAGGTACGTGGTCGAATGTGGGGACTGGGACTTTTTATGCTAATATCTGGCATAATAGCAGCCCCTCTTCGCAAAAAATTGATGGACAAGTCACTGTTTACGAAAAAAACTAGAACCTCAGTGGAATAGCCTTATGCGATATGACTAATTGAATAAAGCGCAAGTAATAGGGGGCCATGGGGAATGCTTCCCTTTGGCCCTACGTTTTTATCCCTGAAGGTTAGGTTAGAAGATAGGATATTAAAACAAGAAAGTGAAGGTGGCTTAGACAGATTAGGCGGTGAGAAAATGAAGCTCGATCAAGAGCAACGAGTATTAATTGAAAAGCTTTTCTTAGAGATGATAAATCCATTATCTGCTTATGCAAAAAAAGTTTTACATAATCACTTATTGGCTGAAGAAGCTGTCCAAGAGACATTTCGAATAGCATGCACAAGAGCCAACAAGTTGTTGTCCAGTTCAAATTCAAAGGGATGGCTGTTCATTACACTTAAAAATGTTATTAAAAACACGATTCGCAATTTTACTCATGTTAATAGCAAATTATTTTTCTCTATTAATTTAGATGAAGATTTATTAATAGGGCATATTGATACACTTAAGGTTGATTTTTTATACTCAGATTTGGTAAATATTGAGGACTATAAGTTAATAAAAAAAATTGCTTTGGATAAATATACTGTGGTTGAGACAGCGCATGAACTTGGGATATCAGTTGAGACTTGTAAAAAAAGAGTTCAAAGAGCCAAAAAGAGACTAAAGAAATATTTGCAAGTTGATCTGAATTAACTCGTCTACATATAAAGTGGCATTCTGCATAGTGTCTTTTAATTAGCGATACTTCTTTAATAGCTCCTTCAGAGGGGTTATTAAGGTATCGCTATCTTTATCGCTGTTAGGTGGTCCGATAACCACTTTGGTTTGATAGGATTCCTTTAGGTCATTAGAGTTAGCATTATTACTATGGTAGTTCCGTAACAACTCACGGAGATGATTCTCTTCATTGTCCGTATCGCTATTGCTTTCAGGATTTGCCACAATTACTCCTGGGGTAGTAGATTCTTTTGAATTAGTAGCTGCAGCCAGAGTGGCACCGGTCATCAGAGCACCTAAAAAGATTATTCCAAGGACAATAATCCCTGATTTCTTTTGCTTAGTATTCATAATAAGTGAAAGTCGATTTTTCATATTCTGTTTTCCTCCATAAAAATTTTTTGATAATGCAGTTTGAAATTTTGCTCCGTACTTAACAATTTTAATAATGGCTTCACCATATTGTCTTCTACGCTGTAAGTCTGCACCTTTTAATACGATTTCATCGCACGAGAACTCACATTGTGAGACCACCTTCTTTGCCATTAGATAGACTATTGGATTAAACCAGTGAAGCACAGTAGCCGTTAGGATTAAGGTCTTATACCAAAGATCATACCTTTTAAAATGAACTACCTCGTGCTTCAGTATTAGAAATAATTCAGTGTCTGAAATTTGTAAAGGCGGCAGCAAAATGACAGGGTGGAAAAAGCCAATCATCATGGGACTTGTTATAACTTTGCATTCTCGCAGTTCTACATTTTTATTAATGTTAAGCTCTATACACAGATTTTTTAACATTAATTCGCTATTAAGATCAGTCACAGGAGCACTCCAACGACGTATCATTTTTATGAAGTATCTGTGCCGCAAAAAATGATAAACAGAGATACTTAATGCACCTATTAGCCAAATTGCTGGAAGCATCCACTTTAAATAATAAAATGCCTGAATATATACAGCATCTCCGGTAATGGTAGAAATGCCTATATCTGAGCGGTTGGGGATAATAGGTACTTCAGGAATTTTTATTGGGATTATCAAAAAGTCAATTAGAGGTCGACAAGGGAAAACCCAAAGTAATCCAATAATAATCCAACATATGTAACACCACTTTGCAGTATATCGCTTTGATACGACTGGCATTATTACCATGAAAATAAGGGTTACAGCAGACATTGAAATGGAATTATAGATAAGAATATCTAAAAAACCGTGCATATTAATCCTTCTTTTCTCTTAACCACTTTGAAAGTTGATTAAGGTCACTATCTTTTATTTTGTTTCCTTCAAATAAACGTGCTACCAAGGTTGTAATAGAATTTCCATCAAAACGCTCTACAAAGTCACTTGTTTCAAAATTAAGGTAGTCCTCTTTGCTAATCAGCGAGAAATAAGTTCGTTCTTTACCATTTTTTTCAGTTCTGACAAATCCACGTTCAACTAATCTTGACAAAAGGGTACCAACTGTCTGTGTCTTCCAAGTTTTTTTTCTTTCCAATTGTTGCATAATGATACTGGTTGTGATAGGTTCATTGTTTTCCCAAACTACTTTCATAATGTCAAACTCTGCGTCAGGAAGTTTTTTTAATATTTCCAACATCTCAGCCTCCTTTAAGACAATTGTCTTACAATGATATTCTACATTTGTCTTAAATAGGAGTCAATGTTTTTTTAAAAAAATTAAGCATTAACTGTCCCTGAAATTGATTTTCGATACATTTATGGAATGAAGAGGGATTGGAAAGGAGGTGAGGATATCGAATTGAAATATTTTTCTTATAGGTAAGAATATGTGGATGTTTTGGCGTCATTTTTTATTTTTGAAATAATAAAGGAAATATATTCTAATTAGTAGGAGGACTTTTATTTATGAAAAGAATAGCCTTTACAGCAATCACAGCTTTTTTGTTGTTTGCAACACTAATTACCCCAAGCTTTGCAAACGCAGCCAACCAACCTAACTATGCTACTCTGTCCGCTGAGAATCTCGCATATTCTGATCTTAAAACAGCGCCTGAAGAATGGCAGAATGCTATTTTAGCTGCTAGAAATTCTATAATTTATAGTGAGTCTTGGACTGTTAATGGCCAAGTTGCAATTGAGCTTTCTGATGGAACAATTGAAAAACTTCCTGAATTTTCCGACCTTTTTCCGGGTTGGGATATCCCTAAAAACACTAATACCGTAAGTAAAGAAGCTTCAACAGTACTCACTGATCCTATATTTACGATTATGTCTGCTAATTATGCGGGATACGTCTATCTGCAAGCTGCACCAACGAGTTCAGAAACCCCAATCTTCTATGCTTTCAATACAAATGCTAATAGAGTTTCAATGGTAGCTGATTCTTTACCTGGGTCCAGCTATAATGCAGGCTACTCAGATTTAACCTCTGCTTATGATGTAGGGTGGGCGACTAACTTGTCCGTAGGTCGAAAAATGTATCTTACTAATCCTAATTCGAGTCATTCCTATGGTGCTAGAGCGAGTACGAACAGCACTACAGGATACGCGCTAATGGGTGTAGTTGATGATCCTTCATAAAATCGATAGAATTTTAACAATGCGACTATCCGTAATAAATTAGATTCTAAAGGAGACGTTCTCTATAACAATTGAGCGTCCCTGCATCAATTACCATTTTATTTCTCCAAACCTGTACTGATTGTTGGTTGAAGCAGTCTTTTAACGCTGGTCCATTAAAATCAGGCCCATGCAACCCCGCATGGGCCTCTTGCTCCGTTCAATTCACTTCCCCCCACCTGAATCGCTACCTCATGCCCAACGGTTGCGGCCATGCAGGCAATCGATTTCGGGTCGGAATTTCTCACATTTACGTCGATACGAGGGGTGTAAGCAGCTTCGAGCCGTGCAGCTTCTTCGTCGGATAGTTTGATCGAGAGGGCTTTGATGGCATCGTCAATGTGACTGGTTTTGAGGGCTCCGACGATTGGAGCGGCAACGACGGGGTTGCGATACAGCCAAGCGAGCGAGATTTCGGCACGGCTAACCCCGCGTTCCTCTGCCACTTGACCGATGGCCGCGACGATTTTTTGGTCGGCTGCCGCAGTTGCCTGGAAGTATTGGGCAGCACCGGTTTCGGTCGCGGAGCGGGCTGTTTGTGCACCCCAAGGCCGAGCCAGGACACCACGCGACAGCGGACTGAAGACCATGGTCTGAATCCCTTCGTCAGCACAGAGGGGAATCATTTCATTCTCTTCCTCGCGGGCGATCAAGTTGTAGTTGTGTTGCATGGTGATGAAGCGGGCCCAACCGTGCTCTTTCTGGAGATGCAGGGCCTTTGCGAACTGCCAAGTTCTCATGGTGGAGGCGCCCAAATAGCGTACTTTTCCCATTTTCACGAGATCATGGAGGGCTTCAAGCGTCTCTTCCCACAGGGTAAAAGGGTCCGCCCGATGAATCTGGTACAGGTCTATATAATCCGTTCCAAGACGTCTCAAGCTGTGGTCAATTTCCGTCATAATCGCCTTGCGTGAGAGCCCGAATGAATTAGGTCCTGAACGCATGGGAGCACCCAGTTTGGTGGCAATGACGACGTTCTCCCGTGTCGCGTAATCCTTGAGCGCCCTGCCGACGCTTTCCTCACTGGTTCCGTGTGAATACAAATTAGCGGTATCAAAGAAGTTGATCCCTGCCTCAATCGCATGTCTGATCACAAGACGGCTGCCATCCTCGCCCAGCGCCCAGCCAGGGTAACCACTGAGGGGATCTCCAAAGCCCATGCAACCGATGCAGACCGGTGAAACTTCGAGGCCGGAGTGGCCTAGCTTAATATATTGCATACATACCTCCTGAATAAATTTTATTCTTGTTGAACCTCCTTGAAGGTATTCATAATATACAGCGAATACTCAGACCCCCGGTACTCCGATCCGATCAAAAAGTTGCCTAATCCTATCACGGGTTACTTTAAACCGCTTCATATCTTCTTTGGGTGGAACGCCAAACATTCTGGAGTACTCCCGGCTGAATTGCGTCGGACTCTCATAACCTACCTGAAAAGCAGCATCCGCTGCGTTCTCTGACCCGGACAGTAATAGGCGGCGGGCTTCCTGAAGTCTCAGCTGTTTTTGAAATTGAATCGGGCTCATGCCGGTGATTTCTTTAAAATTCCTATGGAAAGACGGAACGCTCATCTTCACGAGTTGTGCCAAATCCTCAATGCGGAATGAATCCTGATAATGATTCAGAATGTGCTCAAGGGCATGTTTGATAAAAAATAACCGTCCCGGCCTTAACTGGGAGACGGTTCATTCATTTGTTTCACCTTCAACCCGCAGCCTAATGACTGGTGAAATGCTCTTCATATCCACATATGGCACCCATACCGGCCCCTCGATGGTATTGATCTTTACCCGATCAGGATTTGCTGATACCTCCGGAATGCCTTTCGCCTTTCCTCCACCATGAAGCCATACAACAATCATTTCTCGGTTTACGGCCGCAGTCTTGATGCTTTGTTTAAGTTGTTTATGCATGATTACACCTCGGAGCTTTCTGATTATTATACAGCCACTTTATAGCTAAGGGAAATTGTCCTTTCCTGATCCCTTATTTCTTTATCATTCCACATATTTCCTCTTAAACCCTTAAGTGTATTGTAAATTTCTGTGGATAAACAGACTGTTTGTTCGCCCTTTTTTATTGTAGGCTTGATGTATACATATTAAAGGAGATGGATTTTTTTGAAAAAAGGAATTAGTGTAAGTTATAAAATATTTATAGTGCTGAGTTTAATAGTATCTGTAATTTTATTTCAACCAGTAATTAAAAATGATATTTCACATGCTGAAAGTGGGGATAATGTTGAAATGCTTGGAACTGTGCCTCCAAATGGCACTGTAGTATCTGCTAATAAGTCATACAGTGGGATGGTTCCTAGCAATGTAATAGATTCGAATTTTGAAACCTTCTGGAATAGTGGAGGATATAACGGTTTTATAGAATTGAAATTTCCTGAGGAAATTTATTTAGATTTTGTTCAATTAGCAGCTTCTGCTAGTCCAAAAACTAATGTTTCCTATAAGCTGTATGGTTTACAATCAGGAATTTGGGTTGAAATATCCGGGAAAATAAACAGAGAAGTGGAAAACCATGCAAATAAACTCTACACAATTTTAGATCCTTTTGTAGTAACTCCAGGAAATTATAGTGGGATTAGAATTGAGTGTGCTGAAAGCAACACTTGGATCGCTATTAGTGAAATTACTGTAGGTGCTTTGACGCCTGAACCAACTCCTGAACCAACAGCAACTCCAGAGCCGACACCTACCGTCACACCAGTACCAACCGTTAAGCCAACACCAACAGTAACACCGTCACCGATTCCAGAGCAGCCTACAGGTAACAGGGCAATCTTGGTCGTGACGATGAATACTGGGCTTGAAAAAGAATTTGATCTTCCAATGACTGAAGTCAATGCCTTTTTAAGTTGGTACGACGCATCCTCAGGATCGGCCCGTTATGGAATTAATAAGCACGACAATAACAAAGGGCCCTTTACTAGCCGCAAAGATTATGTAATCTTTGATAAGATACTTACCTTCAGCGTAGATGAGTATTCAGCGGAATAACTTTTTCTCCTAATAACTCTGTCAGTAATGGCAGGTTATTTTTTTATAAGGAAAGGATTCCTTACCACATATACATAATGTTACAAATGGATTAATCTATTCTTATGAATAATGAAAAATATCAATATAGAGATACTTACTTTACCGTAGGAAATCCAGTGATTTTGTGGGTCGCCGTATTTGTTCTGTTGGTGCTAATTTTTATTTTGGTCCTGTTAATTAAGAAATATCGGAAGAAAAGAAAGTGAGGTTGCATTTGTACTTCATACAAAGCCCTGGAGAGCGATATAGACTTCAAGGGTGGAATAGTCGAAGGGAAACATTGGGGGATGGTCAAGATTGCCGGAAGTTGCTTTCAGGCGTTTTAACACTTACCCCACCGCCAGCAGCATGACCAATTTGAACCGGTAAAAAAACAACAAGAGTGCCAGAAATCCCATTAATAATGTGTAACTTTTTTTCATTTCAAACTCCCTTTCTTTATATGTCAAAAATAAGTATAAGTAGTTAATTACAAAAAATCTATGAATTAAAAAGATTTATGAATCTATTAGTTTTTGCGGTGAGATAAATTTCATTTTTAGGAGGGGGGAGATTTAATAAGTGCAAAAGTAATTACAATCTAGTTTTATTTCCTAGATATACGACACAAAAAGTAAAAGTAATAATTAGTAATTAAATTCCATTAATTTGACAATTAATTTTATGAGGAATATAATGTAATAAACCATGGTAATAAAAACCAATTTATCTCGAGATTAAATTAAAAAGGAGACAATCGTGCTACGTAAAATTTCAACATTTGTATTGTCATCTCTTTTGGTCCTGTCTTTTAGTGTGCCTGCATTTGCAAGTAATGAACCTGTTGATACCACAAGAAATTCTACTCTTTCAGATTTAAAACAAGTAATTCAGAATCTTAACGAAGTTTATGGTGAAAAAACAACGATAACAATTAATGAAAGTGACTTAAGTGAGGAATATCTTCAATCATTATCAGCATATAATAACGAGGAGTTAGTGGATTATTTAACAGGTTTTTACGAAGATGCAGCAAATATTGAGTATAAAGTTGTAGATGTTAAAACTGTACCTGCTGAACCTGGAATGATAACTCCTTTTTATACCACTTATTTGAATAGAGAGTGTACTATATATTCAGGTATTCCTTCAGGTGGAGTGTCTTGGATTCATATAAGATATAATGCGCTTATCGGCGATAGTAATGATGGGCCGTATGATGGATTATTCTATGGCGGAAGAGTATTAGATAGTTGGCAAACTGGAACAGCTGTTGCAAGTTGGAAACATCAACTTGGGAATTTTCAACCATATGGAAATCAGGCAGATGTAACAGCTACTGGATTGCTAACTTACGGTATACCTAATACACCGCTATCAGTGACCACTCAACAAACGTTCCTTTATACCGATAGCATTCAAAATTATTAATTATTTGAGGTGGTTTCATGACTATGTTGAAGAAAAAAACCTACTGGATCACTACTTTAATAATTCTGATACTCTCGTTAATGAAACCTATCTCTATTGAATACACGGGCACAGCTTACGAATATAAATTTGGGGCTCTGTTTCCATTTCTTAGCCTTAGACTAAATGATTTTTCTTCTGGATATCAAGATATTTTTAGTATCTCTGCACAGGCTAAGAGTTATGAGCTAAACATTATTTCATTAGTTGGTGCTTGCATAGTTTGCTTTCTTATTTCCTATGTACTAATAAAAATTGCTATAGCACTTTTTGGGGAAAAAGCTAATTAGGTTTAGTTACTGAGGAGATAATAAATTTTAGTCAAATGTTAAATCCGCCAGAGTTCCTCAGGCGGATTTTTCAATTATATGTGAAAATAAAAAAACGTATTCGCATTTGGCTACAACAACTATACTTTAACGTAAAAGCTACCAGAGACTAGCATAAGGATCAAGGTCCCCCCGTCCTGCTATTAATGAGAAAAGAAAACCTTGAAAAATTAAGGTTTCTGTTTACTTTTAAATGACGGTGGTATGTCATCAATACTATTCAACCGACCAGCAAGCCCTTCCTCCCCGGTCAAAACCTCCACCATAATCCCCGCTCCCAAGCGAAATCCATACTTGAAACTAGCTGCCAACTCCATGCCGTGAGTTTGACCGTATAAGTCTAACAGTGCTTCTAACTCGTCGAATTCTTCCGCCGAGAGGCGTTCCTTCCAAATCTCTATGATGTCAGACACTCTTTTTCTTAAAATAGTGTATTGCGGGTCATTGGTTATCACTTGTTCATCTGGATGCAAGTTGCCGTGATACAGGCTCTCCAGGATACTGGCCAATTCCTCATCCCCTTCATTGACGAAGTACTTTGTGTTCTACAATAAAAGTAATTGACTGTTAAATCTACGGAGTATACTCTACAGAATGACAACTCAACCCCTATAATCTGACAGGTTATTCCTCCTGGAAGGAAATGATACTATGAATTAGGGCACGCTTTGCGAGTCTTTCCTATTGTGATTCGTCCCTACTATAATTCATTCCAACAAGGAGATCACATGATAACTTCAAGAAAATATACAGTATTCGATTTGATCGGGATTCCGCTCCGGGTGATTCCGGTGCAGACGGCGGCGTCGGTGGGGTATATGCTGGTGGACGCCCTGATGCCTGCTTATCAGACGCTGGTAATGGCTTATTTCATTAATACGGCGACCGATATTGTGAATGGCCGGGCGGACTATTCATTAATCTATGGTCCGCTTGTGCTGATTATGGGTTATGTGATCGTCACTCATCTGCTTCCTAGCCTGATGCAGCTGGTGGAGCTGACGGGGCGCAATCGGCTGAATGTGCGGCTGAAGCGGGAGATGGTGCTGAAGCGGGCGCGGCTTGCGTATCAGCATATTGAGAATAAAGAGACTGCGGAGTTAATCCATAGGGTGTGCGGAGATCCGGTGGGTCATTTCATAGGCGGGTTCAACAATATGATGAGTGGGCTGAATCTGCTGATTGGGACCGCTTCGCTGCTTGTAATTGTGATGTCGTCCACGTTTATTACGGGGATTGTGATTGTGCTGGTAGCGGTGCCTTTGTTCTACATCGCCATGAAGACGGGCAAAGCGAATTATGAGCTGGGGATGGATGCGCAGCGGATACGGAGGAGGAGCGCAGATATAGCCAATATTTTGACCAGCCGGGAGGATGCGGAGGAACGCACATTATTCGGATATAGTCCGGCGCTCAGGGATCGGTACGACAAGCTGTATGATCAGACGTACACGGTGGAGAAGAAGATACAGATCCGAAGCTTCATTCATCTGAAAAGCGGCTCGATCATCGCTCTGCTGATCGGCATCATTATAGTGGCCTTGCTGTTACCTGCGCTTCACTTGGGCGAGCTAACGATTGGCCTGTTCATTTCGCTGGTGACCGCGATTTTCAGCCTTGTGCAGAGGATGTCCTGGCAGTTAGCCGAGACGATGCAGGAGCATGCGCGGATGAAGGAGTATCTGAAGGAATTTTCCGCTTTTGCCGGACTTAGTGAGAAGGAGGATGCTGCTGCTCTGCCTGTGGAGTTGGGCGGCTTCGTCTTTCAATCGCTGGAATTCAGGCAGGTGAGCTTCCGCTACCCGGATACGGAGAGATACATATTGAATCAATGCTCGTTCACCATGGTTAGCGGGAAAAGCTATGCCATTGTCGGAGAGAACGGGGCCGGTAAGTCCACCCTGATCAAACTGCTTACCGGGATGTACGATAACTACGAGGGTGAAATCTTCATTAATAATAAAAATCTGCGGGAGTACAGCTACGCGGAGTTGAAGGGCATCATCGCGGTGGTCTTCCAGAATTACGCCAGGTACGCGCTGACGATCCAGGATAATGTCCGGCTGGGGAATATCCTGAAGCTGGATGAAGAGCGAATCCGTCACAGCATAAGCAAGATGAATCTGGGTGAGATGGTTCAGGGGCTTGAAGCTGGTCTCGATACTTATGTTGGCAAAATCAAAGAGAACAGCCTGGACCTCTCCGGCGGGCAGTGGCAAAGGTTGGCGGTAGCCAGACTGTTGTACTCTAACTCTGCCATACATATTATGGACGAGCCTACGGCTGCGCTGGATCCGATAGAAGAGAGCAGGCTATATGAAATGTTCAGCAGTATCCGCGCAGACCGGTTCACTATATACATCACCCACAGGCTGGGCGCTGCAAGAATCTCGGATGAGATCCTCGTGGTGCGTAGCGGGCGGATTGCGGAGCAGGGCTCCCATGAGCAATTGATGAATGACCCGGACGGGATCTACCGGAAAATGTTCGCCAGCCAGAAGTCGTGGTATGAAGCGGAGAGTAAGGTGCAGCATGGTTAGAATACAGGGCAAAGAGCTGCTGAAGAACGGGACCAGATGCCTGCGGCTTTTGTTTCAGGTGAATCCCGGAATGTCTTACACCTACATCGGCATTGCCTTGCTCCAGGCGGTCTCCTGGGTGCTGCAGGTGTTATTCATGCAGAGGTTTCTCGATGCGGCTGCTGCCTATGCTACAGATAGAATAGACTTCAAGATGATTCTCCTGTCCTTGGGTGCGCTGGCGCTCATGTATCTGTTCTATCATGTCATGGATGGACTAGGGAACTGTTATGAGGAGATTTACGGGCTAAGCGTGGGCAAGCACCTGAACCTGATGATTTTTAGAAGAGTAGATTCTCTGCAGGTCTCTGAATTCGAGGACACGAAGCGGCTGGATTATATCCACAAGGCTGTGAACGGGAGCGGCAAGCTGATCTGGATCGGGACGACCTTACTGGATATTCTGTTCTATTATACGACTTATTTCGTGTTCATCGGGTGGTATCTGTTCATGCTCAAGCCGGTGCTTGCGCTAAGTATTGTTGTCGTATTCGTCCCGGTGATGCTCTCTGAGTGGGTGCTGATGTCAGCATTCAAGAATCTGGAAGACGCATCTGCCCCGATCCGGCGGGAAAGTGACTACTATGAACAGTGCTTGACGGACAAAGCGTATCACTCGGAGACCCGGCTGCTGGGGGCTACTGCGTTTTTTGAGAATTTGTATACGTCTGCCCTGCAACGGTTGAACGCTATTGTACTTCGGACGCAGGTACGCAAGCATCTCGTTCAGCTCATTCTGAATATAGTGACGGTTATTGGCTACGGCCTGATCGTGTACATGCTGTTTGTCTCTGTGATGAGGCAGGAGATTTCTATTGGAGCCTTTGCAGCGGTGCTGGCTTCGATTGGCAGTCTATACCGCTTCATGAACAAGCTGATCACCGAGAGAATCGCCTGGGCTACGGAGAATATCGGGTCTACTGAGAATTTTCTGGATTTCATCGGCGAACCTGTTCATGCGACTAATAACCTGCCAAGGCCCGCAGACAGTGATATTGAGCTGAAAGCTGTCCGGTTCCGCTATCCGCTGGCGACCCGAAATGCGGTGGAGGAGATCGACCTGATCATTCCGAACAAGCAGACGCTGGCGATTGTAGGCGAGAATGGAAGCGGGAAGACCACGCTGTGCCGCATCATTATGGGATTATACCCGCCTACGGAAGGGGAAGTGTGGTACGGGAACGTGGAGGCTTCGCGGACTAGCTATGAGCGAACGTCGGCTGTTTTTCAACATTATCGCAAGTATAATGAGACCTTACGGGAGAATGTGCGGATCAGCCAATATTCCAAACCAGCAGAGGATACCGCAGTAGTATCCGTGTGTGTGGAGGCAGGTGTGCTTGTATCCGGTGAAGGGGGTAAGGAAGGACTGGATACGATGCTGGGACGCGAGTTCGGCGGCACCGATCTGTCCGGCGGTCAATGGCAGCGTGTGGCGATTGCGCGCGGATTGTTCCGCGACAGTGACCTAATGATCTTGGATGAGCCTACAGCGGCCATCGATCCCCTGGAGGAGACCCGTCTGTATAACGACTTCGCCGCCCTGTGCCGGGATACAACCGCAATCCTTGTGTCCCACAGATTAGGTTCAGTGAAGCTCGCGGATCGAATTCTCGTGATGAAGGACGGAAGGATCGTGCAGGACGGCACGCATGAGGAGTTAATGAGCACGGCGGGCGAGTACCGGACGATGTATGAGGCGCAACGGAAGTGGTATGTGTAGGGAGTGAAACCGATTACATTACAGGAAAGCCTGAATTGAAAGTGATGAATAACATTCAGCATACGCTTTTCCCGGCGCCGGAGCCGAATAGGAATAAATGGTTTACTAATACAGATCTAAACGATAAGATGAAGGACAAACCAGTTATTGCCGATGTGCAAAGAGAGGAAGCAGAATGAAGCACGTTACAGTATATGATATCGCCAGGGAAGCTAACGTCTCGGTTGCCACTGTATCCAGAGTGCTTAATAATACCGCTCCCGTCAAGAAAGAAACGAGAGAGCGGATTACTGCGCTGATTGACAAGCACCAGTTTCAGCCCAACGCGCTTGCGAGAAGCCTGATCCGCAAAGAAACCGGGATGATCGGGTTCATCCTGCCGGATATCACCAACCCGTTTTTTCCGGAGGTTCTGGCCAGCTTTGACCGGGAGACGAGAAAGCTGGGCTATACGTGTTTTTTGTGCGATACCGTCTCCTCCGACGAGGAGACCGAACGCCAGTATGCGCGGGAATCACAGTACCTGGGGATCTTGATGGAGAAGCAGGTCGACGGTATCGTGATGATTGGCGGCAGACTGGATTTGTCCAAGCCGGATGCGGCGCTGGTACGGGAGGTAGAGGAAGTTGCAAAACGTGTTCCGGTGCTGATGATTAACGGGAATCTGCCTGGCACGAAGATTCACAGGGTAGCGGTCGACCAGAGGCTGGGGGCGGAGCTGGCCGCACAGCATTTAATAGATCTTGGACACCGGGATATCGCCGTCATTGGCGGTTTTGTGCACATGTCCAATACGCAGCAGCGGATTCAAGGATTCCGGACGGCCATGCGAAACAACGGTCTGGAGGTCCGCAAGGAGTGGATGGTCCAAGGGGGGTTCTCTGTCAACAAAGGCTTAGAATTTGCAGAGCAGGTGCTGAATTTGCCGGATCGGCCGACAGCTATCATGTGTATGAACGACCTGGTGGCCATCGGAGCACTGAAAGCGGCTGACCGGGCGGGACTTGCCGTGCCGGCGGAATTGTCCATTGTTGGTTACGATGATATTCCATTTGCGTCCTTCAGCATTCCTGAGCTGACTACGGTATCACTGATGGCGAACGAAATCGGCCGTCTGGCGGCAGAGATGCTGCATAAGCTGATCGCGGGCAAAAAGGTACCCTCTCTACATTCGGTTGTTCCCGAGCTAAGGGTACGCCAGACGACGGCGCCTCCCCGGAATAATTGATCCGTGAAGATAAATTAATAGTTGACTTTGAAATAACGAGGGCTTATTCTGTTGAAGAAAGCCCTTACATTTTACTTTTTAATGAAACCCATTTCACCTCTAATCCAATGACTTGCTGAATGAACAAGGACACCTCCCTGGGAAATTTGCGAGAAGAAGAGAGAAAAGATGAATAATGGGTTTTATTTTTTTGGCTTCAAATGAAATGGGTTTCATAAATTTTACAGTTGGAGTCGGCTGACTATTCAATTAAGGAGGGGTCTTATGTCCACTGCTTCACCTGCCCAATTGACAGAGAAGAGGTATACCAAACCTAAGCGCGGCCGCTGGAAACGTTTTAAGAACAACAAGACATTGCTGCTGATGTGCTTTCCGGCGATAGCGTTTTTTCTCATTTTTTCCTATATGCCTATGCCTGGACTGTATCTGGCATTTATCAAGTACAATTATTCTGACGGCATCTTCGGAAGCGCCTTTGCCGGGCTGGAGAATTTCCGGTTCCTTGTCATGACAGGTGACCTGTGGCGCCTGACCTTCAACACGATAGCCTATAACATTGCGTTCATCCTGCTGGGCAACATGCTTCAGATTACGGTCGCTGTACTGTTGAATGAGATTCGATGCAAATGGTTCAAGAAAGTATCCCAAACGATGATGTTCCTGCCGTATTTCGTATCCGCCGTTCTGATCGGCCTCATCGCTTACAACATTCTGAGTTACGATTATGGCATTTTGAACTCGGTTCTGAACTCATTGGGGCTTGATCCGGTGAAGGCTTACTCGAGTCCGGGGGCTTGGCCTTTTATCATTGTCATCACGTTTTTATGGCAAAGCACCGGTTATGGCTCCATTGTGTATTTCGCCGCCATTATGGGGCTGGACAGTGAGATTGTGGAGGCTTCGGAGATCGACGGAGCCAATGCTTTTCAGCGTATCCGGTATATCGTACTGCCTTGGCTCAAACCGACCTTCATCATTCTGCTGTTGTTCTCGCTTGGTGGAATCCTTAAGGGGAACTTCGGGTTATTCTTTAATCTTGTGGGTGCCAACAACACAGCGTTGTACGCCTCAACGGATATTATCGAGACCTATGTGTTCCGCTCACTGATGACCAACTTCAACTTCTCGATGGGCAGTGCGGTCAGCCTGTATCAATCCTTGTTCGGATTTATCGTTGTTCTATCAGCTAACTGGCTGGTCAAAAAGGTATCGCCTGACAATTCACTTTTTTAGGAGGACTTGCTCATGGATGAGACATTTGTAAGCGCTCGCAAAAAAACCGACGTCAGCGGACTTGTCGTTCAGTGGATCGGATACCTGTTTATCGGCTTGTTCGCCCTCTGCTGCCTATTGCCGTTCTTGCTGGTGCTGGGGACCTCCTTCACCTCTGAGTCGGCCATCAAGCTCTCCGGCTTCAACTTCTGGCCTAAAGAATTCAGTCTGTTCGCTTATAAAATCGTGTTTGAGAATCCTGGTCTGATCATCGGATCGTATATAGTAACGATTGTCATAACCATCGTAGGTACGGCGATTGGCCTGTTGCTGGTGGCTATGACGGGATACGCGCTGCAGCGGCCGGACTTCATGTACCGGAACAAAATTTCGTTCTTCATTTACTTCACTACACTGTTCTCTGGAGGTCTGGTGCCGTTCTACCTGTTAATTACCCAGTATCTCCATCTAAAAGATAACTATCTGGCGGTTCTGCTCCCCGGTCTGCTAACTCCGTTTCTGATCATTATGATGAAAAGCTTCGTCCGCTCGATTCCTCATGCCATTACAGAATCGGCGAAGATCGACGGAGCAGGCGACTTTACGATTTTCCTCCGGCTGATTCTGCCGATGACCACGCCCGCCCTGGCCACAATCGGGCTGTTCATCGCTCTGGGTTATTGGAACGAATGGTATAACTCCATGCTGTTTCTGTCGCCGGATATGAAATATCGTACCTTGCAGCTTTTTTTGTATAACGTGATCACCAGTGCGGATTATGTCCGCAATTCCGCTGCCGCCTCGAATGTGCAGCTTCGCGATATGCCACTCGAGTCCATGAAGATGGCGACAGCCGTAGTTGCCACGGGGCCAGTCATTTTGTTCTACCCGTTCGTACAACGCTACTTTATTAAGGGTATCACCGTAGGGGCCGTAAAGGGCTGATCTTCCAGACCATTCAATTCTATGCAACGATGTGCAAAGGCAATGATGCCTTCTCACATAGAGTAAATAAAACACAGGGAGGTTGTACAAGAATGGGGATCAAAAAAGCATCAGGTATTGTGTTGACGTTCCTCTTACTGTTTACGCTTGCCGCCTGCGGCAGCGGGAATAATGCGGCTAACAATGGGAATAAGATGACAAATGACAATGGAAAAACAGACAGCTCGGCGCCGGACACCTCTAAGTTCGTAAAGATCAGTTATGTGGTGCTGGGTGATAAGCCGAAGAATGGGCAATTCGAAAAGGTGCTGGCCAAGGTCAATGAAATTATGAAGGAAAAAATCAATGCCGAGCTGGAATGGAAATGGGTCGAATGGGCCGATTGGCAGACCAAATACAACTTGCTGCTGGCCTCTGGGGAAGCGGTTGATCTGATCACCATCGGTACGGATTGGCTCGATACCTGGGCCAATGCGCAGCGCGGAGCCTTCATGAATCTGGATGAGCTGCTGCCCAAATATGCACCTGAAACCTGGAAATCCGTCCCGGAGAAGGATTGGAACGAGAGCCGTTACAACGGCAAAATTGTGCTGATCCCTGAGAACGATTACACACAATGGGTCAATCATGGCTTCTTCTACCGCGGCGACTGGGCGAAGGAAGCTGGGCTGAGCGAACCGGTCAAGAATTGGGAAGAAATCGGCCAGTATCTGCAATATATCAAAGACAACAAGCCGGATGTCATTCCATGGGATATGGCTTCCGGTGCGGTGACATGGGGCGGCTATATTCAGTCCTATACGGATAACCTGGACCTTCCGCTCTCTACAGGCTACATGCCAGTATTTACAGCGGTATCGAACGATGAGAAATATACCGTAGCTGAGCCCATCTTCAGCGATCTCTTCCTGAATTATGCCAAGCTTATGAAAGAATGGGCCGATAAAGGATTCTGGCGCGAGGATGCACTCAATAACAAAAATGACAACCGTATAGCCCTCAAAGCCGGGTTATCGGGTATGGATCAGCATCACACACAAACTTTCTCTACGCTACGTGTAGAGATGGACAAAGCGCAGCCAGGCTCCGATCTGCAGATGTTCCCGTTCAATCGGACCGGCGGGAAGAATCTAATGGAGCTGTCGATTACACACGGCGGCACCTCTCTGGGCGCCCACAGCAAAAACCCGGAGCGGGCGTTGATGGCGTATGATTTGATCCGCAACAACGAGGAGATCTATCATCTGATCAACTATGGTATCGAAGGCGTTCAATATGAAATTAAGGATGGAAAGAGAACACTGCCAGCCAACTACAATGAAGCTTCTGACAGCTTCTATGCAGATTTCTGGGGCGGGCGAATGGATAAATTCGAAATTCCAAGCGAAACGGTTTGGAGTGAAATCGGCACCCTCTATGACGAATACGACAAAATCAAAATTCCGTATCCTTACGGCCAGTTTGTCTTCGACAAAACTCCTGTGGAAAGTGAACTGACTGCGATCTCGCAGGTGGCCGGGGAGCTTGGTCCGGCTATCAACTTCGGGAAGGTAAGTGATCCTGCCAAAGCAGTGGAGGAGTTCAGAGCGAAAATCAAGACTGCCGGATATGATAAAGTCAAGGCTGAATTGCAGAAGCAATTGGATGCGTTCAAGCAAAAAATGGATTCTGCGCAATAACGGCTGAAAACCAATTCCAAACCGGATAAAGGAGAAGCGTATGAACGAGTCCAGAAGCAAGCTAGGGCTTAATGCGGAGTGGTGTTTCCATCGCGGGGATGTACCTGAAGCATGGTATAAGGGATATGACGACAAAGATTGGCGTGAGGTCACACTTCCGCATGACTGGGCCATCGAGGCTGATTTCTCCAGAGATTATTCCAGCGGCAGCGGATATCTGCCCGGTGGAACCGGCTGGTACCGCAAGCATATTGTGTTGCCGGACCGGCTGGAGGGGAAACGTGCGTACCTTACCTTTGAGGGCGTCTACAACCATTCGCAGGTCTGGGTGAACAGCTATTATTTGGGCAAACGTCCTTATGGTTATAGCACATTCACCTATGAAGTAACAGACCTGCTGGCGTATGACGGAGCCGTGAATACCATCGCGGTAAAGGTGAACCATGCCGAGACAGCAGATTCCCGCTGGTACACCGGTTCAGGGATCTACCGTGATGTATATCTGACCTTTACGCATGACATTCATGTTGCAGAGTACGGTGTTTTTGCATCGACCGCTGAGATTGGCCGGGAATGGGCGGAGCTGCAGGTAGAGACCAGGATGTTGAATGAAACAGGCGAATCAGCAGAGATCTGTGTACGTCATACTCTTTTGGATGAGGAGGGCATCGATTCAGGAACCTCGGTGGAGCTGCTGCCAGCGGCGGGCGGTACGGAATTCAGTCAACAGGCAATTCAAGTGAAGGGGCCGAAGCTCTGGTCGCCGGAAGCCCCCAACATGTATACGCTTCTTACAGAAATTGTATGGAAGGGTGTGACGGTGGATGAGGTCCGCACTCCCGTCGGCCTCCGTAGCATTCACTTCGATCCGGCAGAAGGGTTCAAGCTGAATGGAGAAGCTCTTAAGATTAAGGGAGTTTGTGTGCATCATGACGCCGGTTGCCTCGGCGCTGCCGTACCTGGCGATGTCTGGGGCAGACGGCTGCGCTACCTTAATGACATGGGCTGCAATGCCATCCGCATGAGCCATAACCCGCCGGCTCCGGTTCTCCTGGATTTGTGCGATCAAATGGGATTTATGGTGATGGACGAAGCCTTTGATGAATGGGAGGGTGTCAAAAACAAGTGGTCTACCGGACATAATGTCTATCCTCCCAAGCACTTCGGCTATTATGAGGATTTCCCGGACTGGGGCATTGCGGATATTCAGGAGATGGTGCTGCGCGACCGAAATCATCCTTCTATTATTATGTGGAGTATTGGCAATGAGGTAGACTATCCTAATGATCCTTATTGTCACCCCTCCTTCCAGACGATGACCGGCAACAATGATGCCAACAAGCCTGAAGCAGAACGTGTATATGATCCGAACAAGCCGAATGCTGAACGTCTTACTGTCATAGCCGGAAAGCTGGTGGAGGCTGTGAAGGCCTGTGACAAGACACGGCCAGTAACGGCAGCGCTGGCTTATCCTGAACTAGCCAATCTGATCGGTTATTCCGATGTGCTTGACGTAGTTGGCTATAATTACAGGGAATCTTTATATGAAAAGGATCGGAGCTCCTACCCGAATCGTGTTCTCTACGGCAGCGAGAATTCTCCGGGACTGCAGGAGTGGCTGGCGGTCCGCGATAACCCCGATATCTGCGCACAGTTTATATGGACTGGAATCGACTATCTGGGAGAAGCGCATGGCTGGCCGGTACGGGCCTCGCAGGCAGGGTTCATGGACCTTGCCGGCTTCCCGAAACCCAGCTATTACTACCGCCAGAGCCTATGGAGCGATACGCCGATGGCTTATCTTACGGTCCGCAGGGCAGGTGAACCGGGAATATCTGACACCGGTGGCCGGTCAGGCGGCGGGCCAAGCTGGAACTGGGAGCCGGGCGAGCGGTTGATCGTAGACGGGTATACCAATCTGGCTGCTGCGGAATTGTATCTTAACGGCAAGCTGCTGGGCGGAGGACGTCCTGATGAGAACGGGGAGCTGCTGCTGAGCTGGGAAGTGAACTTTGAACCGGGAACGCTGAGCTTGGAAGGGAAAGACGAACAGGGCAGAACGGTCAAGCGGGAGCTGCAAACGGCGGCAACACCGGAGCAGCTAAAGCTGACAGCCGATACCCTGCAGTTGCGGGCCAACCTGCGGGGTATCGTCCATGTGGAGCTCGAAATTGTGGATTCAGCGGGCACTGGGGTATATGACGCGGAGGTTCCTGTCACGGTGACCGTAGAGGGAGCGGGTGAATTGCTGGGATTGGAGAATGGAAATGTGCAGGATCTCGAGCCGTACAGTTCCCATACCCGAAATACCCGTCACGGCAAGCTGCTAGCCTATATCCGGGCCGGAGCAGTCCACGGAACGATTAAGGTCACTGCGGACACTCCGGGACTACCACCGGCAAAGCTCGAAATAAGCTTCTTATAAAAGTAAAAAACGTATCATCCAAAAGACGACGCCACTCGGTCTCCCCGAAGGGTGTCGTTTTTTTGAGGGCTTGTAGTTGTAATAGAATGTTGATGCATTGGATACATTTGATTATTAGATGAAAAATGGAAGCAAGTACAATGCTGTGATGGCACCAAAGGGGATCGGTCTTGGATAAAAGCGGCGGCGCGGGTAGAAACCCGGATAGTATCCGAATTGTCTGTAAGTCGTTGCGTTAGCAGGCATTCCGTTCATCTGGCCCACCATTTCATTGGTGGGAATGGCAAGCGTAACGTAGTTCTGATCGATATGAGCAATGAACCCGTCGTGAGACTGACCATCCGTTGTAGTAATGCCAACATATTTGTTCATACAATTCCAAGCAACTTGCTGATAATTCGATTCCATGATGAACCTCCTCAAATAATATCTCGACAACAGTCTATGGACTTTCACCTATATCCATCACGTCATATGCCCATAGTTCCAAAATTTATAATGAAATCAAATACATAGAGGCCAGGCGGATTCGTTAAGCCTAAAATGATATAATCCTTATATGTGGGCTCCATCAAACAGCCATGTCATAAAAAAAGGAGAGTATCATGAGTATACGGTTAGTAAACGGCGATCTATTAGAAGCCAGTGAAGATATTCTAGGGCACCAGGTCAATTGTCAGGGGGTGATGGGGTCGGGGATTGCCAAGATCCTGCGGGACCGCTATCCGAACTTATATCCTGAGTATAAAAAATACTGTGACCCGTACACGCCTGACGAGCTGCTCGGACACTGCCAGCTGGTGCAGACGGGTGAGAAGTACACGGCGAATCTGTTCGGCCAGCTTAACTTCGGAAGGAGCAAAACCCGCTATACGGATTATGCTGCGCTGGAGCAAGCTTTGACTACACTGAAGACACAAGCGCAGGCCAAGGGTCTGTCTGTGGCGCTCCCCTATAACATTGGCTGCGGGCTTGCGAACGGGGAGTGGAGTGTGGTGGAGCAGATGATCGGGAAGGTTTTTGCAGACTATGAAGTTACGTTGTATAAGATTTAAATTAAAACTATTACACGCGTTTAGAGCAGTCCGCCTTAGGCGGGCTGTTTTTTATGGATGAGGAATGACTTCGCTGATTTCACCGAACACATGGACAGAGCGTGGTCATCTGGTCCAAATGTGGTCGAAAAACCGACTACATTCGGTGCGGTAGAGGTGCGATGTCGGGATGTGGTCGAAAAACCGACTACATTTGGCGCGACAGAGGCGTGTGGGCGGGATGTGGTCGAAAAACCGACTACATTTGGCGCGACAGAGGCGTGTGGGCGGGATAAGGTCGAAAAACCGACTACATTTGGCGCGACAGAGGCGCGTGGGCCGGATAAGGTCGAAAAACCGATCACAATGGCGATGCCGCAGGCATTTTGTTATGGATTTATATTGTGAATTACTATAATATATAATTCTTCAATGGACTGTTAGGCTGGGCGGAGATCCCCAAACCCGAGCTGCTGCAAAAGCGTGGCGGGGTATGGTTCCAATGCGGGAAGCATCAAGTACATATCGGGGTAGAGCGGGATTTTGTTCCCGCTACCAAAGCGCACCCGGCATTTCTTGTACAACACTTGAATGAATTACGTGAGCATCTGTTGCAGAATGACATTCAAGTAACGGATGATGAAGCAAGGTCGGATGAAGGTGTCAAGCGCTTCTATATAAACGACCCTTTTGGGAATCGTCTTGAGTTTCTGGAATGGCTTTGATCTGATTTGAATTGTCAATAAAAATGGAGCGCCAGACTGCTTACAAGTTACAAGCGGTCTGGCTTTATTTTGTGCTCCCTATACTGTGACGGCGTCTGCCCCGTCTGTTGCTTGAACTGGCGCATGAAGTGAATCTCGCTGGCGTAGCCGCTCATCTCTGCGATTTTTTTGACGGAGGTGTCTGTGGTAGTGAGCAGGTACTTCGCATGTTCGATCCGGCTGGTAATGACGTCGGCCATCGGGCTTACGCCGAAGTAGTCCTTATACAGGTGCTGGAAGCAGGAGCGGCTCATGGTCAGTTCGTGGGACAGTCCGTCGATGGTCCAGTTGAGGAAGGGCTGGTTGTAGATTTTGGTGCGGATAATGGACATCTTGTTGTAATGCGTATTGCCGGCTTCCTTCTGGGTCGAATGAATCCGGTTGCTGAGCTTGATGAAGAATAATTGCAGATATAATTCGATGGTCTCGTCCTTATGCGGGTTCTCGGAATAAGTCTCATAGCACAAATTGTTAATGATGATCGACAGCTCGTTCAGATCACCAATCGGGATCACTTCATCCCTGGGGATCGCCAGCCGGTCCAGCAGTGCTTCGTCGCCAGGCTTGTCCAGCCGGAAATGGAACCAGTCATTGGTGAACTGTGACCCGTAAGCCCTGTAGAACTGAGGCGTATGCTCACTGTACAGAATGAAGGAGTCAGGACCTGTCACCCGGCTCTCTCCCTCCAAAGTGAAGACGGCCGGGGTCTTCAGCAGCAATAGCATATTGTCGCCCGAGCCCTGAGGCCGGTTAATGATGAAGTCCGCATCATGGCTGTGATTGTAGCCGATATTGTGTATGTTCATATGAACCTCCTGCACAGCAGATAGGTCTATTGTAGAAGCCAAGAGTGCCTTTTGTAAATGAGGATTGCACAATAAGTTAGTACTTACGCACGATGTGTAATTGTCCTGGGGCCAGGGTTTATCTATGCTTAAGGCAGGTAAGCAAGAGGACTATACAATGAAGGCTGAGGCCGGAGAGGATGATGGAAATGAAAGAGTGGACAGGTTATTCAAGAGGGGTGAATCTCGGAGGCTGGCTGTCCCAGTGTCCGTATCAGCATTCCCATTATAATAGCTTCATTACGGAGAAGGATATCGAGACGATTGCATCCTGGGGACTGGACCATGTCCGGCTGCCGGTGGATTATGAAGTGATAGAGGATACGGGGAATGCTGAGACTTACGCCGGGTTCAAGCATATCGACAATTGCATCCGCTGGTGTGCTGCCCATGGGCTGAATCTCATTATTGATCTGCATAAAACGCCCGGGTTCTCCTTCAACAGTGTGGCCGAGAATTCCCTGTTCGATGATCCGGCTCTCCAGGAGCGGTTCCTGAATCTGTGGAAGGCGATTGCCAGCCGGTATGCCAGTCATAAGGATATTGTGGCTTTTGAATTATTGAATGAGATTGTGGAGCAGGACAGCACCCGCTGGAATGCACTGGCTCACCGGACGATTGCCGAGATCCGCAAGCACGCCCCGGAGACCAAAATCGTTATCGGCGGCATCCAGTGGAACAGCGTGCATACGCTGGAGCTGCTGGATCAGCCTTTTGATGAGAATATCGTCTACACCTTCCACTTCTATGAGCCGTTCCTGTTCACGCACCAGCGTGCGGCTTGGGTGGAGCAGATGCCTAAGAGCAGCATGGACTATCCGGGCGACCTGGAGAACTACCGCAGCACTTCGGCGGCCATTGGCGCTTTCGGCTCAGGACTGCATGCAGATGGTATCAGCGAGATGGGTCCGGCGTACATGACCAGCTTGATTCAGAACGCCAGCGATGTGGCAGCGGAGCGGAACGTGTATCTGTACTGCGGGGAATATGGAGTCATTGAGCAAGCCCCGTCACAGAGCGTAGTGAACTGGTACAAGGATGTGCATGGAGTGTTCGAGCAATACAAGATCGGGCGGGCCGCATGGACGTATAAAAAGATGGACTTCGGCATCTCCGACCGTTATGACAGCAGCATTACAAGAGAGATTATTTCTTATTTGTAAAGGGCTATATAGATATAACTGGATAATATACAGACAAGGGAAAGTGGCGGAGGGGAAATAAATGAAAATACAAATCACAGATAAACCCGGGGCAGCGATCTCCAAGGGGATGATAGGGCTCTTCTTCGAGGATATCAACTACGGGCTGGACGGCGGGCTGCATGCCGAGATGATTGAGAACCGTTCCTTTGAATTCATGAAGGCGCAGGGCGACAGGGGGAGCTACAGCGAGAGGCATGACGGTCTCTATGGCTGGACAGCATATCCGGCAGAAGCCAGCGGGGCCACCCTGAAGATTGAGACGGAGCATCCGCAGAATGAGGTCAATCCCCATTATCTGGCGTTTACCGCTGGGGAGACGCAGAACGCTTTTACCAATAAAGCCTATGATGGAATCTCCCTGAAGCCGGGACTTAAGTATGAGGTATCCTTCTATGCCAGAGCGGAGGGGTATGCAGGGGGCATTGAAGTTTCGGTTGAGCAAAATAGTACGGTCATGGCGCAGGCTGTCATCGCAACAGCGGTGAGTGGTGAATGGACACGCTATACGGCGCAGCTTAGCAGCAGTGAGCCTGTATCGTATGGGGATTTCGTCATCCGGCTGGATGCGCCGGGCACGGTCTGCTTCGACTTCATTTCCATGATTCCCTCCGATGCGGTGCTGGGCTTGTTCCGCAGGGATCTGGTCGGGCTGCTGGAAGAGATGAAACCAGGCTTCCTGAGGTTCCCGGGAGGGTGTATTGTTGAGGGCTATAACCTGGAGAACCGTTACCAATGGAAGCGGAGTGTGGGCGCCGCCGAACAACGCAAGAATAACAGCAGCCGCTGGGCGCTGCACGGGAATAATGAAGAGAATCAGTACACGAGCGAGTACAGCCATTATAATCAGAGCCTGGGAATCGGGTTCTATGAGTATTTTCTACTGTGTGAATACCTGGGAGCGCGGCCGATTCCGGTGCTGAATGTCGGGCTGGCCTGCCAGTTCCAGTCTACTGAGCATGTGGGCGTACATGATGATGATTTCCAGGAGTATATCCAGGATGCGCTGGACTTGCTGGAATTCGCCAACGGACCGGTGGATTCACCGTGGGGACGACTGCGGAGTGAGTTGGGGCACCCGGAACCATTTGGTCTGGAGATGATCGGGATCGGCAATGAACAGTGGGAGACGGAGCATGCGGACTTTTTCACTAGGTACGATCTGTTCGAGGAAGCAATTCATGCCCGGTACCCTGCTGTGCAGCTAATCGGCTCTGCCGGGCCGGATGTCAGCTCGGACAACTACACCCGGGCGTGGGAATATTACCGGAAGCGTGCTGCGGGCAATCCGAATTTCGTCTATGCGGTCGATGAGCATTATTATGTGAAGCCGGAATGGCTGTGCGAGAATGTGCATTTCTATGATAAGTATCCGCGGGATATCAAGGTATTCGCCGGGGAGTACGCAGGCCATTATGGCAACGGGATGAATTCGCCGCACTTCAACAGCTGGGGCGCTGCGCTGGCCGAAGCCGCATTCCTGACGGGCCTTGAGCGCAACGCTGATATCGTCGTGCTGGCCTCTTATGCACCGTTGTTCGCCAGACTTGGCTACGCCCAGTGGTCGCCGGATATGATCTGGTTCGATGGTGAGAACAGCTACGGCACGCCAAGCTACTATGTGCAGCAACTGTACAGTACGCTGATGGGAACGAAGGTGCTGCAGACGGTACATGACCAGGAGGAGATTCCTTACACTGTTTCTTATGATGAGGAGCAGCAGATCCTTTATGTGAAGCTGGTGAACACGCAGGACCGTACCGTTCAGGTGGAGCTGGAGACTGCGCTGTCCTTGACCGGAAGCGGCGAAGCCTATGTGATGCAGGGCGAGGAGACGGAAGTGAACTCGATTGAGGCTCCGCGCAACATCGCGCCTAAGCGTGTGCCGATTGAGACCGCAAGCCGGATGGTTTATACACTGGAGCCGAAGTCGTTCCATGTGCTGCGGATGGAATGCGGGGTAAGGTGATTTAAGCTGAGGTAAACTAACCCTTTCAGAAGCTTGGTAGAGCTTTTGAAAGGGTTTTTTTACAATTATTATACACAACTATTGACACGTGCTTAAACACGTATTATCCTTGGTGAAGGAGGATGGTCATATTATGAAGGGTTATTCTTCAAGAGAAATGATAAAAATGATCGAAGCAGACGGGTGGTATTTTATCCGGGCGACTGGCGACCACTATCAATACAAACATCCAGTCAAGTCGGGCAAGGTTACCATTCCGCATCCCAACAAAGATCTGCCGAAGAAAACCATCATAAGTATCCTCAAGCAGGCAGGACTTCAATAGTTCCATCGAAAGGAGACCATACAAATGAAGGATAAAGTGAAATTTTACCGCTATTTTGCGACCTTTGAACAAGACGAAGATGGAATTACTGTAGAATTCCCTGATCTTCCTGGTGCAATTACCTGCGGTCAGGATATAGACGAAGCGTTCTATATGGCCAAAGATTGTCTCGCGCTGCACCTATTTGGGATGGAGGAAGACGGCGACTTGATTCCTGCTCCCTCTGGTATTAATGCACTCAATACACTCACAGCAGGAACGGGGAAAATTGCTGCTCTAATCGAAGTGTTCATGCCACCCTACCGGAGTTCCATATCAGAACGTTCCGTGAAAAAAACACTAACTATTCCCAAATGGCTGGATGATCTCGCCGCGACAAATAATGTGAATTACTCACGGATTCTACAGGATGCATTAAAGGAACAACTTGGTGTGAATGAAAGAAGATAGACCTAGGTGACTAACCTCTTTATGGAGGAAAAAGTAACCCCCTTACAAGCGTACAGCTTCTTAAGGGGGTTTTTGATGTGCCTTGAACAATTTGACACCACCAACCTCCCGGTATAAAATAAACTAAAATGATAGATAAATATATCATTTTAATTACTTTAATATCATTAAGTTAACAAAACTATCACCCACCCCACAGCAGAGGCAGGCCATATTCATGAAAACCAGTGTTAAAGATAACAAACGGAAGGCTATTCTGGACGCATCGACGGAGCTACTGGCGTTCAAGCCGACAGCTACGCTGCAGGAGATCGCGGATCACGCAGGGATCGGCATTGCGACGCTGCACCGCTATTTCTCCACCAGGGAGCTGCTGCTGGATGCGCTGGCGTTGAATGCGATCGGGCTGGTGGATGAAGCGCTCGGGGGCGTTACCGCAGAGGAGCACGATATGCTTCCATTCCTTACGGAAGTGTTCGAGGTGCTGATTCCATTGGGCGGCAAGGTGTCTTTTCTCAGCTTCGCTGCCTCCGTGGACGAGAATCCGCATATTGTAGCCGAGGAAGCACGGATCAAGCAGCCGCTGCGGGAAGCGGTGGAGGGCTGGCAGGCACGCGGTCTGCTGAATGCCGGAATGCCCGCCCACTGGATCATAACGGTCATGTATAATCTGTTGTTCGTTGCCTGGCAGGAGATCCAGAAGGGTAATCTTGCGAAGAATGATGCTCCGAAGCTGCTGGTTACTACAGTCCTCCAAGGCTTCAGCGGAACAGGGCATGGGGACGGCAGGTAACCGTGAAGAGGGCACGTTCACCAAGACGGTAGAATCTGGAGCGGAACAATAAGGAGGAATTTGTATGTCAACACTGCAAGTAGAGATCGTGGACCGTTTGGATGAGGAACAGAAACGCGAAGTCGCCAGGCTGTTTTATCAGGCTTTTACCTTGAAATTCAGCGGAATATGGATCTTCTCCCGTAAAGAGCAGGAGATTGTGGACGTGCTGAGCCGCTGTCTGCATTATGACAAGGCCCTGTATGCGGTGTATGAGGGAAGGGTCGTAGGCTTTGCCGGTCTGGAGACGGGCGTTGGCTTCTTCATGACACTGAATTACCGTTCACTTAGGCAGACCTTCGGGCTGCTCGGCGGCGCTTGGCGTTATGCCGCCTATGGCATCTTCCGCCTGCTTCATGGCAATACCCCCTCAAATGCAGTGCATATCGATCCGCTTGTTGTGTCCGAGCAGGCCAGAGGGCTGGGAATCGGAACCCGGCTGCTGGAGGCCGTCTTCGCATGGTCCCGGGAGGCGGACCGCAGTAAGGTGCTGCTGGAGGTTGTCGATACCAATCCGCTGGCGAAGAAGCTGTATGAGCGGGTGGGCTTCCGGACCTTCAAGGTGCAGAATACCCGGTTGTTCTCCTCGCAGGCCGGCTTCCACAAAGTGCTGCATATGGAGAAAATGCTGAATTAGCCTGGCACGCATTCCCGGTCCGCAGGAGGATCTGCGGACTTTTGCGGTTAGTGGTGGGGGGCGGACTGAGATTCCGCTATTGTGGATTTACAGCGCCATAGTGACTTTTGGCGGACTGACAATCCGCTATTGCTGCTCAAACAGGCTGTTTGGGTGACTTCTAGGGCGGATAGCGGAATCTCTGTCCGCGAACAAGCGAATAAGTAACAATTTCGGCAAAATAGCGGATTCTCAGTCCGTGCCATCAGGCTCGTACACATCAGTTCCCCCAAGCTCGTCGCAAAATCGTATATTCCAAGAATCCGCAGAGCTGATCTGTGGGTTCTTGCTGCTGGGGAGGGAGGGGCGGACCTGACCGGGAAAAGGGCCGAGCGAATGCTGCGGATGGTCAAGTGTGCATAGGTAATAGAAAGTGTGTGGTCAAGGGCATCGGCTAAACTGCTATGGCCAAGTTTTCAAAGTGGCTGCGGACTGAGATTCCGCTATTGTGGATTTACAGCGCCATAGTGACTTTTGGCGGACTGACAATCCGCTATTGCTGCACAAATAGGCCGTTTGGGTGACTTCTAAGTCAGATAGCGGAATCTCAGTCCTCGAACAAGCGAATAAGCAGCAATTTCGGCAAAATAGCGGAATCTCAGTCCCCAACATGAGGCTCGTACACATCAGTTCCCCCAAGCTCGTCGCAAAATCGAATATTCCAAGAATCCGCAGAGCTGATCTGTGGACTACTGTTTTATTAGGGTCTGGATAAATCACCCGAAAGACTGTATATTAGACTGTATATTAAGTTAGTAAACTTAATTAACTATATATAGAACGGAGTATGGATCGTGAAAATTCAAACGGCCGGGACCCCCAAGGTCATGCGCAATCTGAATGAATTTCTGATTCTGGACCGGATTATCGGCGGCGGACCGCAATCCAGAGCGGATCTTAGCCGGTATACCGGCTTAAGCAAGCCTACGGTATCCTCGGCCATTGCTCATCTTATAGAACGCGGACTGGTTAGAGAGACCGGCAGAGCGGAGAACACTCAGGGCCGCAAAGCGACTCTAGTGGAATTCAACCCGAAATGCTTCTATACGCTGGGGGCAGAGGTGGGGGGAAGCAGCCTGCGGATAGCGCTAGCGGATATGAGCGGAGACATCTGCTATTACAAGCAGCTGTCTATGCCTGAGAGCGGGCTGACAGAGGCGGTGTGTCAAGACTTTCTGGTGCAGGGCATAGAGGGACTGCTTGCAGATTCCGGGATCTCCCGGGAGAAGCTGCGGGCCGCGGCCTTCGGGATTCCAGGCGTAGTGGACCCGGCAGATGGCAGCGTATCTGACCTGGTTGCCCCGCTGCGCGGGTGTGAAGGGGTGCTCGCAAGGACTAATCTGGCCCAGCTGTTCCCCGTGCCAGTCGTGACGGAGAATGATGTCAATCTTGCGGCTCTGGCGGAGTATACCTCTTCGGGGATGGAGGCAAGCGGCTCTCTGCTGTACTTCTCCATCGGCGCAGGAACCGGGGGTGGCCTCATTATCCACGGGGAGATCTACCGGGGGCTTGGCGGCGGTGCAGGCGAGCTGGCCAATCTGATGCTGAGCGCGGGCAGGCTGGAGGATGTACTGTCTACAGACGGATTAAGGCAACTGGCTAACCGGATGGCAAAAGAACACACAGGTGCAGGTGATACAGCGTATCTGCTGTCCATGCCTGGAGAACTAGCGGAGCGGATTTGGGATGAAATGCACAGAGGTGAGCCTCTTGCACTGGCTATTATCGAGGCCTATTGCAATCTGCTTGCAGAGGCGGTAGGCAGTATTTGTACAGTGATGGCTCCAACGACTGTGGTTCTTGGAGGTGAACTGGGCAGCCATGGGGAGATCCTGCTGGAGAGGCTGGAATCCCGGCTGGGCGGACTTCACCGGAAGCCCCGGCTGGCTGCGTCCAGCCACGGGGACAAGGATGTGGTGCTTGGAGCGGTGCAGACCGCGGTCCAATTGGCTTTTCGTGAGATGCGGGCATGAGAAGTATAAGCTTATATTAAATAGAATGACGGGGGAATCCTAGATGAATATGTTAACTGCCGGAATTGATGTGGGCGGAACCAAAACACTGCTATGCCTGACGGATGAAGAAGGAACGGTGCTTGAACAGTACAAGGTGGAAACGCAGCTGAGCCGGGAGCCTGAGGTGTTCTTCCGCTGGTTATTCACCGAACTGGAGCAGCTCTGTAAGCGTAACGGCACTACGCTCGCTTCTCTGAAGGGAGTGGGCATCGGGTTCCCGGGAGTCATGAATGAGCGCACCGGCACACTGACCAGCGCACCGGCGCTCAATTGGCCTGCAACCCTGGATATCCGTCCGGTTATTGCAGCTTATTATCCTGGACTGGTGGTGCTGGACAATGATGTGAATATGGCCGCTATGGGCGAGTATGCAGCGGGATCTGCTGCGGGGTCTGAGCATTTCATTATGATCACGGTCGGCACGGGAGTGGGCAGTGCCTTGTTCCTGAACGGCCAGCTCTACCGGGGAGCCAGCTTCGCTGCGGGTGAGATCGGCTATCTCATCGTTGAGCCGGGAGCGGTTCATGCTGCTGCCGATCCGGAGTACAGTGAGTTCGGCCCGTTTGAGATGGAGGTATCCGGCACGGGAATCGGGGCGAAGGCGGCTGCCCGGCTGCACGGGAATAACAGCAGTTCATTGATCCGGGAGCTGGCGCAGGGCGATACAGTCCGGGCGGAGCATGTATTTGCAGCGGCGCAGCAGCAGGATGAGACAGCACTGGCGCTGCTGGATCATGCGTATGAACAGATGGCGGCGGCGGTCAAGAATATTGCGATTACGCTGGATCTGGAGCTGGTGATTCTGGGCGGCGGTGTCGTGGAGAAGAACTCTGGCTATGTGCAGGAGATTGCGGCGCGGGTCAGCCGGTATACACCTGAGCAATCTTTATTGATCCGGCAGGCGGTGCTTGGCAATCAGGCGGGAGCGATAGGTGCTGCGGCGGCGGCCCGAAGCAGGCTGAACGCAGGAACCGGGCAGAATTGAGGGTATGAAAATGAGACGCGGAACAAGTATAATGAGATTCTCTGTAGGCAGCAAGGAGAGCGAGGTTCTGCTGAAGATGCGGGGGCTGTACCTGTTCACAGGTCTGGCCGGGGGCAGCTTTAACCCGTATGTCACCTCCCTTCTGGTTCATCAGGGCATGACGAGCCAGCGGATTGGAGTGATGATGGCATTCGGCACCTTGCTGGCGATTCTGTTTCAGCCGTTATGGGGAATTCTGGTGGACCGCTATCAACGAACAAGACTGGTACTGATGCTTACCCTGATTGTTCCCGGCACCATAGTCTATCTTTACAATGTAAAATGGCTTGTCGTCATTGTGCTGGTATACAGCTTGTATACGATTTTCCAGAGTACCCAGACGCCGATTGCCGACGCTTATGCAGTGAATGCAGCTTCAGCCGCAGGCACCTCGTTCGGCACCATCCGGCTGTTCGGCAGTATCGGTACGGCGCTGGGTGGGTACTTCGGCGGGTTGTATCTGAACTGGATGGGAGTTACAGAGCTGTGGATTCCCTTCCTGCTCTTCAACCTGCTTGCCCTTCTGCTCGTGATTACCATCCCGGTGAATGTGGAGCGGCGGGCGCAGCATGTAACCTTCACCAGCGGAATCAGGCAGCTGCTGGGCAACCGGGTCTTTCTGCTGTTTCTCGCCGGTTGTTTTCTGGTGAACCAGACGCTTACGGCCTTCAACTCCTTCTTTGTCCTGACCTTCCAGATGGCGGGCGGGAGCTTTGCGTGGTCAGGCATCGCCCTGATGATTGCTTCCATTACCAGTGTTCCGGCAATGCTCGTGGCCGCAAGAGTTCTGAAAAAGTACGGCTATGAGAAGACATTGATGCTGGCCTCCGTTGTCTACATGCTCCGCTGGGCGATCCAATGGCTCATTCCTGTTCCCGGTGTTATGATAGGTGTCCAGACGCTGCACGGCATGTCGTTTGGTTTCTTTTACATTGCAGCTGTGGAATATGTGGCCTCTATTACGGGTAAAGAGCTGCAAGCCACAGGGCAAAGCCTGTTCAATATGGTATTTGTGGGTCTTGGCGGCATTGCCGGGAATCTGCTGAACGGGTATCTGCTGGAGACCGGCGGCCCGGGACTGATGTATTTCTCCTGTACGGTGAGCGCTGCGTTAGGTGCATTGCTGCTGTACAAGGTAAGCTCAATTTCACGTAAGAAGCAGCAGCAGCCTGAATAAGAAGAAGGGGGAAGCTCTATGAAGCGCAGTTGGTATACTCGGATGCTATTCTCATACTTCCCTGTCTTCCTGCTTGTAGTCACTGTTCTAATCTTCCTGGCCTTCATGGTCATTACGGAGCTGTCCCGCAGCGAGACGGAGAAGGCTAACTACATATCCACCAGCTATGTGGCGGATACGGTGGAGCGGACCTTGAATGATATAGAGCTGGGGGTGCTGCAGGAGATCGGAGATAACTATTCCTATAATGACTTTCTGGATGCGCCCTCCGGCACGGACTCACCGGCAGGCAGCTCGTATGAAATTGTGCAGAGTATGAACCGTCTATCCGAACGCTTTAGCCTGATTGATTCAATCTACGTCTACCGTAACAAGGACAAGCTGATGCTGGGCCAGAGCGGATACGTGAATCCGGGGCAGGGCCAGGGGCTGGAAGCAGAATATTTGCAGCAGCTCTCTGCGAATAAGCAGCAGCAGGGGTGGAGCGCTGTACGGATGGTTCAGCCCAGGAACTCTAAGGACTTGCGGCCGGTGATCAGCCTGGCCAGCAGGCTGCCGATTCCATGGGGCTCCGACGGCTATATTGTTATTAATGTCAGTGTGTATCGCATACAGCGTCTGGTGGATAGCTTGACAAGTGGAGAACTGTCCTTTCTGCGGATCAAGGATGTCTCGGGGGCACCGATCTATGATTCTGCTCCAGCCGCAGACGGCGGGAATAACAGAACGCTCTCGAAGGTCGAGGCGAAGGATCTGGGCTGGACCTTCGAGAGCGGGCTGCGGGCCGGGCGCTTATTCGACTGGATCTCGGTGATCTCTTACGTCTGGTTCATTCTCGGGCTGCTGACGATTGCGCTGGGCGTAGTGTATATCATCTACATCACCCGGAGGAATTACCGGCCCATCCATCAGCTGATGGTGCGGATTCAAGGACTCCAGCCAGCGGCCCAGCATGCCACGCCTGCCGTGGCTTCCGATGAGCTGGCCCTGATGCATAACGCCCTGGACCGGCTGGTGCAGATCACTACCGACTATGAGCGGGAACGCTATGAGAATCTGGTCATTCAGCGCCGGGAGCTGTTTCAGGATTTCCTCAGCGGGCAGCGGCTGGAGAATGCGGGAGAGCGGCTGGAGACGCTGGACCCCTTCGAGGGCACCAGGGAGTTCGAAGCCTTCGTTGTATTCGCAGCTGAGCTGAACCGGGAGAAGGACTGGCATGCGCTGCCTGCTCAGGATCAGAACCTGCTGAAATTCGCCTTAACCAATGTACTGGGGGACCTGATGGCAGATAAGCAGCTTCAGGCCTGGGCCGAATGGATCAGCGGGGAGCGGCTGGGGATGATTATTGGCCTCCGGTTCCAGCCGGTGAAGGATGATAGCGATACGATGCTGGAGCTGGCAAGAGACTGCCACCGCTGGATTATGGATAATCTGCGGGTATCCTTGACCTTCGGAGTGGGTACGGTCGTCCGGGACTGGCGGGAGATCAAGAATTCTTATGCGGCAGCGGCTGAGGTGCTGAGTCACAGGCTGGCTCTGGGAACAGATATTGCAGCAGTCCAAATGAATCAGCAGGACGATTCCGGACTGCAGAGCTATAAATACTTCGGGAGCTTCACCCAGCTTGTCCGTGAATTCCGCCTCTCAGGCGAGAACTGGCGAATCCGGCTGGACGAAATCTTCGATTCCTTCCGCAAGGACCACCTGAAGGACGAAGAGATCTATATGCTGCTGGAAGTGCTGCTCCAGGCGCTGGAGCAGGAGCTTAAGGGCATAGCGGAGACGCTGGACCGTCAGCTTGCGGCAGCATGGACCGGCGGTCTGCGGGAACGCATCCGGGGAAGCACCGATCTTGAGGAGATCCGGGAGCTGCTGACCGGCTGGTTGAATGAAACCTACCATGTCTATGTGTCGGTCAACGAGCTGAAGAGCCACCGGGTGATGATTACCGAGGTTAAGCATTATATTGAAGAGCATTATGCCAATCCTGATCTCTCCTTGAATCATCTGAGCGAACGGTTCCAGATCTCTGCGAAATACGCCAGCTACCTGTTCAAGGAAGAATTCAATATGAAATTCGTGGACTTTCTCGCAGAGCTGCGGCTGATGAAGGCCAAGGAACTGCTGGATACGACTTCAGAGAGCATACAGGATATTGCCCTGCAGATTGGATATGCTAATTCCATTACCTTCGGACGGGTCTTCAAACGTATTACGGGCATGACCCCGGGGGATTACCGCAAATTGAAGCTCCATAAAGATGAATAAGCACTGCGTAAATCCGGCTTCAGCTGATTCCGGGTTTGCGCTTTTTTTGATTATTGGGAGAGGTTGGGGCAATGGGTGATAAATACATAACATAATAAGTTATATATGAGTTAGGTATTTGGATTTATGCATGCAATTTTCGTGAAGGATTCCTACGATAATTGTATATTCGAAATGAAAAATGCTGCAATTTCATTGGTTTTTTCATGAAAATTCAACAAGAAACATGTATATTGTCGAATTCCGCAAATGATGTAATAATTCATCACATGGTCAAGCCGTAAGCACCATACAGAGACAACAGGCTGATTGAAATCAGAAATCGAAAGGGATAGGTGATAGGAAATATGACAAATGATAACGGTAAAAGAAAGTTGGCTCTCGGTCTCTCAGCGGTTCTTATGTCATCTATGGTATTGTCTGCATGCTCGTCTAAAGATACCAGTGAAGCAAGCGGCAACGGTGCAGCACAAGCCGGCAGCTTGAAGATCGAAATTTTTGACCGTGGCAATGCGCCGGCCGGTGTTACGGCATCCGATAATTTCCTCACTAATTATGTTAAAGAGAATTTCGGCAAGGGGAGCAATATCGATGTGGAATTTGTCCCTATCCCCCGCTCAGAGGAAGTAACCAAGCTTAATGTCCTGATGGCCAGCGGAACCGATGTTCCTGATATCGTCTTCACCTATGACTCCGGGACCTTCAACAAATATGCCGAGCAAGGCGGGCTGACAGATCTGACTCCGCTGCTGAAGGAACACGGACAGAACCTGACCAAGTTCCTTGGCGAGGATACTCTGCGCTACGGTCAATACGATGGCGTCCAGTATAGCATTCCCGCCAAACGTTCTACGGTAGGTAAATATGCTTCCTTCATCCGTCAGGACTGGCTGGATAAGCTGGGGCTTCCCGTTCCGGCTACTTCAGAGGAGTTGTACAATACACTAACTGCCTTCAAGACCAAAGATCCGGGTGAAACCGGCGGTAAGGTAATTCCGCTGGGCATGACGATTGCTGCGGCGCAGTATGATTCGCTGGTCTGGTCCTTCATTAAGCCGGTCAGTGAGCAGGAACGCTTCGAGCTTACACAGAACCTGAGCTCCCGTGACTACCCTATTCTGCTGCCTGGATTCAAGGATGCTATTCAATATATGAACAAGCTGTATAATGAAGGGCTGATCAGCAAGGATTTTGCCCTGGACGAGAATAAAGAAACCCTTACACAGAATATCGGGAACGGGCTTGTGGGCGCATTCAGCGATGATAACGATGCGATCTTCTACCCTGACGGTTCTTATGATGTTATGACGAAGAATAACCCGAAGGCTGTACTGAGCGCCATTGATCCGTTCACGAACAGCGAGGGGAAGACGGCTAAGCCGGTATCTGCTCCGAACGGGATGTATATTATGATTCCGAAGTCCAGCAAGCATGCGGTGGAAGCTATGAAGTATCTGGACTGGATGTCTGCGGATGGTCACCTGCAATATATCCAGAACGGGATTGAAGGCGAGCATTACACGCTGGAAGACGGCGTGCCGGTCTCCATTCCGGATATGTCTGTCGAATCCTCCAACAAGCTGTCAGGCGGCGGGGATATCGGGATTATCGCGAACGGACGGATTTTTGAGAGCCAGGAAAAGAATAATGAAGCCTTCGTGAAGAGCTTCCGCACCAAGTATCAGGACATCATCGCGAAATCACTGACGATTTCCACCACTAACCCGATTGAGCCGGTGTTCACCAGCCGTCCGATTGAGGCAGAGAGCAAATACGGCACCACACTTAGCGATAAAATCAAGCAGTTGATGGTGAAATCTACAATGGTCTCCCCTGGCGAATTCGAAGTCACCTATGAGAGTATGCTGAAGGACTACATGTCGAGCGGCGGACAGGCCATTCTGGATGAACGCAAGGCTGCCTACAGCGAGCAGAAATAATTGAATTCGAGGTTCGTGAGGGAGGGGGAGCGGCAGGGCTGCCGGTCTTGGCTGCTTCCCCTTACAGCCTCATGGGCACAGTGGAGGAGGAATCGTTGTGGGATACACCCGTTATTTCCGCAGAAATTGGCAGATGTACGCATTGCTGGTCTTACCTATCCTGTTCTTTATTATTTTCAAATACGGTCCAATGTATGGTGTGCAGATTGCGTTCAAGGACTTCAACTTTTTCAAAGGCATCGGTGGCAGTGAATGGATTGGTCTTGACGGATTCCGCGAGGTATTTGCGAATCAGGACTTTTATATAACCTTACGCAACACGTTGATGCTGAACTTTCTGGATCTGATCGTTTCTTTTCCCGCCCCCTTAATTATTGCAATCATGCTGTTTGAGCTGAAGGTGGTCTGGTTCAAGAAGCTGTCTCAGACGATTCTGTATATTCCGCATTTTATTTCCTGGGTAATCATCGGCGGGATTGTGTACCAGCTCTTCGGGCAGCAGTCCGGGATGATTAACAACCTGTTAACGAGCCTGGGACTGAATGCCATTCCTTTTCTCTCTGACAAAAATTATTGGCTGATCACTTACCTGCTGACCGGTGTCTGGCAGAGCGCAGGCTGGGGGACGATTCTCTATCTGGCGGCACTCGCGGGCATCAATAAAGAGCTGTTCGAAGCGGCGGAGGTCGATGGGGCCGGAAGAATCAAGCGCATTCTGCATATTACGATTCCGGGGATCAAGCCGACGATTGTTACGCTGCTGATTATTAATCTGGGCAATATGATCTCGATTGGCTTCGAGCGGCCGTTCGTAATCGGTAACCTTGCGGTTATGGAATACTCGGATGTGCTGAGTACCTTTGTCTACCGGATCGGTCTGGAATCGGGGCAGTATACGCTGGCTACGGTGGTTGGATTGTTCCAGGCGGTGGTCGGACTTCTATTCCTGCTGGCAGCGAACTATATTTCCAAGAAGCTTACAGACGAGAGCATCCTATAATCAACCTGTGGATCGGGAGTGTACATTATGAATGAAAGAGCAGCTAACAAGGCGTTTGATACATGGATTGTGATCTGCTTAACCTTATCGGTGCTGGCATGTCTGATTCCGTTCGTGCATATTCTCGCGGTATCCTTCAGCGGAACGGTCCCGATTGCTTCGGGCAAAGTTACTTTATTCCCTATGGACTTCAATATTGAGGCGTATAAAAAAGTGTTCGGTGATGCCGCGATGATCCGCTCGCTGGCCTTCACGATATTCCTGACGGTGCTGTTCACAGCGCTGTGCATGATGATGACGGTTGCGGCGGGCTACGCCCTGTCGAAGAAGGATCTGAAGGGCCGTAAAATCTTCATGTTCATCATTGTCGTCACCATGTTCTTCAGCGGCGGTATTATTCCAGAGTATATTTTGACACGGGAGCTGCATTTGCTGAATACGATCTGGGCGCTGGTGCTGCCCGGTCTGATCAGCCCCTTCTATATGATTATCCTGATTTCTTTTCTGGCCGGGATTCCGGACGCGCTCAAGGAGTCCGCTGAGATCGACGGCAGCAGCCAGTTCGGGACGCTAATCCGTATCATTCTGCCGTTATCCATGCCGGTACTTGCTACCCTAAGCTTGTTCTATGCCGTCGGCAGATGGAACGGATTCCAGGATACGCTGATGTATATCACGAAGCCGGAGCTGTATCCGCTCCAGCTTAAGCTCTATCATATGATCCAGAACAGCCAGGTAACCGATATGATGAGAATGGAGGGGAATGCGATCAGTACGGTTGTGCCGGAGAGTCTGAAGGCGGCTACTGTAGTGTTCGCCACAGTGCCTATTCTGCTTGTCTATCCATGGCTGCAAAGATACTTCGTCTCGGGTGTGATGACCGGGGCGGTGAAAGGGTGAGTAGACAGATGTTCAAGAAGATAACGGACATTAATGACAAATGGACACAGGAATCCATGGAGCTGCAGATCAGTGACCGGGAGAGCCGGTACTTCGGGGGTGTGCGTGATCCGCTGAGCGGCGTAGCCTGGCCGAATCATACCGGCACGGCCCAGTATCTGGCGGCATGGGCGGCAGCACTGGTGAATCCGCAGTCCCGGTATTACCGGGATCTGGCGCTGCTGGGGCAGCTGCAGGAGGGGATGGCGTTCATGCTGCGGTTCCAGCATGAGGACGGCACGATCTCGCCGGGCTGGACGAACTATCATTCCCCGCCGGATACGGCGTTCGTGGTAGTCGGACTAGCCAATATCCTGACGCTGCTGGAGCGGCATAGCTGGCCGCCGCTCCAGCCAGCGACGGATCAGATGAGAGCCTTCCTTGTGCGGACGATTCCGGCGATGCTGACCGGGGGTGTACATACCCCGAATCACCGCTGGGTGCTGACTGCCGCGCTGGGGTCTTTATTCCGGATTTTTGCCCTGGAGGAGCTGCAGGCAAGAGCCGGAGAATGGCTTCAGGAGGGGATGGACATTACGCCGGACGGCGAATGGACGGAGCGGAGTAACGGAATCTACAATACGGTCAGTGACATTATGCTCTATTACGCCGCGCAGGATCTGAACCGTCCTGAGCTGCTGGAGCCGGTCCGCCAGAATCTGCGGATGATGAAATATCTGGTTCACCCGGACGGTGAGGTGGTCACTGATTATTCGGGGCGGCAGGATTTCGGCAGCGTCTACTCGCTGGCTGATTATTATCTGTGCTATCAGCTGATGGCAGAGCATGACCGCGATCCGGAATTCGCAGCTCTTGCGGAGCTGGCAAGCCGCTCGGTGATGCATCCGGGCTCGCTGCCCAATCAGATTATGCTGGGATTCCTGCTCTATCCCCAGATGCAGGCGGGTTCAGTCGCGCCGGGAGAACTGCCGGACAGCTACCGCAAGGTAATAGATGGCGCATTCAACCGTCAGGAACTGATCGGCCGTATCGGGCAGGACGGCTACGGCGGGCCTGTCCGCCACAGCAAGCAGCATACGGAATTCGGCGCTCCGGTTGCCCGGGTGCGCAGCGGGAAGACCAGTGTAAGCGTGATGACCGAGGCTTCCTCGCTGTTCTCGCTGCGGCATGGCCGGGCAAGGCTGCTGGGGGTCCAGCTGGCTTCAAGCTTCGGGCCGGGACTGATTACGATGGATTCACTGACGGAGACAGCGGACGGATTCCAGCTGGAGTCTGCTGCCGATAAGGGCTACTATGGCACTATTCCCGCAGATAAGCTGCCTACGCGAACAGGCCTGCCTGCCAGCCCGTGGTATCTGCTGCCCCATGGCGAGCGGCCGCTTACCCATAACCAGACCAGCGGTGTCTGCGTGAAGGTAAGCGAGTGGGAAGCAGGCTGGGATCTGCACTTCTCAGCACCGTCCCCGGCAGATGTGCTGACCCAGATTGTCCTGCTCTTCGGCAGCGAGGGCAGACTCGAAGGCTCCGCGCTGACGCCGGTACCGGGTATGAGCGAGACTTCCTTCTGGACCGCCGGAACACTCCGCTATAGCGCAGGGGAGGATTGGATGGAGCTTGAGCAGGGCTGTCATGAGCATCACCTGGCCGATATCCGCGGGATGAGCTATCCCGAAGGCTGCCAGAAAATCATCGTAACACTCATCACTCCTCTGGAGTATAGCCTGCGGATTCGTCTTTCCTGACAGATGCCTATATAATGAAAGGGTTATCAGGATTTATCAGGATGGAAGGGTTCAGCCAGATTAGAAATTACGGTGTATGGAGGTAAGCTGCGCAATGAATATTTCATTTAATACCCCTGCCACTTTTTGGGTGGAGGCGCTTCCAGTCGGGAACGGACGGCTGGGAGCCATGATTTTTGGCGGCATTGAGCAGGAGCGTCTCGCGCTGAATGAGGACACGCTGTGGTCCGGGTACAAGACAGACTGGAATAATCCGGAGGCCCGCGAGGTTCTCCCTGAGGTAAGGGCGCTGATTGCAGAAGGCAGGAATGAAGAAGCGGATGAGCTCTGCAAAAAAATGATGGGCCCCTACGCCCAGTCCTACCTGCCGTTCGGGGATCTGCTGCTTACGATGGAGCACGGTCAGACGATAGACGGGGAGTACAGCCGGAAGCTGGATCTGTCCACTGGTGTTGGTATCGTCTCTTATGTAATCGGTGGTGTCCGGTATACCCGGGAAGTCTTCGCCTCTCACCCGGACCAGGCGATCATTGTCCGCTTGACGGCCAGCGAGGCGCACCGGCTCAGCTTCCGGGCGAAGCTGGACAGTCCGCTTCGTCACCGTTCGGAAGCAGACGGTGAGCAATACACGATTAGCGGACATGCTCCCGAATATGTCGCGCCGAATTATTACGAAGTCGATCAGCCGGTCCGTTATGGCGGGGAAGCTCCCCGGAGTCTGAAGTTCCACGGCCGTCTGGCTGCGGTCCAGACTGGAGGCCGTCTGGAAGCCAGTGCTGATGGTATCCAGGTTACCGGCGCAACGGAAGCGGTTCTATACTTCAGTGCGGCAACCTCCTTCGATGCGCAGTCCGGCACAGTGAAGGCGGATTATGATGTAAGTCAGCAGACAGCAGGGGCTGTACAGCGGATCATCAATGAGCCTTATGCTGGGCTATTGAGCCGTCATGTTGACGATCACGGGGAGCTGTTTGACCGGGTAGAGCTGCATCTGGGAGAGAGCCTGGCTCCGGAGGGCATGCCGACGGATCAGAGAATTGCCGCTTACGGCAGTAATGATCCGGGGCTGGTAGAGCTTCTGTTCCATTACGGCCGTTATCTGCTGATAGCCAGCTCCCGTCCGGGCACACAGCCGGCGAACCTCCAGGGCATCTGGAATCAGGATACCCGGGCGCCTTGGAGCAGTAACTACACGCTGAATATCAATGCGGAGATGAATTATTGGCCGGCAGAGGTCTGCAATCTGTCCGAGCTGCACCAGCCGCTGATTGACTATACCCGGAGGCTGGCGGTTAACGGCAGCGAGACGGCCCGGATTAACTATGGCGCACGCGGCTGGGTAGCCCATCATAACGCCGATCTCTGGGCGCAGTCGGCTCCCGTTGGCGGCTACGGTGACGGAGATCCGGTCTGGGCATCCTGGGCGATGGGCGGAGTATGGCTTACCCAGCATTTGTGGGAGCACTATGCCTTCAGCGGTGATCTGTCCTATCTGCGGGAGACCGCCTATCCGGTAATGAAGGAAGCGGCCTTGTTCTGCCTGGATTGGCTGATCGAGAACCCGGACGGGTACCTGATTACCTCACCATCCACTTCTCCTGAGCACAAAATCGTAGACGGCGACAAGAAGTATGCCGTCAGCGAAGCGGCAACCATGGATCTGTCGCTGATCGCGGAGCTGTTCACGAACTGCAGCCTTGCAGCCGGATTGCTTGGTCTGGACGGGGAGTTCGCGGCTGAGCTGGAGGCCGCCCGCGCGCGGCTGCTGCCGTTGCAGGTAGGTGCAGGCGGCCGGCTTCAGGAATGGTCGGCAGATATGGAGGATGAGGATGTGCATCACCGCCATGTCTCCCATCTGGTCGGGGTCTACCCCGGCAGATCGGTAACGGAGAAGCTGGTCCCCGAGCTGTATGAAGCCGCCAGAACCTCGCTTGAGATTCGCGGAGACGGTGGAACCGGCTGGAGCCTGGGCTGGAAAATCGGACTATGGGCCAGATTCAGACAGGGTGACCGCGCCAAGCAGCTGATCACTAACCTGCTCACGCTGGTTCAGCCGGAGGCCGTTAACAATGAACGCGGCGGTGTCTATCCGAACCTGTTCGACGCTCATCCGCCGTTCCAGATTGACGGGAACTTCGCGGCTACAGCCGGAATTGCCGAGATGCTGCTGCAATCCCATCAGGGAGTTCTGGAGCTTCTGCCCGCCCTGCCTTCAAGCTGGAGCGAAGGTAGAGTGAAGGGTCTGCGGGCACGCGGCGGCTATGAAGTGAACCTGACCTGGAGCGCTGGCGTTCTCGGACAAGCGGAGGTTACCGCTCATCTCGGGGGAGTCTGCCGGGTTCTGGCAGAAAGCCCTCTGGAGATTACGCGCGGAGAAGACCGCCTATTGGTGGAGCCGGATTCGGACGGCCTGGTGAGTATTGAGATGCAGGCGGGGGAACGTGTAAGTGTACGGTATGCTTAGCAGATAAGGCAGAGTGAATAATAGTTATGCAAATTGCAGCACGCTTCAGATTGTGGAGTGTGCTGTTTTTGCGTTATTTGGGTAGGTGCGCGGGCCGAATGTAATCGAAAAACCGATCACATTGCGCCGGATGGTGGTGTCCGGTCCAAATGTAATCGAAAAACCGATCACATTGCGCCGGATGGTGGTGTCCGGTCCAAATGTAATCGAAAAACCGATCACATTGCGCCGGATGGTGCTGTGCGGACCAAATATAGGCGAAAAACCGAACACAATGGGCGCGGCGTGCTGGCGCAAGCGGGAGGGAGCCGGGTGTGGCTGTGGCGGGATTTTCTCCGCTCCTATTATCATTTTGTTATCAATCCTACCAAATTGTTATTTGTAAACGATTTCCAACCGGCTATAATTCAAACTGTAAGCGCTTTATAAAGAAGATTCTTAGGAGGGTACAGATGCTCAAGCGTAAACGAATGATGAGCCTCGCGCTGGCGCTGGTCGTCCTGGCGGCTTCGGTGCTGCCAATGCGGACACCGGTCTATGCTGCGGCTGAGGGAGGCCCGGCAGTTGTTCTTGCTTCGGACTTTGAGGACGGTACCGCACAGGGCTGGACGAAGAAGGGCGACGAACAGCTTACAGTAACGAAGGATGTCTATCATGGAGGCTCCTACAGTCTGTACGTAGATGGACGGACCAAGGATTGGGAAGGGCCCAATCAGGTTCTGACGGACCACATGACTCCGAACACAGCCTACACGTTGGGGGCATGGGTGAAATCTCCGGCGCCGGTCAAATTCACGGTACATACCATGATCGGTGAAAAAGAGGACTGGACGCTTGTAGCGGAACTTAGCGGAGCGAAGGGGTCCGGGGAATGGACGTATCTGGAAGGTACTTTTATTACAGGCGATAAGGTAGGCTTCACGGAGATTTATGCAGAAGCCGCAGCAGGAACCTCATTCTGCGTGGATGATATCAAGATTACCGCCGCAGCGGCTGAAGTCCCGGTGGGGGAGGAAGGGCTGCGCACGGATTTTGAAGACGGAACGCTTCAGGGCTGGAAGAACCGGATTGGCCCGGAATCGTTGTCGGTGAGTCAGGATACGGCTAATACCGGAACTCACAGTATGCTGGTAGAGGGGAGAGAGCGCAGCTTCCATGGGCCAAGCCTGAGTGTGAAGGAGCATCTGCGGCCGGGCAAGAGCTACCAGTTCTCGCTGTATGTCCGTCTGAAGGAGAAGCCGGAAGCCGACAAAAGTCTGCAAATGACGGTGTATAAGAAGGCCGGCTCCGAGAGCTGGAATGCGATCGATAAGGTTAGCATTAAGGCCGATCAGTGGGACCAGTGGCATCTGCTGAAGGGGACTTTCCAGTACAGCGACCAGCCGTCTGAGGTGAACCTGTTCGTGGAGACTCCTTATATTACAGAGGAGACTGTTGATACGTTATCTTTTTATGTGGATGATGTGGTGATTGAGCCTGCACCCGAGATGAGCATTGAACAGGATATCCCTGCGCTAAAAGACATCTATGCGAACGATTTCGCCATTGGTGCCGCAGCATATTCCTGGCAAATGGAAGGGGTCTACGGGGAGCTGCTGAAGAAGCATTTCAACAGCATCACAGCTACCTATGAAATGAAGCCCAAATTCCTTGCTCCTTCCGAGGGCACTTATGTGTTCGACGGGGCGGATAAATATGTGAATTTTGCCGAAGCGAACGGGATGGGACTTCGCGGACACGCGCTGCTGTGGCATGTGGATGCTGCCGAGTGGATGTTCACGGGTCCTGACGGCCGGCCGGCAAGCAGAGAGCTGCTGCTTACTCGTCTACAGAGTTATATTGAGACCGTTATGCACCGCTATAAGGGCAAAATCTATGCCTGGGATGTAGTGAACGAAGCGATTGCCGACAATGGCGGCGGCCCGGACGGGATGAGACTATCCCCTTGGTATAAGCTGATTGGTCCGGACTATATCGAGAAGGCATTTGAATTCGCCCGTGCGGCGGACCCGGAAGCGAAGCTCTATTACAATGATTATTACACAGAGGTACCGGAAAAGCGTGAGCATATCTACAAGCTGCTGAAGACGCTCAAGGCGAAGAATCTGATTGACGGCGTGGGCCTCCAGTCTCATCACGGACTGTTCTCCCCATCCATTCCGGAGATTGAAAAGACGATTCAGCAATTCTCGCAGCTTGGGCTGGACATTCAAATCACTGAGCTGGACGTAGACTCTGGCATCAGCCCTTCTGCTCCGCTGCCTGCAGATATCGCTGCGCGGCAGGGCAAACGCTATAATGATCTGTTCGAGCTCTACAAGAAGTACAAGGACACGATCTCCTCGGTCTCCATTTGGGGAGTGCAGGATGAGAAAAGCTACAACAACCATGCTATGTTGTTCGATGAGCAGCTGAAGGCGAAGCCTGCATTCTGGGGAGCGGTGGACCCGTCCAAGCTGCCGGCCATTCACAATGTAGCCGTGGCGCTTGAGGGTACGCCTCAGGCAGGCGCAGCCGGGAAAGCCCTGTGGAGCAAAACAGCAGGGTTCCCACTTGAGCAGGGCAGCACAGTATCTGCCAAGGTTCATACGCTGTGGGATACCGATAACCTGTATGTGAAGGTAGACGTTACCGATGCTAGCCGGAACGCGGAAGACAAGGTTGAGCTTTTCCTGGATGAGAACAATGGGAAGACTACGGCTTATCAGCCGGATGACCGCAAGATCAGCTTGCCGCGTTCGGGCTCCGGGACCGAAGGAGTCAGCTTCACCAGCACAGAACGTGAGGGCGGTTATACCATTGAAGCGAGAATTCCGCTCGTAACCGTCAAGGGTGCCGCAGGTGCCGAGCTGGGTCTCGATATCCGTGTCAGTGATCCCGGTGTTCCGGGTTCTGTCCCTGCCTACTGGAATGACCGAAGCCAGTCCCAGGATAGAGACACCAGCCATTACGGGGTTCTCCGATTAGCTGCCATGCCTAATTCAGCGGAATCGCTGAAGGGTCAGGTGAAGATCGACGGACAGATGGATGCGGTATGGGAAAAGGCGAAGCCTTTTCAGGTGAAAATGTCTGCTGCTCCTTACAGCACCACCGCAGAAGCCAGATCGATGTGGACGGACGACAGCCTCTACCTGATCGTAGATGTGAAGGATGCCGTGCTGAAGGCGGATGCCGCGAATCCATGGGACCAGGACTCCGTGGAGATCTTCATCGATGAGAATTTCAGCAGAACCCCGTATTATGAAGGGGATGACGGCCAATACCGGATTAACATTAATAATGTCGCGTCCTTTGGCGGAGGCGCCTCGGACAGCAGATTGACCAGCGCGGTGGTCCATACGGACACCGGGTACCGCGTCGAAGCCAAGATACATTTCGGCACGATCAAGGGGGCGGCGGGAAGCTCCATCGGGCTTGATCTCCAGATCAATGATGATCGGGGCGACGGCACCCGCAGTACGAGTAAATGGAATGACAGGGGCGAGGATACGTGGCGGGATACCTCCAACTTCGGGATTTTGACGTTTGTGGCACCTGAAGCGGCACCGCAAACCCCTGCAGATGGGACTTCTTCGTATCCATCGTCAGGCTCGTCACCACCCGTGAAGGCACCTGCTCCGGCAGCAGTAACCTTCACGGATGGCAAACTTACCGTTCAGGCTTCCCCGGATAAGGCGGGCATCCTGAATGTGGATCTCGCGCCGGATGCAGTAAGTCAGGCCTTGCTTCAGTCGCTGGACAGCGGCATTCTGAAGATTGCCGTCAAGCCTGCCTCCGGGACCGAGGTGCTGCGGCTGGGGCTTCCGCTTCAGAGCTTGGCCGCGCAGTCTAAGATTAAGGAGATTCAGATTGAGAGCGGCTTCGGTGCGGTTCTAAGCCTGAATACAGAGCTGCTGAAATTGCAGGATACACAGGCCGGGGATGTTCTACAGCTTCAAGTGAAGCGTGTGGCCCGGGACGGATGGCCGGCAGCGGTGAAGACCCGCTTAGACGGAGCGGCTGTACTGGACTTCTCGCTTGCTATCCATGGAGCCAAGAACACAGCGGTGGACGCTGCTGCGCTAACACTGTTGCTGCCTTATGAACTTAAGTCAGGCGAGCGGGCGCACCAGCTTGCGGTCTATCAGGTGCTGGAGAATGGCAAGCTTGCAGTGGTGAAGGATCGTCAGTATGATCCGGCTACAGGCTATGTCTCCTTCAAGACCAAGGAGCTTGGACAATATGCGGTTGCCACAGTGAAGCTGCCGGATCACAAGGGCAGCAAATGGGCTGCCGAGAGCGTTGAAGCTCTGGTTGCAAGCGGAATACTTCCTCTGGGAGCAGAGGCTTCCTATGAGACAGGGGTATTGATGAACCGGGCAGAATTTGCCCAGCTGCTGGTTGATGCTTTTGACCTTCAAGCTGGAGCAGCAGCCCCAGGCTTCAAGGATGTCAATAAGGACTCCTCGTATGCCGAGGCCATCAACATTGCTGGAGCCTTAGGTATTGTAAAAGGTAGAGTAGACGGACTTTACAGTCCGAGCGATGCACTCAGCCGTCAAGAAATGGCAGTCATGCTGAACCGGCTCATCCAGCTGGAACAGATCATGCTGAAGGGCGATTCTGCTGCTGTTCACAGCTTCAAGGATCTGAACCAGCTGAGCGCGGAAGCTTCAGGCGCTATTGAGAAGCTGCGGGCTGCCGGAGTCATCCAAGGCGCACAGAACGGCAATTTCCTGCCGAAGGCCCAGATGACCAAGGAGCAGGCTGCCGTAGTAATCTACCGGATAATCAGCCTCAATCAGTAGAGTAGTGTCCGCAAGTCTATAGCATTGATTCGAGCAGCGGTTCTCCCAGGTAAGGGGGGCCGCTGCTTTTTGTGATGGGAGTAATATGGCTGCGATGTCTACTTTGGGGACTGTTTCATCTACCTTGCCCGCGTTACTCCGATACTGCGTCAGGAAATAGTTGGATTTTGGGCACTTGTTCAGGCGCGGAATAGACCCGGCCAGACAACAGTTGGAAAAAAGGCACTTGTTAGGCCGGGATTAGAACAAAAAGAAGATTTCCTCGAAAATAAATAGCATAAATCAACCTAATTTACTCAAAAGCTCCAAACCGGCTAAATTAAGATACGTTTATCTAAGCCTGTTGATTACCTATATTTTGGTGATAATGTCAGTAACATGAGCTAAATAAATCTTCCACTCCACAGGTAGCTTTTGCAGCGTAAATAATCGATCAAACTCGGCGAACGTTAATCTAGCGCTAACATGCACAGTACTATTTCCCTGTTCAAACAGAAACTTTAGCAACACATACACCAATAAAGCCACGTATAGCTGCCCATATACTGCATTTTCTGTGGTTCCAAATAACTTGGGAATGTTTAAATGCTGCTTAATCCAACGAAAAAATACTTCAATCTGCCAACGTTTCTTATAGATGTCTGCTATGGCTTCGGGGGAGTGCCAGTGCAGATTTGTCGCAAGAATGACGGGATTCCCTTTAGGATCTTTAAGAATCACCACCCGAAACTGATTCTTGCTGAGCGCCTTAACCTTTCCTAATTGGCACGTCAAATCCTGCTCGATACTTCCCTCAAATGGGCGATTTCGCAGGCGCGGGACCGGATTCACGAGCGTGGTGTTATCCTTAAGCCGAATGACAAAATATTGCCGCTCTTTCTTCTCTTGATAGCTGTCAAACAGCTTGTGCTTCCCGTAAGCGCGGTCTGCCACCAAAATATATTGGCTGTCGAGCAGGAAGGCGCAACTGTTTAAATCATGCTGTACAGCCGGGGTCTCCGTCACTTTGTGCAATTCATTCGAGTCCCCAAGTAATCCGACATGCAGCTTAACGCCTGCTTTTCTGCCTTTAATTTGTGCCCAAGGCAAGCGGCCTTGACCGACCGAAATGGTGGTTGAATCCACGATTAACAGTTCTTTCGGAATACCGAGTGACCGCTTGGCCTTCCGATTACAGAGCCCTATCATGAGTTTCAATAGACGCTTAAATAAGGAGAAAGGAACCTCTTTAGCCTTTTTGGAAAGCGTCGAATAATTCACCGCACGTTGTCCCTGAAGGGACATCCGTTGCGCGCCGTCTCGGTACCCGTCCCACTGCTGAAACGCTGCTTCAGCTAGAAACAAAAACAAATCATACACGGTAAATTTACGCGCAACATCAATATAGTTTAATTCTTCCAGAATCGGACGTAGTTTTTCCTCGGGAATCACCAATTGCAGAATGTTTGAAATTGAAGTAGACTTTTTCATGAGGCCGCCTCGTTTCGGAAGGTTTGTAGGGGTACAAACACTTTATCGAAATGGCGGCCTTTTTGCTACCTTTTTTTGGGTAATCAACAGGCTTAACGTTTATCCAACTAATTCTATAGTAGGCCGTGCAACCATCGCTGGGGTGGCGGCGCAGCTGGAAGTTGCTCGATGTTGCCGGGCTATGTCATGACTAGGGGAGAGCTTACGTAGCGGTTTGTTCTTTTGCAGTACTATTGCCTCCCGCTTAAACAGCGGAGAGGACGGAACGATTGTGGAAAAGCGATAGCGGTCGCCTTTGTGTCCGGATTTTCACCGCTAAGGTAAAAATACAATAAAATCCGGACACAACAGCGATTGTAACAACGTTCCGTTCGCGGAGCGTCCACCCAAGTGCTACCGTAATGCTACGTCCAAAACTGTTGTGGTTATCATTTTGTTATCAATGCTTTGTATTTATCATGTAACTGTCATGTCCGGCTAGGTATGATTAATTTATAAACAAAGTAAACGGATACACGTTGACCAGCAAAGGGGAGCAGAAGCATGAAAAACTTGGTTACGCCAGCCAGCGTAAAAGGCGAGAAACTGGATGTAAATGCGGGGAGTCCCCGGAAAAAATCGAAATGGAAATCGACCATTAGTCTCGATCTGATGGTTCTGCCGGCATTGATCCTAACCGTGATCTTCGCCTACATTCCAATGACAGGACTTGCGATTGCCTTCAAGAATTACAAGCCGGGCTTAGGCTTTAACGCCTCCAAGTGGGTGGGGCTGGAGCATTTTGAATATCTGTTCAGTATTCCCGAGAACGTTCAGATCATCTGGAACACACTGATTATTGCCGGTCTGAAAATGATCGCCAACCTGATCGTTCCCTTCTTATTCGCACTGCTGCTGAATGAGATCCGCAAGATGGCATTCAAAAAAATGGTACAAACCATTGTCTATATGCCCCACTTCCTGTCATGGGTGATCCTGGGCGGTATTCTCTCCGACCTGCTGGCCAGAGACGGCGGCCTGATCAACCAGGTACTGGTCAGTGTATTCGGCATCCAGCCGATTTTCTTCCTGGGTGACGGGAACTGGTTCCGGTTTGTCGTAGTAGTGAGTGATGTCTGGAAAGAGTTCGGCTTCAACACCATCGTCTTCCTGGCCTCCCTGGCGGGAATTAACCCGGCACTCTATGAAGCTGCTGAGGTAGACGGAGCAGGACGCTGGCAGCAGACCTGGTCAATTACGATGCCGGCCATGCTGCCGATTACCATCGTGGTAGGAACACTGGCGCTGGGTAACGTGCTTAACGGAGGCTTCGACCAGATCTTCAACCTGTATAACGCGCTTGTCTTCGATAAAGGGGACATCATCGATACATTTGTCTACAGACTAGGAATTGTTGACGGTAAGTTCAGCTTCTCCACAGCGGTCGGATTGTTCAAATCCGTTGTCAGCTTTGTCTTGATCGTAACAGCTTACCGCCTTTCGTATAAATTTGCTAACTACCGTATTTTCTAGAATGGAGGCCAATCTGGCATGTATCATAAAACAAAACCTTACCGCATCTTCACGGTGTTCAACTATATCCTGATGATCGCAGTTTCAATCATGTGTGTTGTTCCGCTGATTCACGTCCTTGCTGTATCGTTCAGCGGGAAATCGGCAGCCAATGCCAATCTGGTGGGTCTGTGGCCAGTAGATTTCACAGTGGATGCCTACACCAAGACCGTAGCCAACGAGAATTTCACCCGGTCCATCTGGGTGACGCTGCAGCGCACGGTGCTGGGTACTGCTTTTAGCATGGGGATCGTCATACTGGCTGCCTATGCACTGTCCAAAGAGAACGCCCGGTTCAGACGCCGGAACATGTATATCTGGCTGCTGGTCTTCACCATGCTGTTCAGCGGCGGTCTAGTACCGATGTACATTCTGATTCAGAAGCTGCACCTGATGAATTCCCTATGGGTACTGATTCTGCCGGGTGCCGTCTCGGTCTGGAATATCATTCTGCTGCTTAACTTCTTCCGGGCCGTGCCCAAAGAAATGGAAGAAGCCGCCTTCATCGACGGCGCAGGTCATTTCAGAACACTGTTCAGCGTGTATCTCCCGGTATCCATGCCGGCTATTGCTACACTGTCGCTGTTCACGATCGTCGGGCACTGGAACTCCTGGTTCGACGGCCTGCTGTATATGACGGATCACCGCAACTATCCGCTGGCGACCTTCCTGCAGTCGGTCATTGTCCAGCAGGACTTCAGTAAGGTGACCGTACGGCCGGAGGATCTGGAGAATATCTCGCAAAGAACAGTCAAAGCCGCTCAGATCTTCATCGGAATGGCGCCGATCCTCATCGTGTATCCATTCCTGCAGCGTTTCTTCGTGAAGGGAATTGTCCTCGGGGCGGTTAAGGAATAGCCGTCCTTCCATTAAAGGAGGTGATGCACGCGCTGGAAGCTAAAAAAGATTGACTCAAATAATTAATATGATTAAATTTTAATTAAAGGGGTGCAAGATTAAATGATAAAGAAAATGAAATTCTCTGCGGCGGCCGTGTTATCCACAGTCATGCTGGGCAGCTTGCTGGCCGGATGCGGCGGCAATGCTGACAACAAGAAGGCAGAAGGGGACAACAAGCCGGCGGCAAGCGAAGACGCGATGTATTCGGCTCCCTTTGAGAATGGTAAATATACAGAGCCGGTAACCATTTCAACCGTATTTCCCATCGCCAGCAGCCTGAAATTCAAGAATGGCGAGAACATTGAGAATAACGTGCACACCAAATGGGCCAAGGATACGCTGGGTATTGACATCAAGTATCTCTGGACCGTAAGTGACCAGAACAACGCCTATGAAACCAAGCTGCGCCTGATGCTGACCTCAGGTGAGAAAATGCCGGACATCATCTCGTTCCGTGGAAGCCCTTCCTTGATCTCCGATCTGATTGACAGCGGCCAGTTCACCGATGCAGGCGAATTGTTCGACAAATATGCTTCCGATATCTACAAAAAAGCGATGGCCGAAGAGCCAACCGTATGGAATCCCTACATGAGAGACGGCAAGCGGATGGGTATCCCGATTCTGGAAAACGCTTATAATAATGATCCGGTTATGTATATCCGTGAGGATTGGCTGAAGAAGCTGAACCTTAAGGCTCCGACGAATCTGGCTGAGCTGGAAACCGTGCTGGATGCATTCACGAACCAGGACCCTGACGGCAACGGCAAGAAGGATACAACAGGACTGGCTGTAGGCTTCAAAAACAATCTGAACACATGGATGTCGGAAGCCGGATGGGTCTTCGGGATGTTCGGCGCGATGCCGAACCAGTGGAACAAGACAGCGGACAACCAGCTCGCTTACGGTTCTGTTCAGCCGGAGATGAAGGAAGGTCTGGCAACGATGCAGAAATGGATGAAGGCAGGCTATATCTCCTCCGAATCCGGTCTGTATGATGAGAACAAAGCAACAGAAGCTTTTACAGCAGGCAAAGCCGGTATCATTGTCGGCCCTTACTGGATGACAGGCTGGCCGCTGCCGGATCTGCAGAAGAACGTTCCAGGTGCGGTGCATAAGGCTTATCCGCTTCCGGCAGGCCCGGACGGCAAGGTAGGCAGACACGGCACGAAGATCGCCTCCGGTGCGGTATTGATCAACAAGGACATGGAGCATAAAGACGCATTCTTCGTCTACCAGAACTATCTGTTTGATAACTGGGCTAACCCGGACAGCACAACCTTCGTGAACGGCTTCGCCAAAGGCTATGACTATGATATCGCTGAAGACGGAACCGTCCTGAAAGAGCAGGATACGGATAAGATTCCAGGCGGCTGGGTGGATGCGATCCGTTATACCCTGACTTACGATGGAGCCATTATTCCTAACCTGATGATGAATACACTGGCCAAGCTGGCCGGCGGTGCTGAGCCTGCTAACCAGTATGAGAAGAATCTGTCCGAGCGTATTCCTGAGCAGATCCTGGCAGCCAAGATCATCGTCGACCAGAAGGACAGTGTAATGCCTGAGATGTTCACAGGTACACCTACTGAAACTCAGCTCGCCCGCGGAGATATGCTGGAGAAGCTGGAGAAGGAAATTCTGAACAAAATTATTTATGATAAAGCGCCGGTAGACGAATTTGATACCTTTGTAGAGAAATGGAAAACTACAGGCGGCGACAAAGTGACCACAGAGGTCAATGAATGGTATCAATCTCTGCAGAAATAAAGATATAAAGAATAAGGGCGGCCCCCAGGCCGTCCTTTCATTTGGAGGAGGGCAATGTGAAATATCGTCTGTCGATCTTTCAGTGGCTGTCGTTTGTCCTGATGCTGATGCTGCTGATCATTGTAGGTGCGTTTTGGCTCATCTACCGGCTGAACGTGAAGGACATTCAGAATGAGCTGAGAAAAAATAAAATGTACGAGGTTGAATTCATGACCTCCCAGCTATCCACGCAATTTGAACAGGTGCTGACAAATACCATTACTTTGTCACAGGACCAGTCTGTGCGTGGATATCCTTATATTCTGAAGTTCGGGGATCAATATTCCAAATATGAGATGAAGCTGACCATCATCGATAAGCTGGCCCTGAACACGGCCTCCACCTCCTGGAAGAATACAGTGATTCTGTACTATGAGGATGAGAAAGAGACGGTATCCTCAGATTCCTCCTTCTCCTTCAGCACCTTCAGCCCCCCGGAGCAGGCGCGGAACCGCTGGGTGCTGCACATGGATAAGGAAGGCAAGGGATATTACTCCAACATCATGCGCAGTCATATCAGCTCGCTGTTAATTGAAGTCAGGATTTCTCTGGATAATCTGGTGAAAATGATGGAGCAGTATGTCTCCGGTATGCCGCTGCTATACGATGCCTCTGAGCGGGTCTTTATTCAGCCGGGGGCGGCGTTTCCGCAGGAGCTGTTAGAGTCGATCAGTCCTGGGATTAGCGGGAACAGGGGAACCATCTCCGCTACAGAGAACCGTACAGAGTACCTGATTAACTATATGAAGTCGGACATGCTGGATTTGTATTTCATAGACGCCTATCCCAAGCGCCAGTATATCGAGCCGATTAACCGCAATAACCGGCTGTTCCTCTATGCGGTACTGGTAGTGCTGGTTGGTATTATGTTCTACACGCTGCTGCTCCGCAAGCAGGTTCAGAAGCCTGTTATCATGCTGCGGAAGGCGATTGACCGGTTCGACCGGGGCGACTTTTCCAGCCGTGCCGTCGATCTGCAGGTCAATGAGTTCAAGGTGCTCGGCAATTCCTTTAACCGGATGGCGGAGAATACACAGACACTGATCGAGCAGGTCCTGCTGGGCGAGCTTGAAGTGAAGGAAGCGAAGCTGAAGCAGTATCAGGCGCAGATTAATCCGCATTTTCTCTATAACTGCCTGAATTTCATTCAGAGCAAAGCAAGCATTGAGGATTATCATGCGGTTACCACGATGACGCTGCATCTGGCCTCCTACTGCCGGTACATTCATAAGATTGAACAGCTTGATTCGACGCTTCAGGATGAACTGGATTTCGTCGAGCATTACTTGCATATGGTCCATCTGCGCAAAAAAGAGATCACCTTCGAGTTCAGCGTTACGGCGGAGGCGGGCAGATACCGTCTGCCAAGGATGATTCTGCAGCCGCTTGTGGAGAACTGCATTAAGCATGGCATTGAACCGGGCCTGAGGCCCGGCATCATCTCGGTTGCCGCCGAGGAAGATGATTCGTATCTTCTGATTACCGTGAAGGATAACGGAATCGGCATGACGGAGGAACGGCTCGGTGCGGTCCGCCGCCATATCGAGGATAATATTATTAGCAATGAACAGCTCGGAACGGGGCTAAGGAATGTGAATCAGCGGCTGCGATTGTATTTTGGCAAAGACTCCGGGTTATCCGTAGACTCCGTGCTGTCCGAAGGCACCTGTTACCGGATTCGGATTGAAAAGGAGGGAGAAGCTCATTCTGCAAATTCTGCTGGTAGATGATGAACAATATGTCGTAGATGATCTGGAGCTTGCTTTTCCATGGCAGGACTTCGGGATTGAAAAAGTATACAAAGCCTACTCCGGCGCTCAGGCGTTGCAGATGATCGGGCAATACCCGGTTGATATAGTCATTACGGATATCGCCATGCCCGGGATGAGCGGGCTGGAGCTGGTGAAGCAGGTGCGGAAGACCCACCGGAGAATCAAGTGTATTCTGCTAACCGGCTACGCCGAGTTCGAATATGCCAGGGAAGCCCTTCAGTATGGGGTGGCAGAGTATCTTGTTAAGCCGCTGGATCACCAGAAGCTTCGTGCTGCTCTGGAGAGCACGATTAAGACGATTAAGAAGGAAATCGACCGGACGGCATCTTATGAGCAGGCGATGCTGGCCTTCCGGGAGCATCTCCCGGCGCTGAAGGATAAGCTGCTGGCCGAGCTGATTCAGGGCAAATCCTATCCGCAGGAACGGCTGAAGGACAAGCTTAGCGGATATCAGATTGATTTTCAGCTGAACGACCGGGTCTTCCTGATTCTGATCCGTCTGGAGGAGCATTTCACGAACTTCGGGCCGGACAGCCAATTGCTCTTTGAATACGCGGTGACGAACATTGCCTGCGAGCTGCTGGGCCCGGGCTTCGAGCTGTGGCATGGCCGGGATGCTTACGAGAACCTGGTGTTTATTGTGAAGAGCAGTGAAGCGGGGGCGGTTGACCCGGACAAGATTCTCAAGCAGCTAACCCATAATACCCATCAGCTGCACAGCAGTGTGAATGAATATCTGAATGGCGGAATCTCGGTTATTCTGTCCTACCCGGGGGAATTCCCGCTGGATATCCGCGCCATGTATGAGGATTCCCAGTCGGCGTTAAGACAGCAAGTGGGCAATGACCAGGGCTATTTCATCTCCTTGACGGACAAGCAGAAGAGCTCGCCGGTCCAGCCGCTCAAGGACTTATATGCTTCTCCGACACTGATGCATCTGCTGGAGACCGGCCAGTGGCAGGGGTATAAGGAACGGCTGCAGCAGCTGAGAGAATTCAGCAACAACCTGCCGTCGTATAACGAAGAATATATTGAGGAGATCCGTACTATGATTCTCGGCTCCTTTCACTATATTGCCCATAAGAATCATAGCCTGCTCTCCGATCTGGTCGGGCGGGAGCTGCTGGATAAGACCCTCTTCCGTTCCGTGTCCCAACTGGTCAGCTGGGGTGAGGCGCTGGTGGATACCCTGCAGGGCAAGCTCGAACGGGATACACAGAATAACCGGATGGGCATCGTCAAGGAGATGCAGAGCTGTATCGCGTCTAATCTGGCAGAGGCCAGCCAGCAATTCGTTGCGGACGCGGTCTCGCTTCATCCGGCATATGTCTCCAGACTGTTCAAGCAGGTCAGCGGGATCAGTATAAGCGAGTATATCCTGAATAGGAAGATGGAGCAGGCCGTAGCAAGCCTCCGCAACTCCGAGCTGAAGATCTATGAGATCTCTGAGCAGCTCGGCTACGCCAACAGCCAATATTTCATCAAAGTGTTCAAGGAGCAGTTCGGCATGACGCCGCAGGATTACCGGGGGAAGCTGTGAGGTATGCTATTCTATAGAGCCGTGAGCAGAAGGGGCTCACGCTCTAGCAATCACTTATTAGCTAAATTAATAGGAAGAGAGTAAAACGAAGATATATTGACTTGGAGTCTAATTTCTTCTAAAAATGTAAATATTAAAAATTAAAAGTGATATTTTGGAATACGGAATGGGTAATTAGGATTATAGAGAATAAAATAATATGGAGGTGCAGTGGGGCAATTCATTGCAGGATATCCAAAATAGGCTTTTGTGGCATGCCTACCGATGATATCTTGAAATTCTCTAATTACATTTACAAGTATAATAAGGAGAGTTGACTATGAAAAAGAAAGTGATTATGAGTGCGTTTATTCTAATTTGGTTAATTGCACTCATGCCTCAAGGAACATTTGCAAATGGAAAATTCAATGATGTAAACGATTTCAAATTGGCGATTACTAAAATATCTTCTGCAGAAACTGAAACTTTTAATAGGGATGAAGTATCTGAACAATTGATTCTTTGGCTACAAGAGCAAGGAACAATTGTAACTGATAAAAGCGTTATTCAATTTGTCCCGGCAACTCAAAATATAGAAACATTTAGGGGGGAGAGTGAGCGGCAGGGAGAGGCTGTGCTTGTTTGGAACAATTATGGTGATGAGGAAGTATCTATTAGCACAGTACTACCTCTCTCTGTAAATGGTAAATCACTAAATTTGGTGGATATTGATAAAGATTCAGGCACACCTGGGACTGTCGGATATGGATTGACATCAAAAATTTGGTTAACTGCTCATTATGATTCATTATATGGAACGATTGAGAATATTCGTCCATTGAAACTGGATGTTACTGCTTATGCTAACAGTGGTTATAATATGAATAATTTTAAAGCAACTTGGGTTACACAAGGAGACTTATTGACTTATCCAGGATATACTACTGCTCCTGAAGGGGGAGGATTCCCTGTGAGACATGAAATAACTACAAATGTTAGCTCGCCTATTATGGGGACTAAGTACACAGGTAGCAACCCTTTAAGTAGCAATAGGATTTTCAAAGCAGGTGGAGGACTTGCTTGGATATGCGGGATCGCTTACGATGTGAATATTAATGGTACAAATCATCACTTTGAAGTACATAATTTAATTTAAGAGATAATAATATTATGTATTGAATAATATACTGAAATAAAAACATGCTTTTGTTGGAGAAGGTGACTAAAGATGAATAGAAAATACCTAATGGCGGTCTTCATAGGTTTGTTCATGCTTCTTATGAGTGCTTGTCAAAAAGACAATCCCTACGATTCTCTGTTTCACCATGTGGAGGAGTATCGTACTGTGTTTGCCATGACAAAGGATGAAGGGATTGCCGCTCTGGACTTGGTCGATTACGAAGATAAGAATAACACGCTTACTCTGAATGAAGAACTCACGGCAGAGGATCAAAAGTACGGACAACGAATACGACTCGACAATAATCAATTGATTGAAGGTTATGAATTGGTGACACGATTGCCGAGATCCGAGATTGGATACCAACAAGCAGGGAGAATTGTGGAGGCCTTCCTGGGACACTATAGCCCTTCTGAGGAAGAAAAAGAGAAGGTGCTTGATTCTATCCATGCCGTCGATGACAAGACTTTTCCCGTCAAGCCGGAGGTTAAGCTAGTGACAGAATCGTGGGAGAGCAATGATAAGGGTGGGAGCATGAGTATTCATTATAGACTAACCAACAGTCTAGCGAACGCCGAGGAGATATCTTTGGTATTACAATTTCTCCGCACAGCTTCTCCCTAAATGATTATGCCTTATCCCCTGATATCAAAGGTTTCGGCTCATTCAAGCTGAAGCCTTTTTTGCTGCTGGCCTGCTAGAACCAAACACAATAGGCAGCGGCGAGCGCTGGGGGGGCGGATGTATGCGAAAAACCGATTACAATGTGCGGCTGCGAGGGCTGGGGGGCAAATGTAATCGAAAAACCGATTACAAATGGACCGGGAGCGGCGCGTGGTCCGAATGTAATCGAAAAAGCGATTACAATTGTCCTGGGCGTGGTGCTTGGACTTAATGTAATCGAAAAACCGATTACAATTCGACTGGGAACGGCGCGTGGTCCAAATGTAGTCGGAAAACCGACCACACCGCCGCATTCACCCCTTTTCATTAGCTAAAATTTAAATATGATAACCGATTGACATGAATATGTTAACCGGTTATCATAAAGTTGCATCCGAAATGTATGCGCATTCAAAATAATCATAAGTACGGGGGGAATTCATTTGAAATTGAGAAAAGCTGCAAGCTTCGCTATCGCTCTGACGGTGGTCACCGGATTACTCGCAGGCTGCTCCAAGGGGAATTCAACGAACAGCGCCGTCAAGGAAGACAAGGGGAATGGGGGAACACAAACACAGCAAGCTTCCAAGGACGTTAAGCTTACCTTCTTCAATACCTCTGCAGAAGTCAATACAGTATTCGAGGAGCTGTTCAAGAAGTATCATGAGCAGAATCCGCAGGTGACGATTGAACTGATTCCTACGCCGATCGGCGGCGCGCAGCTTGAGAAGTTCCAATCCCTGCTTGCCTCCGGCAATCCGGCGACAATCGTGAATCTGGATGCAGGCACCATACTTCAATATAAGGATGATTTTCTGGATTTAGAGCCGGAGAAGGCCAAGTATGAAGCCCTCACCAATCCGGGAGCCATCGATGGCGCGTTGCTGGACGGACAATTCCTGGGTATTCCCTGGACTGCCCAAGGCTATGGTCTGCTGTACAACAAGCGCGCGGTAGAAGAGGGTATCGGCGGTGCCTTTGATCCAGCATCGGTGAAGACCCGTGATGATCTGGAAGCGGTCTTCAAGAAGATTGAAGCGGCCGGCAAAGCACCGGTCATGCTTCACGGAGCAGACTGGTCGCTCGGCGCCCACTATCTGGGACTGACTTATTCCCTGCAATCGCAGAAGGTAGAGGACAACCGGAAGTTCGTGGAGGAGCTGAAGAACGGGCAGGTAAAGCTGACGGAGAATCCGCAGTTCACTGGACTGATGGATACCTTCGATCTGCTGAAAAAATACAACGCACGCAAGAGCGACCCGCTCGTTGCCGATTATAACCGCGACAGCGCGGATTTCGCTAAGGGAGCTGCGGCCTTCTACTTCATGGGGGACTGGAGCTGGGCGGTCATCGGAACGCTGGAAGGCCGCGATACTGACTTCGGTATCCTGCCGCTGCCTATTAGCAATAATCCGGAGGATTTCGGCAACGCGCAAGTCGCCTACAGCGAGCCTAAGCTGTTCGCCATTGATGATTCGAAGTCTACGCCGGAGCAGCAGGAAGCCGCCAAAGCATTCATCGAATGGATGGTCAGCAGCGAGGACGGGCAGAAGGCCATTATTACTGATATGGGGCTGTCCATGCCGTACAAGGATCTTAAGGCGAAGAGCACGAACGTTATGTCCAATGCCGTCAGTGAATACGTGAAGCAAGGGAAGATTATCAACATCGGTGTGATCAATTACCTGCCGCAGGATTACTGGGCCAAGACCGGAGCTGCGATGCAGAAGTATCTGGTAGGCAATATCGACCGCCAGGGGCTTGCGCAGGAGGTTCAGGATTACTGGAAATCGTATGCAGGGAAATAGAGAATCTCTTCGTTTGTGCTAAAAGAACAGGCTGAACCGGGATATTCTCCAGTTCAGCCTGTTAAGAGGAAAGGGGGCAGCACTATGAACAAAAAGCTATCACTGAAGAATGCGGGGACGTTTCTGGTCTTCGGAGGTCCCTCTATCTTCGCTTTTGCCGCCGTTGTGATCATACCGTTCATCGTCGGTTTATATTTGACCTTCACGAACTGGGATGTCCGTACAGGCGACAGCAGCCTGATCGGCTTCACGAATTATCTGGAGGTATTCCGGGATAAGGTGTTCCTTCAGCAGCTGTGGTTCACCCTGAAATATGTCTTCTTCACCGTGGTGATTGCCAATGTGTTCGCGTTCTTCATTGCGCTAGCCCTGACGAGAGGCGGGAGAGGCGAGCAATGGCTGCGCACAGGCTTTTTCACGCCCAATCTGGTCGGGGGGATCGTACTCGGATACCTGTGGCAGACGCTTTTCTCACAAGTGCTGCCTTACCTTGGCGCTAAATACGGCTGGGAGCTGTTTCAGACCTCATGGCTGACGAATACGGGGACGGCATTCTGGGCGCTGATCATTGCGACCGCCTGGCAGCTGGTCGGGTATCTGATGATCATTTATATCGCGGGCTTCACAGGCGTTCCGAATGATGTGCTGGAAGCGGCAAGCATCGACGGGGCGGGACGGACTTCGGTAATTCGCAGAATCATCCTGCCGCTGACGGTTCCTGCGATCGTCATCTGTATTTTCATCTCCCTGTCCCGGTCCTTCTTGACGTACGACATCAACCTGGCCTTAACCAAGGGCGGACCGTTCAATTCAACAGAGCTGGCCACCTACCATATCGTTCAAAAAGCCTTCCTGTCCAATCAATACGGTGTCGGCCAGGCAGAGGCAGTTGTTCTGTTCGCTGTCGTAGCGATTATCGCCTTGACGCAATCTTATCTGCTGAAGAAGCTGGAGGTGGAATCTTAATGAATGCTAACAGGCGCATCCTCCCGGGCCTGCGGACAGGATTCCTGTACCTGCTGCTGTTTGCCTTTTTAACACCGTTCCTGCTGATTATTATGAACTCCTTCAAGACCACCCAGCAATTCTTCGAGAGCCCGCTGTCACTGCCGACAACGATTAATTTCAAGAACTATGCCAGCGCCTTTGACAATATGGATTTTATGCAGGGGTTCATGAACTCGCTGATCATTACGGGGATTTCCGTCACGATCATTATTATTTTCTCGGCGATGACCGGCTACTTGTTCGTCCGCTACAAATGGAAGGTGAATTCCATCTTCTTTTTCCTCATGCTGGCCTCCATGGCTCTGCCCTTCCAGGTGCTGATGATTCCAATGGTCATGCTGTACGGGAATATGGGGCTGCTGAATACCAAGCTGACGCTGCTGTTCATGTATCTCGGCTTCGGGGTGCCGTTTGGCGTGTTCACGTTCCACGGCTTTATCAAAGGGATTCCTTATGAGCTGGAAGAATCGGCGTTTATCGAAGGGAGCACCACGCTGCGGACGTTTTTCAGTATAGTGCTGCCCTTGCTGAAGCCGGTGTTCGTCACCCTGCTGGTGCTCGATGTGCTCTGGATCTGGAATGACTATCTCCTGCCGAGTCTGGTGATGCTGTCGCCGGATCAGAAGACCCTGCCGCTGTCCACGTATACCTTCTTCTCCTCCTATTCTGTGGACTATGCGCCGCTGATGGCCGGGCTGATTATGACGATCATTCCCGTGCTGATCATCTACCTCTTCCTGCAAAAACAGATCATCAAGGGAATCACGGAAGGGGCGCTGAAATAAGGGGAAGTTGACGCTATAGCTGAAATCTAACCCGAATTCCTCTATAATTGGAACTAAAAAGCAAGGTGGTTCCTATGGCGAATCTGAAGGATGTTGCGAAGCAGGCAGGACTTTCTGTGAATACAGTGTCCAGAGTCCTTAACAATAGAGGGTATATCAGTGACAAGACGAAGGAGAAGGTCTACCGGGTGATGAAGGAAATGAACTATCAGCCGAATGAAATGGCCCGGGCGCTGTTCCGCAAAAAATCCAATATGATCGGGCTAATCATACCGGCGATTTCCCATCCTTTTTTTGCCGAGCTGACCGCCTATCTCGAATATTATGCAGACCTTAAGGGCTACAAGCTGCTGCTCTGCAATTCCAACCGCAACGTCTCCAAGGAAGTAGATTATATCGAGATGCTCAAAAAAAATCAGGTCGACGCCATCATTATGGGCAGTGCCGTGCTGGATGTGCAGCATTACCTTCATCTCGGTCTGCCGATCGTCTCCTTCGACCGTGTAATCTCGGAGGATATCCCCGTGGTCACCTCGGATAATCTGGAGGGCGGCCGGCTGGCTGCCCGGTTATTAACCGGCAAGGGCTGCCGGCACACGGTCTATATCCAGCGGGGGATCGACGGTCCCCAGCATCACTTCATGCTGGCCGGCCTGAGAAGGCAGGGGTACGAAGAAGAGATGAAGCGTGCCGGGCTTACGCCGCTGTACTTGCAGCTGGAGGTTGAAGAGGGGAGCTATACCGGAGGGGACACTGCCATTGCCGCCTACCTCCAGGAGCATCCTGAGATCGACGGCGTGTTCGCCAGCAGTGATGTGATTGCCGCCGAGGCGATTCATGCGTGCAACCTGCTGGACAAAGAGATTCCTTCAGCGATGCGCATTGTGGGCTATGATGATGTGCAGCTCGCCTCCATGATCTCACCGCGTCTAAGCACGGTCCGGCAGCCGATTCAGGAGATGAGCGAAGCCATTATGGAGCTGGCGGCCCAGCAGATCGAGGGCCAGGCGGTGACGATGGTGAATACGTTCCCGGTAACGGCTGTGGAGCGCGGCACGACCTGATACCCCGGACTGGCAGCTGCCCTGCCAGCGTCTGCTTTAGTAGAGTATCAGATTGAAAATAGTGGAACGGGCATGATGAGACAAATGTATGCGAAAAACCGAACACAATTGCTGTTGCGAGAGTATGCGGACCCAATGTATGCGAAAAACCGAACACAAATAGTAGGTGGGTTCGTCTTACTGATCCAATCCAGCATTTAAACCTGACGCTGCCCTTATACAGTATCAGAGTTAATATGTGAATATTAGCGCAGCAGTCATTCGGATGATGTAGGCGCTGGAACGATAGTAACTGCATTTTGTACAATGGATTGCTGTAAAAAAGGCTTCGAAATAGGATCTATTGTATTCCGTACAATTGAATGTTGAAAAAAGGCCGAAATTCTCCCAAAACACGATATTCTACTGTATGAAATACAATAGAATATCATTTTACGGTCAGCTATGCGTTTTCTGTTGCAGGAAATACAATCACCCACAGCTGCTGCTGCCCTATTATATCAACCGGTTAACATAGAACCTTGCCCTGTTCCGCTGAACAGAGGAAGATGGCTAACCCGGGTCAGGAGGTACGGATGGCTGTAACCATCAAAGATGTTGCCGAGAAGGTCGGCGTCTCCGTCACTACCGTCTCCCGTGTGCTTAATAACCGGGGATACCTCAGTGAGAGTCTGAAACAAAAGGTGAACGATGCCATGGAGGAGCTGAATTACCATCCGAGTGAGGTGGCACGTTCCTTGCTGCGCAAGAAGTCCAATATTATCGGCCTGATTCTGCCGGATATCTCCCATCCGTTCTTCGGAGAGGTAACCAAGCATATTGAGGCCTATGCCTATGAACAAGGCTATAAGCTTATGCTGTGCAATTCCCTGCATCACAAGAAAAAAGAGAAAGAGTACATCGATCTGCTGCGGGCCAGCCGGGTTGACGGCATTATTATGGGCAGCCATACGATGAGCGTGAACGATTACAAGTCGATCAGCCTGCCGCTGGTGTCGCTGGACCGCCAGATCTCTAAGTCGATCCCGTTCATTGCCTCGGATAACTATCAGGGGGGAGTGCTGGCCACCCGGCTGCTGCTGCGCAAAAAATGCCGGAGCATCGCCTATCTCAGCGGAAATCTGCGCCTGGGTCTGCTGGCCAAGCAAAGGCATGACGGCTTCCTGGAGCAGGTCAGAAGGCAAGATGTGGAGTACACTGTCCGGCAAACCGATCTGAACGGATTCAAGTATAAGGATTACGAGAAGCTGGTCAGCAGTCTTTTTGAGGAACGCCCTGAGCTGGACGGTGTATTCGCGAGCAGCGATATGCTGGCGCTACAAGTGCTGAAGCAGTGCAGAAGGCTGGGCAGAGCTGTGCCCGGTCAAGTCAAGGTCGTAGGCTATGACGGAATTGCCGCCCTGGATGCGGAGGATCTGACTACCATCGTACAACCGATTAAGAAAATGGGCGAGCTGGCCGTTCAATATCTGCTTCAGCAGATTGCCGGCGAGCCGGTCCCGCTGGAGACCATTCTTCCCGTCCGGTTAATGGAGAAGGGAACCACTTGATGAACGTTCACAGGATTCATTCACATACGAACGATATGGAGGAACAATAGATGGATTTCATTCACCGCGTAGCCCCTGAATTACGGGAAGGGATCGCTGGCCTGCCGCCGCTGCATTTGCCGGAGGATCTGGCCGCAGCCCGGAATATGGTTCCGTTGCCTACGGAACCGTCGGACTGCGTCCGCATTACGGAACGGGTTCTGATTGCCGGTTCCGGGCCGGTTCGGATCAGAATTTATGAACCGGCTCAGCGAAGTGAACATAAGCTGCCTGCCCTGCTCTGGACCCATGGCGGCGGCTATATTCTGGGCCAGCCGAGCGGTGACGATGCGTTATGCGAGAGCTTCGTCCTCGCAGCCAACTGTGTGGTCGTGTCGCCCGATTACCGCCTTGCCCCGGAGCATCCTTACCCGGCAGCCATTGAGGACTCTTATGCAGCGCTTGTGTGGCTGGCCGATATCAACAATGGGCTGAGCATCGATTTGTCCCGGATTGCCGTTGGAGGAGCGAGTGCAGGCGGCGGTCTGGCAGCGGCCCTGGCCCTGATGGCGAGAGACAAGGGCGGTCCTGCCCTCTGCTTCCAGCTTCCGCTGTATCCGATGCTGGATGACCGCAACACTACACCTTCCAGCTATGAGGTGACGCACCCTGCGGTGTGGAACCGGGCGAACAATCTGGTGGCATGGGAGATGTACCTGGGCGGTCCTGCCGGGGGCACAGACATCTCCCCGTATGCGGCACCCGGCCGTGCGGATCAACTGGCGGGGCTTCCGCCCGCCTATACCTGCGTCGGACAGCTCGACCCGTTCCGGGATGAGACGATTGACTACGTGGCCCGGCTGGCACAGGCCGGTGTAGAAGTGGAGTTTCACCTCTACCCGGGGGGCTATCATGGCTTCGAGCACGTTGTCCCTGCAGCCGAGATCAGCCGCAGAGCCAGAGAAGGCTATATCCATGCGCTGGCAAGAGCCTTGAACTCTTAAATTATAAAAAGAGGACGGGTTTTTGAAAGTATTGCGTACACAGAAACCATAGAATGAATAGGACGCAAGGATATTGGAGTGCCAAGGGGGAGTGCGGGTGTTTAGACTCGGAGAGATAATACGGTTTGAAAATCAGGCGAACGATGTGTTAACAGTGGGCGAGCTGCTCGTGGATATGATCTCTAATGAGTATGGCGAGGACACGGTATGTGATGGGTATACCCGGTATTTTGGCGGATCGCCTTCGAATATTGCCATTAATGCAGGAAAGCTGGGCATCCGGTCGCATGTGGCTTCGGCGGTGGGCAGGGATAGCCTGGGCAACTTTCTGATGAACCGGCTGCAGAGCGCCGGAATGGCGACAAGCGGCATCCAGCAGGTCGATGATTCTACCAGCATGGTGGTGATTACGAAGAGTCAGGCTACGCCGGTTCCGATCTTTTACCGCGCGGCGGATTACCGGCTGGAGTACAATGAGGCGCTGGAGCAGACCTTGATTCATTCCAGCATTGTCCACTTCTCGTGCTGGCCGATCTCCAGAACCCCATCCCGTAGGACGGTAGAGCGGGTGATCGAGACGGCGAGGAAGCATAAGGTGCTGATCGGCTTCGATCCCAACTATCATCCCTCAATTTGGCAGAAGGGGGAGGACGGGGTAGCCTATGTCAAAAGCATCATCCCGAAGGTCGATATCATCAAGCCTTCCGAGGATGACGCTGAGCGCTTGTTCGGACCCGGCACGCCGGAGGAGCAGATCGCCAGATTCCTTGCGCTTGGCGCGAAGCTGGTCATTCTGACGCTGGGCAAGGACGGGGCACTCGTCTCCACCGGCAGCGAAACGATGTCTTTTGCCACCAAGGCTACACAGATTGAAGATACGACGGGAGCAGGCGATGCCTTCTGGTCCGGGTTCTATACAGCTATTATCAAAGGCTATACGCTCACAGAGGCGCTGGAGCTTGGATTTGCTGTCAGTGCGTACAAACTGAAATTCACGGGTGCGGTAGTCGATCTGCCTGCGCTTGCGGTCATTAAGCAACAATTCAACCTGTAGGAGGCTTCTTAAGATGACACTGAAGAATCAAGTACAGTTAATTACTTATCCCGATTCACTGGGGGGAGACCTGAAGCAACTGCATCAGGTGCTGCGCGGTCCCTTCGCAGGGCTCTTTGCCGGGGGGATTCACATCCTTCCGCCCTTTCCTTCTTCGGGGGACCGCGGCTTTGCCCCGCTGACTTATCTGGAGATCGAGCCGGAATTCGGCACCTGGGAGGACATCCGCAGCCTTGGGGAAGAATTCGATGTGCTGGTGGATCTGATGGTCAATCATATCTCCAGGCAATCGCCGTATTTCCAGGACTTCCTGGAGCACGGCCGGGCTTCTGAATATGCGGATCTGTTCATCACCCTGGACAAGATCTGGGAGAATGGCGAGCCTGTACGTGCGGATGTCGGGAAGATGTTCCTGCGGCGGCCGCTGCCGTATTCTACCTTCACAACCTCCGGAGGGGGGGAAGAGAAGGTCTGGACCACTTTTGGTAAAACCGACCCTTCCGAGCAGATTGATCTGGATATCCATTCTCCGCTTACCCGCGACCTGCTGCGGCAGTTCTTCCTGAATTTCAAAGAGCAGAATGTCAAGATCGTCAGGCTGGATGCGGTCGGATACGTGATCAAGAAGCTGGGCACCAGTTGTTTCTATGTGGAGCCGGAGATCTATGAATTCCTGGGCTGGATTAAGGAGATGGCCGATTCGCTGGATATCGAGCTGCTGCCGGAGGTGCATGCACATCACAGTATCCAGACCAAGCTATCGGAATACGGCTGCTGGATCTATGATTTCATTCTGCCTTACCGCGTGCTTGAGGCGCTTACGTGCAGATCCAATACGGCACTGTACGACTATCTGCGGACCCGCACTCATAAGCAGTTCACGATGCTGGACTGTCATGATGGTGTTCCGGTGAAGCCCGATCTGGATGAGCTGATCGATACGAAGGAAGCGCGGGAGCTGGTGGATCTCTGCGTGGAGCGCGGAGCGAACCTGAGCCTGATTCTGTCCGAGGAGCATAAGGCGCCGGATGGCTTCGATGTCCATCAGATCCGCTGCACGTATTACAGTGCGCTGAATGAAGATGACGATGCTTATCTGGCAGCCAGAGCGATTCAATTCTTCGCACCGGGTATTCCTCAGGTCTATTATGTAGGATTGCTGGCTGGACGCAATGATCTGGAGCAGGTCGCCCTGACAGGCGAAGGGCGGGAGATCAACCGCCATAACTATACGCTGGAAGAGATTGAAGCCGAATCACAGCGCGAGGTTGTGCAGCGTCTGATGAGGCTGATACGCTTCCGCAATGAGTATAGCGCCTTCAATGGAACCTTCCGGGTACTTGAGGCAGAGGCGGGTGAAATCAGGCTGATGTGGGAGCAAGGAACAGCATATTGCCGGCTGCATATTAACCTGCAGAATTATAAGACTGTTATCGAATATATAGATCAGCAGGGACAAGAAGCGGTATACTGGGTCTGATTCTAATTCGTTAAGGGGGAATGATGATGGCTACAATGCAAATTAGCCTGTTCTCGGCAAGTCTGAAGCGGGAGGTCACGATCCAGGCCATATTGCCGGTGGATCTGCCGGAGGGCTGGGGTTTGCCTGCCTGGTCGGGGCAGCCCTTGAAATCGCTCTATCTGCTGCACGGCTTCTCCGGCAGCCAGAACGACTGGCTGAACTTCTCCAGAATCAGGGAGCTGGCAGACAGGCATCAGGTGGCCGTATTCATGCCGGCCGGGGAGAACCGCTTCTATGTCAATGATGAGCTTAGGGAAGAATACTACGGTGAGTATATCGGCAGGGAGCTGGTAGAGTTCACCCGCAAGCTGTTCCCGCTATCAGCAGCCAGAGAGGATACCTGGATCGGCGGCTTATCGATGGGCGGCTACGGTGCGATCCGCAACGGCCTGAAATACGCGGAGCGCTTCGGCCGGATCATCGCCTTGTCCTCGGCCTTAATTCCGTATAGAGTAGCCAATATTGCCCCAGACTATAAAGACGGAATTGCCAGTTATTCCTACTATGCCAGCGTCTTCGGCGATCTGAGTAAGCTGCTCGGCAGCGACAAGGACCCCGAGCAGCTGGTGCGTGATGTGAAGGCGCAGGGACTAGCCCTGCCGGAGCTGTACATGGCGTGCGGAACCGAGGACATGCTGCTGGATGTGAACCGCCGGTTCCATCAGTTCCTGGAAGGCGAGCAGGCCGCCCATTACTATGAAGAAGGCCCTGGCGACCATAACTGGGTGTACTGGGATAAGCATATCGAAGCTGCGCTGGATTGGGCGGCTGCTCCTGTGATTTGATTATTAATTGGGAAAATTGGCGAGTCACGGCTGTCCCAATGCGAATAATTTTCACGTAATCAACCGCAAATTGCATACTTATACGCCCCTGGGTCTGGCCTAAGAAGGTATCGGCTCAGGGGCGTGCTGAATTCCGGGGAAAGGAAGAGGCGGGGATGATCCGAACCAACAGTATCGTGTTCAAATTTGCGTTGCAAATGACAGTGATTCTTGCGATCCTGCTGTCTATCCTTGTTCTGAGTAACATCTACTCCCTGGAGGTTGTGCGAAGCAATGCACTGACTAGCTCGCGTAATACACTGGCCCTCTATCAGGCCAACATTCATAATAATTTCAACAATTTCTCCAAGGACCTCATTGAGGTGTTCGACCATAACGTGGATGCCGCCGTGAATTCGGCGGGAATGGATGAGAACAGCCGGTATTTCAGGGTCCAGCAGCTCAAGAATAGCCTGCAGGCAAAAATAGCAGGTGATAATTCGAGCGACGGCATGTTCATCAGGCTCTCGGATGAGCTGGTGCTGGAGCAGTTCAACCGCCGGATTCAATCGGAGGATAAGCTGGCTCTGGTGGATTTTATTAATATGCATAAATTCAGTACGGCTCCGGCAGAACACAGCGGGGAATGGAAGGTCTTCCAGATCCGCGGCGAGTCCTACTTGTTCAAATATATTTCGTATTCAGGAGTCAGCTTCGGAACGCTGGTGAAAGCAGACACGCTGCTGGCCATGGTCGACAGGGGAGGGAATGATCAGAACCGGTATGTGCTGAGTGATTCGAAAGGAACTATACTGGCAGCGAGTAATATCTCACTGCAGGAGGGCGGGGCGACGCTTGAGAGCTTAAGCAGGCAGTATAAGCGGGATTACCTGATTGTATCTGAACCGATCGGCGAGTTCGGGCAGATGACTCAAATGGTTGCCAAGGGCAGTCTGTTCTCGGGCCTGAAGCTGATCCAGTGGGGGATCGCCCTGCTGGCGGTTCTCTCGGTCATCGTGGTGCCACTGGTGCTGAGATTCCTGACGAGGGATGTACTGAGGCCGATTCTGGAGCTGGTGAAGGCGGCGAAGGCGGTCGAGCAGGGGCAGCTGGAATACCAAATTCCGCAGAATACCCCCTACTCGCTGGAATTCCTGAAGCTGTTCCATGCGCTGGAGTCCATGGTCAGTGAGATCAAGGATCTGAAGATCCAGTCCTATGAAGAACAGATCGAGATCAGCCGCGCCGAGATCAAGTATCTGCAGATGCAGATCCGGCCCCATTTTTTCCTGAATGCGATCTCAACGATCACCAGCCTAACCTATCAGAATAAAAACGAGGAGATCCGCCGGCTGATCCACTGCCTCTCCGAGCATCTCCGGTATATGTTCAGAGGGGGGCTGATGGAAGTGACGATGGAGGAGGAGATCCGGCATACTGAGAATTATATCCGGATGCAGGAGATCCGTTATCCTGAGCAGATTTTTTTCATGATCGAGATGCAGGAGGAAGCGCGGCAGGTGCCGATTCCGCAGTTCATGATTCAGACCTTTGTGGAAAATACGTTCAAGCATGCTATGTTCGTTCAGGAGCTGTTGTCCATCTTCATTAGGGTGCGGATGGAGCGGCGTGACGATAGTTCATTGGTCAGCATTGTAATAGAAGATAACGGGGCAGGTTTCGCTTCTGAGTGGCTGGATCAGCCGGAGCGCGAAGAGGCAGGAGAGGATGGAGGCAGAGTGGGCATTGCCAATATCCGTAAGACCCTCAGACTGCTCTACAAACGGGAGGATCTGCTAAAGCTGTCGAATATTGAGTCTGCAGGTGCGAGGGTTGAGCTGTGGATTCCTGTGAAGCCAACGGAATGGAGCCAGTCCGGCTTAGAGGGAGGATAATATGCGTTGTATGCTGATTGACGATGATATTCCTACAATTGAAGCGCTGCGCGGCATTGTGAATTGGGAGGAATTCGGAATTACGGAAGTGTTAGCCGCTCATAATATACAGGATGCGAAGCAACTATTCGAGAACGGCGAGCCGGATCTGATGATTTGCGATATTGAAATGCCGCGCGGGTCGGGCATAGATATGATCAAGTGGGCCAGAGACCGTCATTATGAAGGCGGATTCATCTTCCTGACCTGTCATGAGAGCTTCACCTTCGCCTCCAAGGCGATCTCGTATGACGCCGACTCGTATCTGGTCAAGCCGCTGGACAAGCAGGAACTGGAAGCGGCGCTGCGCAAGTCGATGGATACGTTGAAGAACAAAATCATGTTAGGCGAATACAGCAAGCTGGGCCATGCGTGGCTGAAGAACCAGGATCTGATAGAACGCAGCTTCTGGAGCGATGTGCTGACGGCAACGATCTCTCCCCGGCCCCAGCTGATCCAGAGTGAGGTGCAGAAGCGGGAGCTGTCCATCCTGGTGCATGCGGAGTACAGGCTGCTGCTGGTAAGCGTTCCCCGCTCCCAGATTGAACGGGAATGGGATGAGAGCATCTTCCATTACGCCCTCTCGAATCTGGTCTCTGAAATTCTCAGCAACCGGGTGGGCAGCGGACGGATGATTGCCTATCAGGTCGATAAAGTATTCTACAATGCGATCATTGTGGAGAATCCGGCGGATATGAAGGAGCTGGAGGCAAGCGCCGGAGAGATCATCCGGCTGTCCAGGCAGTATCTGAAATGTACGGCTACCTGTTACTTCAGTGAGCCTGCGGCGATCTCCCGCCTGGCGCAGCTTAAGACGGAGCTGGAGCAGGCGGATGAGTCGAATATTATTTTCCGGGGCAAGCTGCATGTGCCGGATAAGCCCTTCCATGTGGATCTGACCGAGCGCTTCACCCTGGATACGGAGCTGTTCACCCTGCTGTTCGTCCAGAAGGAGAAGGCACAGATTGTGAACCGGCTCAAGAAAGAACTGGAGCTGCTGACGAGTCTGAATAAGCTGGATGCGGCCACGCTCCATTCGATCCGCGAGGACCTGCTTCAGGTGGTCTATTCGCTGCTTGCGCGGCACCACATTCAGGCACACCGCCTCTTCGAGGGCGAGCTCAGCCAGCAATTGGCCCAGGATGCCGAGAGCAGCGTGTTCGACTTCATGAAATGGGCGCAGGCGCTGACGGACAAGACGCTCGATTCCATCAAGGAGGTGCTGCAGGCCGAAGGGGTGGTTGAGCGGGCCAAGCGGTTCATTCAGGAGCACTATACCCAGGATCTGAGCCGGGAGGATGTTGCAGCCAGCGTATACCTGACCGCAGATTATCTGGCCAAGGTATTCAAGAACGGGACCGGCCAGACTGTGAAGGAGTACCTGAACGACTGCCGGATCAGAGCGGCGAAGCTGAGGCTGGTCGAGAGCACAGCGAGCATCGGGGAGATTGCCATGGATACGGGCTTCGATACCCTCTCCTATTTCTCCACCGTATTCAAAAAATGGACAGGCGAAACCCCGGCAGCCTACCGCTTGAGGCACAAATCTGCTCCATGATGATGACCATTAAGAAGCTCCGCTTCTCCTACCGGAGGCGGGGCTTCTTGCTGAGCAGGCAGGTATCGTGCCTAAGGTGCGCAGCATCCTGCTGGTTGACTGACTGGAGGTGCTGGAAACTATGTTAAGGGAACTAGGAGAAGGTTGCTCCTGCGCAGAATTTAGTTGGATTTTATACACCTGTTGCCGAACATATGAACGCTGACGGAGGAATAGTTGGATAACAACACTTAATTAGACATAATTCCGGCAAAGCAGAGAAAATGCTGAAATTAGATGCTGTTTTTCCACTTGTTGGGGTAACTTTAGAAGAAATGGAGAAATTAGAATACGTTTTTCCACTTGTTTGTTTGCCAAGGCCGGGCGTTCTGCCGCCGTCCCCCAGAGAACTAATTAGCAATGCAGAGCCGAGAATCCTCGCCCCCCGCCCAGTGCGGTTTTTTATAAAAACTGCCCGTATTATTGAAAGCCCGCCCCCCTCCAGGGCCGGTACAATGAGAGTGTAAATATAGAACAGGAGGCATGATGATAATGAAGAAAAAGGGGTTAGGTTCACTGCTGCTGTCCATGGTAATCTGCGGTTCGCTGCTCTCCGCCTGCGGCGGCAATTCCAATACATCGTCCAAGAATTCCGCGGATACGGAAGCGAAGGCCAAGGTGGCTGAGATTGTATTCGCACTGCCCTCCTTCAACCGGATTCCCGATGATCTCAGCAAGGTGACGAATGCGATCAACGCCATCACAACGGAGAAGATTGGGGTGAAGGTGGACTTCCGCCTCTTCGGCCCGGCAGATTACGCCCAGAAGGTCAATCTCGCGCTCCAGAGCGGGGAGAAGATGGATGTCTTCACCACTCTCGGACAATTCTCCAACTATGTATCCAAGAGCCAGGTGGCTCCGCTCGAAGAGCTGCTTCCCGAACACGGCAAAGAGCTGACAGCCATTCTGGATAAGGATTTCGGGCCGGATATTCTCAAAACCACCACGATGGACGGACATATCTACGGCATTCCTGTAAATAAAGGGATGGCGCTGCCGACCAATATCATCTACAACGCGGATATGCTCGCAGAGGCGGGCGTAGCAGCAGACTCCATCCAATCGGTAGAGGATCTGCCTGCCGTGTTCGGTGCGGTGAAGCAGAAGCTGCCGGATGTGGTTCCGTTTGGCCCGATTAACGTAAATCCAACGGATACGGGACTTGTGAACTGGATGAAGGGTGCAAGCAAGGTGGATTATCTGACCGATACGACCGGAGTCGGTGTCGTGATCGGTGACAACGGCAAGGTCGTTAACTTCTACGAATCGGATGTCTTCAAGAACGGGATACAGATGATGAGAGACTGGTTCGAGGCCGGGTATCTGCAGAAGGATACCGCAACTACGACAATTACAGCGATGGAGATGGTATCCTCCGGGCGCGGCTTCTCCTTCCTGGGCGGATACAGCGGCATGGAGGTTGGCAAGCAGCTGAGTGCGCAGGTCGGCAAAAATATTGAGACGAAGCGCATCGCCCCATTTTACTTCGATACAAGCGCCGTGAACTCGGTAACCTGGATGGTCTCCAGCACCTCGAAAGAGACGGAGGCCGCCGTGAAGTTCCTGAACCTGCTCTACACCGACAAAGAGCTGATTAACACCATTCTCTTCGGAATCGAAGGGGAGGATTACCTCAAGGTAGATGAGCATCATGTGAAATTCCCGGAAGGCATGGACGCCAATACGGTGCCTTATACAGCCATGCTTAGCTCAGGGATCGTAGGCTCCGAATCGCTCCAGTATCAGCTGGAGGGAATCGACTGGTCGGATGTGGAACTGAAGCTGAAGGAGAATAAGGATACCGCAAGATCGCCGTATTTCGGCTTCATCTTCGACCAGGGTCAAGTGAAGACGCAGATAAGCGCTGTGAATAACGTGGTCAGCCAGTTCCTGCCGGCGCTGGTCAGCGGATCGGTGGACCCGGAGACCATTATCCCGAAATTCATCAGTGCGCTGAAGGATGCAGGTGCCGAGGCTATTATTGACAGCAAGCAGAAGCAGCTGGATGCATGGCTTGCCGCACAACAGCAATAACCATTATATGAATGTGCTGTGGGCGGAGCGGTAACAGAGGCTCTGCCCCCGGCCATGGAGGTGAACCGGCATGACTGCCAGACGCAAGTCCCCATCCAAGCCGCTCAAAAAAACATTGCCGCTCCTCATACTCGCGGGTCCAGGCCTGCTGTATTTTCTCATTAATAGCTATTTCCCTATGTTCGGGGTGTTCATCGCCTTCAAGGATGTCAATTATGCCAAAGGCATCTTCGGCAGCGACTGGATCGGCTTCAAGAACTTCACCTTTCTCTTCCAGACCAGTGATGCCTGGATTATGACCCGCAACACGCTGCTGTACAACCTGGCGTTCATTGCGCTTGGAACCGTAGTCTCCATCATCATAGCTATTCTGATGTCGGAGCTGCTGAACAAGCTGTACTCAAAGCTGTTCATGACCGGGCTGATTCTGCCCAACCTGATCTCGATGATCGTACTCTCGCTGCTTGTCTTCGCTTTTCTGAATGCTGACAGCGGGTTCGTGAACCATTCGATTCTGCTGCCGCTGGGCATACCGGAGATCAACTGGTATTCGGAGGCGAAATACTGGCCGTACCTGCTGGTCCTTATACAGATCTGGAAGACGGCAGGCTACGGCTCGATTGTCTATTTTGCCTCGATTGCCGGAATTGACAAGAGCATCTATGAGTCGGCCAAAATCGACGGAGCCGGAAAGCTGAAGCAGATCCGCATGATTACCCTGCCGCTGCTGAAGCCGACCATTATTGTGCTGGTGCTGATGTCGATGGGCCGGATTTTCAACTCCGACTTCGGCTTGTTCTATCAGGTGCCTATGAACTCCGGTGCGCTGTACAGCACTACCCAGACGATTGATACGTATGTCTACCGCGCCTTGATGCAGCTCAATGATATTGGAATGTCGGCAGCCGCCGGTCTGTATCAGTCGCTGGTCGGCTTTGCCCTTGTGCTTACGGTCAATGCCATCGTCAAGAAGGTCAATCCAGAAAACGCTTTGTTCTAGGAGGAAATTCGGATGATCCAAACAAGAGGAGAACGAACGTTTACGGTGTTTTCTGCGGTCGTGATGATCCTGCTGACGGTTTTTGCTTTTTTGCCCTTCCTGCTGATTGTGATCGCTTCGTTCACCAACGAGACGACCCTGATCCGCAACGGGTACAGCTTTTTCCCGGAGCATCTAAGTCTAGACGCGTACCGGTATATTAAGTCCTCGGCGTACATTTTCATTAGAGCCTATGGCGTTTCCTTTCTGGTGACGATCCTGGGAACCGCGATTGGGCTGCTGATAACAAGCATGCTTGCTTATCCGATGTCCCGGTCTGATTTCAAGTATCATAATACGCTGGCGTTTGTCGTCTTCTTCACCATGCTGTTCAGCGGGGGGGTTGTGCCTTCATACATCATGTGGACCCAGTACTTCCATATCAAAAATACGCTGTGGGCGCTAATCCTGCCCAACCTGCTGGCGAACGGGTTCAACGTCCTGCTGGTCCGTAACTACTTCAAGAATAATGTGCCGCTGGAGATTATCGAAGCCGCCCAGATTGACGGTGCCTCGGAGCTGCGGACCTTCTTCCGCATCATGCTTCCGCTGTCCATGCCGGTCATGGCAACCGTCGGGATGTTTATGGGCCTGGCCTATTGGAATGACTGGATCAATGCGTTATATTTTGTATCTAAGCCGCAATTGTACGGTATTCAGAATCTGCTGATGCAGCTCATGAGCAATATCCAGTTCCTCAATTCCGGCCAGGCCGGGAATGTACTCGGAGCCGACACGGTATCGCTGCCAAGTACAGCGGTGCGGATGGCGATGGCGGTGCTGGGCATTGTGCCGGTGCTGTTCGTCCTGCCGTTCATGCAGAAGTATCTGACCCGCGGCGTGGTTATCGGAGCTGTCAAAGGCTAAATAGTAAAGGAGATGAGCGTATGAAAGTGCAAGAGGTGATTGACCGGATTCTGCTCGATTGCTGCGGGGGACGGAGACTGGAGCAGACCTGTGATGTGCTGGCGGCCGGCAGTGAAGAGATGGAGGTCACAGGGATTGTCACAACGTTTATGGCGACGGCGGAGGTCATCAAGGAAGCTATTGCGGCTGGAGCCAACTTGATTATCACCCATGAGCCGACCTACTATACCGGCAATGATACGCTGGACTGGCTGCAGCAGGACCCGGTATATCTGGCGAAAAAAAAGCTGATCGAGGAGCACGGCATTACGATCTGGCGCTTTCATGACCACATGCATCTGGCGGATACGGACCGGATCTATGACGGACTGCTGAAGGAGCTGGATTGGGCGGATAAGAAGCTGGACGACAAGGACGCCTGGGGATATCTGATCGAGGAGACTACCGTGGGCGAGCTGGCCGGCTTCCTGAAGCAGCGGCTGGGGATGAAGGTGATTCAGATCGTCGGCAACCCGGAATCGCCTTGCTCCCGTATCGGCATTCTTGTCGGCGGCGGCAGTCTGGGCCTGGGCCGGGAGCAGATGCCGATGGAACTGATGCAGGAGAAGAACCTGGATGTGATGGTCTGCGGCGACATTACCGAGTGGACCTTATGTGCTTATATTAATGACGCCGCCATGCTGGGCATGAACAAGGGGATGATCGTGATCGGTCACGAGCGCTCCGAGGAATGGGGCATGAAGTATATGGCCGAGTGGCTGGCGCCGCTGGTGGACGGGCTTCCGGTTACATTCGTGGATGCCAGGGAGCCGTTTGTGTATTTGTGAGACACTTGGGATTGGGCGGCTACTTGTTAATGGACTGTAGGGCCCTTATTTCTCAATAAAAGCCCACTTTGCGCCGTCTGCCGGACTGAGATGCACTTATTCGCCCAATAAGTGATATTAATCGGTGGTATTACCGTGAATAAGGGCCCTGGAGTCCGTAACCTGCGTAAAAAGCGGCTTTTTGGCGGAATAAGCGCCTCTCAGTCCGCTGCGCACTTCTCGCAGAGTACGGAGTCAAAGGCAAATGATGCTGGGCCTGGGCTGGCCCAGGCCCACATATGCCGCAAGCCCGGCACAGACCAAAGCAGCTATCCCCCGCTACCGGGAGGATGGCTGCTTTTTATACTACTGCAAGACGTAATTGCCCGTAGCTCTGTACTTACCTGCCTTCGCATCCCAGGTGAAGATCCCCTCTGCCAGGTCCCAGCCGCCGCCCTCGTCCTTGAAGTCCTTCCAGTATTGATGCAGGCGCCCCTTTTTATCGATCTCGGCTCCATAGTCGCCCATGAACTGAAGCTTCTTGGTCAGAGTCCCATAATTCAGGCGGTAGACCGAGACTTGGGTGTTCGAGGGGAGATAATCCACAATCTTCTTATCAATTGGCACCACTACACCCTTGGAGTTCACCAGATACAAATTGCCCGATTCCGTGAGCAGGAAGCTCTCCTTCTTCTGATCGTTATTCAGGTCAGCGGTTTTCAGCAGACGTACCGTGTCTCCCGGGAACCTCTGCTTCAGGAGTACCTTGGCATCCGGCGCTTCAGCATAAGCCGAAGGGGCGGAGGCTACCAGCAGCAGGGAGGTTAGCCATCCCGCCAGCCTGCGTTTTCTCATATTCATGCTAGTTATCCTCTCTTCCGATTCTCCAGTAAATGATCTACCGCCGCCTGCTCGATGGGCAGCCCCCTGGTGTAACGCTCCATATAGAGGGCAAAGCCGTCCACATCAGTAGGGTCAGGCGCTACCTCCTGTCCTTCCATGTTACAGAACACCTTAGAGGTCAAGTAATCTGCCAGGCTCTCGTTCGGCTCCTTATGCATCATATAAGAGGCCAATATGGCTATGCCCCATGCGCCGCCTTCTCCGGCCGTAGACAGGACCGAGACCGGAACATTCAGTGCAGCCGCACAGATCCGCTGGCCGACCTGCGGGGTGCGGAACAATCCGCCATGCGCTGAAATACGGTCAATAGTTACCCGTTCCTGCCCGGTCAGAATCTCCATTCCGAGTCTTAGCGCTGCGAAGGCGCTATACAGATGCACTCTCATGAAGTTAGCCAGAGTGAAGCGGCTTTGCGGCGAACGGACGAATAGCGGACGCCCCTCAGCAAGTCCGGTGATGTTCTCGCCGGAATAGTAACCGTAGCTCAGCAAGCCGCCGCCATCCGCCTCCGCTTCCAGTGCCTGGTTCAGCAGGACGCTGAATAACTGGTCCATGTCAGGCGTCAGCCCCATGGCTTCATAGAATTCACGAAACAAGCCGACCCAGGCATTCAGATCGCTGGAGCAGTTATTGGCAAGAACCATAGCTACCGGGCTGCCTTCCGGTGTATTCACAATATCAATCTCAGGGTGGACCGCACTTAAATTCTGCTCCAGCACAAACATGGCAAAGACCGACGTCCCTACGGAAATATTGCCGGTACGTTTCCTGACGCTGCCTGTAGCCACCATGCCTGTTCCGGCATCGCCCTCCGGCGGGCATAGCGGAATACCGGCCTGCAAACGGCCTGACGGGTCGATCAGCCGGGCACCTGCTTCACTGAGATTTCCGGCATTCATACCGGCCGTATACACTGTAGGCAGGATATCTTGCAGCTTCCATGGATAGCCTCTGCCGGCAATTAGACCGGTGAACTGCTTCACCATCTCTTCATTGTACTGCTTGGTTGCTTCATCGATGGGGAACATCCCGGAGGCATCCCCAATCCCGAGAGCCCTGCAGCCCGTCAGCAGCAAGTGAACGTAACCCGAGAGGGTCGTAAGATAATCTATTCTGGCCACATGCTCTTCACCGTTCAAAATAGCCTGATACAAGTGGGCGATACTCCAGCGCTCTGGAATTTTGAACTGGAATGTTCCGCTTAGCTCCGCAGCAGCAGCGCTTGTGGTAGCATTGCGCCAGGTACGGAATGGAACCAGCAGCTCTCCCGCCTGGTCCAGCACAATATACCCCTGCATCATGGCCGAGCAGCCTATGGAGCCGACGGTTTGCAGCGTGACGCCATAGGTCTGCTGAACCGCTTGCTGTAAATGCTGGTAGGCTGCTTGCAGCCCTTGAACTACTTCCCTGAGATCGTAAGTCCAGTACCCATTAGTGAATTGATTTTCCCATTCATAGGTGCCGGATGCGATCGTTTCAAAATGGTGATCGATCAGCACAGCCTTGATTCGCGTAGACCCGAACTCAATCCCGAGCGACGTTTCTCCCTGAACAATCGCCTGTTTGACGGAATGCGTCATGACAGCGTTCCCCCTCTAGATAAAATTGCCCAGAATATAACATATACAAGCACTAGTGTACAACCCTTCGGCTCTTTTTTGAACTATTTTTACCCTGATCGGCTGTTGCAAATCTGCAATGCACCCCTCGCAGAAAAAAAATTTTATTTTTTTTGGCCGCGCTAAAATGCCTGGAAGTCTCATCGTCAACACTTTGCCTGAACCCCCGGACATGCGAGGTCATGGACCGCTTTATTTTAATGCCCGTCCAACCCGGCTGAAGAAAATAGTGTGGTTATTTTGCGACTCGCAGTCCCCGCGGGAATACAGATGAAGCACTAAAGAAATTAACGAAAAGCAAAAAGAAGCGGAGGGGAAATTTGGAACTGGAGGAGCGGCAGCGTCCGCCTGAAAGCTTTCCGTAGGAAAGCTAGCTTCGGAAGCATAAGCAGTCACCGGATTTCAACCGCTATTAGCGGTAAAAATCAAGAAATCTGGTGGCGGGCAGCGGCCGGAAGTCCAAATGTTCACCACAGCGACGACCAAGCTTTGAGTTCAAACAAGCCAGTCGCAAAAAAACAACAGAAAAAAACCTTGAATTCAAGGCTTTTTGGAGCTATTGACCGGTTCTTTTTTCTGTAATACGATGACATTGCGAAATATTTCACAAGGAAAATGAGACGCACATAGCAGCAATTAGGAGACACACAGAAGGGCCATTATTTTTTTAACAAGTGTAGTGAAAAAATTCACATAAAGAGGAGCAGATGAAATGACAAAAGTAATTTCAGCAGCCAAAGCAGCAGAACTTATCAAGGATGGAGATACCGTAGCAGCGAGTGGATTCGGATTATCCTGCTGGGCAGAAGAGATGGGGATCGCCATTGAAGAGCGTTTCGTGCAGACCGGACAACCGAAGAATCTGACCGTGATGCATGCCAGCGCAGTCGGCAACCGCCGTGATAAGGGGATGAGCCACCTGGGACATGAAGGCCTTATCAAACGCTGGATTGGCGGTATCGCCATCGCTTCCCCGGGATTGGCCAAGCTGATTGAAGAGGATAAATGCGAAGCCTACAACCTGCCTCAGGGTGTCATTACCCAGCTCTACCGCGAGATTGCGGCTAAGCGCCCGGGTGTGATTACCAAGGTAGGCATGGAGACCTTCGTCGATCCCCGCGTGGAGGGCGGCAAGATGTCCCCGTCCACGAAAGAAGACATTGTGAAGGTGATTGAATTAGAAGGTGAAGAGTGGCTGTTCTATAAGACCTTCCCGATTCAGATTGCCCTGATCCGCGGAACCGTAGCGGACGAGAACGGTAACCTGACGCTGGAAAAAGAAGGCCTGCACATGGAGGTTCTGCCGATCGCCCAGGCCGTCCGCAATTCCGGCGGTATCGTGATCGCCCAGGTAGAGACCGTGGCCAAGAATGGCACCTTGAATCCCAAGGATGTGAAGGTTCCGGGCATTCTGGTAGATTACCTCGTCGTGTCCACCCCGGAGAATCATTACCAGACCGAGAATACACAGTATAATCCGGCGTTCTCCGGTCATGTGAAAGTGCCTGTAGATTCGATTGAAATCCTGCCGCTGGATGAGCGCAAAATCATCTCCCGCCGCACAGCCGTAGAGCTTCAGCCGAATACCATTCTGAATCTCGGCGTCGGCATCCCGGTGAATGTAGCGAACATTGCTGCTGAAGAGGGCGTGGACGACCAGCTGATTCTGACCACAGAGGCAGGCTCGATCGGCGGGGTTCCAGCAGGTCTGAAGGACTTCGGCCATGCGTACAACTCCGAGGCGATTGTAGATCATGATGCTCAGTTTGACTTCTATGACGGCGGCGGTATTGACTTGTCCGTCCTTGGCCTGGCCCAGACGGATGAGTCGGGGAACGTGAATGTCAGCAAATTCGGCACACGGGTAGCGGGCTGCGGCGGATTCATCAATATCTCTCAGGCGGCGAAGAAGCTGGTGTTCGCGGGTACTTTTACAGCGGGCGGGCTGCAGATCAAGGTGGAGAACGGCAAGCTGCACATCATTCAAGAGGGCAAAGCCAAGAAATTCATCAAAAAGGTACAGCAGATCACCTTCAGCGGATCTTATGCCGCCAAGGTTCAGCAGCCGGTTGTGTATGTTACGGAACGCGCCGTCTTTGAACTGCTGAACGGGAAAATGACCTTAACCGAAATCGCGCCAGGCATCGACCTGCAGACAGAGATTCTGGATCAGATGGACTTCAAGCCGGTCATTTCACCGGATTTGAAGGAAATGGACGCGGCTATGTTCCAAGAGAACTGGGGCATGCTGAAGTCGATTATCGCCGATAAGAACCGGGTGCTGCAGGAAGTATAGTCAATGTAAGTGCCGTAAGCTGAACTTATAAAACTAACTAAAAAAGGGATGATACCATGAACGTACAGTTGAACCGCTGGAGGATCTTGATTGCCTCAACGATCATTAATATCTGTGTAGGCGCCATTTATGCTTTTAGTATTTTCGCACTGCCATTAACGAAGGTTTTCAGCGTGAGCATGCCGGATATTATGATTGCTTTTACCATTAATGCAGCGATTTCCCCAATTCCGATGATCCTAGGCGGTAAGCTGGTGGATAAAGGGGGGGCCAAGAAGGCAGTCTTTATCGGCGGTGCGATGTTCGGGATTGGGTTCATTCTCTCGGGCCTGGCTACTGCACCTTGGATGCTGTATATCACCTATGGTGTCATTACCGGGATTGGTCAGGGAATCGTGTATTCCTCGACCATTGGCAACAGCGTGAAGCTCTTTCCGGATAAAAGAGGTCTGGCAGCGGGGATCGTTACAGCCGGATATGGCGGCGGCACCATCGCTATCGCTCCTATCGCTAATGCGCTGATCACCAGTGGTGGTGTACAGTCTGCCTTAATTACGCTCGGTGTTGCTTTCCTGGTGATTATTCTAGGACTTGGCTTGCTCGTCAAACCTGCCCCGGCCGGTTATGCTCCTGAAGGCTGGACCCCTCCGGTAACCAGAGCAGCCAAGGCGGGAGTGAATGTACCATGGAACGAGATGATCAAGAAGCCGTTATTCTATGTGATTGCCTGCCTGTTTCTGATCGGTGCCCTGTCTGGTATGATGGTAACCGCGAATGCATCGGTAATTGGTCAAAAAATGTTCGGCTTAACCGCAGCAGCAGCAGCACTCTACGTAAGCTTGTACTCGCTGAGCAACTGCCTGGGCCGTGTGTTCTGGGGCGCAGTGTCCGATAGAATCGGCCGCGTGAAATGCCTGCTGATGATCTATCTGGTCATTGCAGCTATGATGCTCACGATTGCTTTATCGTCTTCTGTTGCCGGATTTGCTGTCGCCATTGCCGGAATCGGCCTGTGCTTCGGCGGAACAATGGGCATCTTCCCGTCCATTGTCGGTGAGAAATTCGGTATGAAATATTACGGCGTGAACTACGGTGTCACCTTCATCGGCTACTCGGGAGCCGCATTCTTCGGACCGAGAATTGCCGGCAGTGTAGCGGCAGCCAATGACGGCAACTTCACGAACGCCTTTTACATCGCATTGGTCATCTCCCTGGTCGGCTTCGCCTTAACCTTCGTCTACAAAGCGATGGAGAAGCAGAAGCCCGAGCCGGAAGTGGCTAAGGCGGCTTAAGGAACGGCCGGAAGTTCAAATAAACAACATTAATTAATATATGGAGGTAATTATAATGTCGATTACACAACTGTTAGGAATTAAATATCCGATTTTCCAGGGCGGTATGGCTCAGATTGCGGTGTCTCCACTGGTAGGCGCTGTGTCCAATGCGGGCGGGCTGGGCATTATCGGCTCCGGCGGCTTCACCGCCGACCGTCTCCGTGACGAGATCCGCAAGGCCAAAGCAAGCACCGACAAGCCGTTTGCCGTCAACCTGATGCTGATGATGAACAATATCCCTGAGCTGATCCAGGTTATTATTGAAGAAGGCGTGAAGATCGTAACCACAGGCGCAGGCACACCCGCTCCTTATATGCCGATTCTGAAGGAACATGGCATTATCGTGATTCCGGTAGTCCCTTCCGTCAAAATCGCCAAGAAAATGGAAGCGCTCGGTGTCGATGCGATTGTAGCTGAGGGAACGGAAGCTGGCGGACATGTAGGTGAAACAACGACTATGGCCTTGCTGCCGCAAGTTGCCAGTGCGGTATCGATTCCGGTAATCGGGGCCGGCGGGATTGCCGATGGACGCGGGATTGCCGCTGCTTTTGCACTCGGAGCCCAAGGTGTTCAGGTTGGAACCCGGTTCCTCGCGACCGTGGAATGCCCGACACATGAGAACTTCAAGCTGGCAGTCATCAACGCCGATGATACCAGCACAACCGTAACTGGCCGCAGCCTCGGCGGTCCGGTAAGAAGCATTAAGAACAGCATGATTGCCGAATTCCTCAGAATGGAGAATGAGAAGGCATCGCGTGAGGAGCTGGAGAGCTTAAGCTTGGGCTCGCTGCGCAGAGCTGTATTTGAAGGAGATACCGATACCGGCTCCGTCATGGCAGGACAGATCTGCGGGATGGTCAACAAGATTACCACCGTGGAAGAGATGATCACCACCATGTTCGCTGAGGCGCAGGAAGTCATGGACAAGATGGGCAAAGTAACCTTTGAAGCTGTAGCACATGCCTAATTAAGGTTTTGCTAACCATTAGCCAAATGGTATCATTTATATAATGATGCGGTTTGGCTTTTTGTCTAGGTGGAATGTAAGCGTTAATCTCATGGGTTGGGACTGATGAATGTGACCAAAAAAAACAAAAATACAGGTAAACCCGCGTTCGAAGAACTCGTGGAAGAATATCCGTCTACGTTATTTGTTACCGATCAGAACGGGAATATCTTAATCTCCAATGAATTTACCGCGCTAACCATTGGCATCCATCTGGAGGAGCTGCTTAAGGCGAACGTTCAGGATCTGGTCAAGGCGGGCTATTACGCTCACTCTATTACTATGGAGGCTATTGCGACCAAGCAGAAGGTATCCAAAACCGTCAATACCTCCAGAGGCTTCCATGTCTTCTCGTCGGCGATTCCCATTCTGGATAAGGACGGGGAGGTACAACTGGTAGTTACCACCTCCAATGAATTCAGCCAGGAGCAGAATTACTATGAAGCGAATGTGCCTGTCGCCCAGCAGATTCAGAAGCAGTTAGGCGGTATGGCGGCAGAGAAGAAGAAGGGCATCGTGGCTGAGAGTCTGGCGATGAAGCAGATTATCAAGGTCTGCAACCAGATTGCCTCTTACGACAGCAAGGTGCTGATCTACGGCGAATCCGGCACGGGCAAAGAGGTGATCGCCAAGTACATCCATCTGAAGAGCGAGAAGTGGAAGGGACCGTTCATTCCGATTAACTGCGCTGCGATTGCTCCGGCTCTTTTTGAATATGAATTGTTCGGGTACGAGAAGGGCGTGCTTGAGGGGCAGACGGAGGTCAAGGCCGGTATGATTGAAATTGCGAGCGGCGGAGTGCTGTTCCTGGATGAGATTGCAGATATGCCGATGGAGATGCAGGCCAAATTGTTGCGGGTGCTTGAGAATAATGAAGTGCGACGCGTGGGCGGCATTACCAATATTCCGGTCCATTGCCGCGTGATTGCCGCTACCAACCGGGATCTGTGGAGTCTGGTCAAGAAGGGGCTGTTCCGCGAAGATCTGTATTACCGGATCAACGTCATTCCGATTCATATCCCGCCTCTGCGCAACCGCAAGCTGGACCTGGTAGGGTTAATCTCCAGCTTCATCGCCAGCTTCAATGAGATGTACGGCAAGAAATATGTGCTCAGTGCCGAAGAGTTCGACAAGATGCTGAACGAGCCCTGGCATGGGAACGTGAGAGAACTAAGGAATTACATCGAGAGGCTGGTCGTAACCGAGCATGTGGCCCTGAGTCTGCAGGAAGAGGAGCCGGCCTACGACTGGTTCTCCCTGGACCATTTTATCGAGAAGAATAAGCAGCAGCTCTCCACCCTGAAGGATTTCACTGCCATAGCTGAAGGGCATTATATCAAAAAAGTGCTTAAAGACTGCTCCGGAAATGGGACAGAAGCGGCCAAGCGGTTGAGTGTGGACCGGTCGGTGATTTACAGAAAGCTGAAGAAGATGGAAGAGGTGCTGCGATTTAAATGAACCTATTTCCAGGATAAGACGTATTATCACTGTGCGTGTTATTCTATGGAAATGGAGTGAATTGAATGAAACTATCATTGTTGCGCCGCCGCTCTGCCTTTTGGACGAGGACCGTGCTATCGGCTGCACTGGTTCTGACACTTACGGCTCCGGCTGTTCAGGCCGCCGCCGTTCCCCCTGCTTCTACCGCTCCGGCAGCAGCCACTGCAGCAGCCAAGCCGCTGACAACAGAGAATGCTGCGGCCTTCCTCAAGCAATTCTTCAGTTCGGATGCGGTGAAAGCGCAGCTATCCGGTGCGGTTGTTGTGGTGGTGAAGGATGGCAAGACGGTTATCGAAGAAGGCTTCGGATTTGCAGATAAGGATGCCAAAAGTAAGGTAGACCCTGACAAAACAGTCTTCCGTCTGGCCTCGGTATCCAAAACCTTCACTGCGACTGCCGCTATGCAGCTCGTTGAGCAAGGCAAGCTAGATTTGAAAGCGGATTTTCAGACTTATACTGGTCCGATGGCCTTCGACAACCCCTTTGGGGTTCCGGTAACTGTGGGGGATCTGCTGACCCACACCACAGGCTTCCGCATTCAAGACCCGCTGCCGGAAGACATCAATGAGGATTTCACCACCAAGGTGTCCATTGAGGATTATGTGGTGAAGCATATGCCTCCGGTGGTGCGTGAGCCGGGCACTTCCTACATGTATGACAATTTCGCTTCGCTGCTGCTCGGTCTGGTGGTGGAGAAGGCCAGCGGCATGCCTTATGAGGATTATATGCAGCAGCATGTCTTCGCCCCGCTGAAGATGGATTCAAGCGGCTTCCTGCTGGAAGGTAAGCTGAAGGACAATCTTGCAACAGCCTATGACGCCACGGGCAAAAAGGTTGATCTCTACAACGTGACGCCAACCGTGATGCCGCATGGCGGCATGTTGTCCACCGGCGATGATGTCGGGAGGTTCATGACGGCTTTTCTGAACGGGGGAGCAGCGGGTACGAACCGCATCCTTAAGGCAGATACCGTACAATCGATGGAGGAATACCGTTCTTCCATTCATCCGATGCTGCCGAATACCACTTACGGCTTTGAAGCGGCTTTCCAGCTTCCCGGCGCTGGCAGCAGCCCGAAGATTATCACCAAGGCCGGTGATTTGATTGGATTCAGCTCTTATATGTTCCTTATTCCCGAGCAGAATACTGGGGTGTTCATTGGCTATAATCAGCAAAGTACACTGCGTGAGCTGTTCTACCCGGCTTTTATCCAGACGTTCTTCCCGCAATATGCCGCACCGGTGAAGCTGGATGCTTACAAGCCGATGAGCGCTGATGCACTGAAGGCATTCACCGGCTACTATGCGGATCTCCGTATCAAGAGTCTGGTGTCTACTGTGTCTGTGCAGAATGGCGCGTTAACGATTAATGATGCTTTCCTGGGTTCCCGCAAGCTGATCCAGATAGATGATAACCTGTTCAAGGATGAGCTGACCGGCAAATTAACGGGCTTCGCCATGAAGGATGGCGGACAAAGCGCGTATATGAAGGAGCCTTACCTCAATCCGTTCAGTTATGCCCAGAAGGGGCCGGACGGCGCAGGTTATGCCGACGTTCCCGCGAGCCATCCTTATGCAGCTCCGGTTCAGATGCTTCAGTCGCTGGGGTATCTGACGAATGATGCCACGCTGAGCTTCCAGCCTGAGGCGGGCGTTACGCGCGCCCAGTATGTGCGGCTGATGATGGAGAGCAGCGGACTTAAGGGAAGCACTACTGAGAAGCTGGCCTTCCCGGATCTGCAGGGCCATCCCGATGCCGCTTATATCCAGCAGGCCGTTGAGCTGGGAATGATTGAAGGAACGGCAAGAGGAGAATTCCAGCCGGACCGGGTGATCTCCCGTCAGGAGGCCGCAGTCATGATCTGGAGAATGTACACTGCGAAGTACCCGGATAAGCTTTTCCAGAAGGTGAAGCTGTCCGGCACTACGGATAAATGGGCAGTTCCCGCAGTGAAAATGGCCGTCGCCCTGGGCCTGTACGGACCGGACTTCAAGCCGGATGCCAAGGGCGCTATGGACTACAAGGCCAGAGCCGCGCTGAGCAAGAAGGAGAACGCCGCCATCTTGTATGCGTTGTTCATGAACCCGATCGATCAGATCGTGACCAAGCTGTCGCAGCAGGCTGGGGACGGAGGGAAGTAAGAACCTGTGCTTTCAGCAGGTATGAATAGTGTGCCGGAGCTTCCGGCGACAATGAACACAGGACCAGCCTTGAGCTGGTCCTGTTTCGTTGTGGGCTGCCATTCCGTATAAGGGCGGGCATGGGACTAGATGAGTCGATGAGGAATAAAAGGGATAAATCCCTTTGGTGAGGGTGGAGGTGGGCAGTATGAGGAAATGAGAGGGATAAATCCCATTGGTGAGAGTGGAGGAGGGCAGTATGAGGAAATGAAGAGCACTAGTGCACCTAATTCCGCCCAGCACAACTTACAGATGTGCGGACTGAGCACCCAGCCTCTCCAGCCATGCGGCCAGTTCTGTGGCATGGCTACGCCTCGCGGCGTCCAGGGGCGTGAGGCCGTCCCATGGGGAAGGCCAGTTCAGCTCGGCTCCCCGGGCGAGCAGGAATTCGGCGGCGGCGCGTTGTCCGCCGTGGCAGGCGCACCAGAACGCTACGTTTATCTCGTCCGGTGCTGCTGAAGCGGAGCTTGCACCCCATGGGTAGCGGCGCGGAAGCGGATGTCCGGCGAAGTGTGCCTCCATCGCATCTAGCAGACCGAGTGCGGCCGCGTGCCAGAGTGCAGGCTGCGCACCGCGTTCCACCAGCCGCTGCGCCGCCCGCCATTGTGCGAACGCCACGGCATCGTCCAGCGGGGTCCCGCCGGCGATAACCGCACCCGATGCCTCGATGTCGGCCCCGGCATCGAGCAGCAGGTCCAGTACCTCGACGTCATCGCAGCTCGCTGCCCAGTGCAGCGGCGTCTCGCTGTGCGGACCGCTGAACTGCGCATTTACCTCTGCGCCTGCCTCAATGAGCACGGTGACAACCGCTGCATTATTGGGATAATGCCCCGGCCAATCGGTGGCAATATGCAGCAGCGTGCGCGACATTCCGCGACCAGTGCCGCCGCTAGTATTATTAGTCCCAGCGTCGGCACTATTAGCTTTGCCAGGGCCTTCGCTGCTAACCCCAGTGTTGCTAATGTGCCCGCCGCCAGTTTCAGAGTTAGCAGTGACTTCATGACTAGTCTCAGCATTGCCAGCGCCCACGCTGCTAGTTTCAGCATCGCCAGTCTCCCCGCTGCCTTCATTACTTGCACGCCCCGCTTCAGTCCCAACAATCCGTGCTGTAGCCAGCCCCGGGTGACCGGCCAGCAGTTGTGTCAATCCCGGCACATCGCCGGTACGAATCGCCTGTACCACAGACTTCGCCAGCGGATCGTCAACAGTCAGCCACATGATATCTTCATCACTCATCGTAGAACCCCTCCGTTCATTCGCTATCACTCCAGTCCTCCACATCCTGTCAACAGTCTGCGGGTTGTAGCTGTGACAGCCCCGATGTTACAGCGATGCACTCTGGTAATAATGCTATCAGACTGCACCGCTGTGCATGGTTATAGTATATCCTTTCTCTATTCCACCTTCAAACTCGTCAATTTCTTCTCACTGGAGCTAAAGTACGGGGTATTCCTTCGGCTCATTGCTAACTCTGAAGCTCTCCGCTAACCCAGCGCTTCCCCGCCAATCCCACGACTTCCTGCTAACCCTGTGCCTCTCCGCCAATCCCACACCTCTCTACAACTTACGGCTCTTCACTAACCTCCGGCACACTCTGCATCCCGGTGCTTACCGCATCAGTGAAGGTGTCGGTGGTGTGGAAGTAATAGGAATGTTGGCCCGGGGGCAGCTTGGTCTTGTATTGATAGATTCTGCCGTCTGCATAATTCGTGTCTCCCGGATTTAGAGGCTGCATTTTGCGGACAACGCCGTCCAGAATCAGCTCCAAAGTGAATGGAGGCTGATTGTCCGCGTCGGTATAGGTTACATTGAAGGTGAACTCGGTCTGCGGAGTGCCGGTAGTGTGATTTACCCCTCCTGCGGTCAGCGTGGGCACGCTTCCGCTGACTCTATTGGTCGCTTTGATCTCGTCAACCAGCATTTGCCCCGGAGTGACGGTATTCTGCTTCAGCCAGATGGACATCTTCAGCGTCCGTTTATCGATGGCAGGTGTCAGGGCATTGAGATCGAATTGCAGATCACTCCAATTCGCAGGAACCTCGACCCAGCCGCCTGTCAGATTGTAGGTTCTTTTGCCGTCATTGATCTCAATCCGTGTTCTAAGGTCAGGCGAGGCCGGATTCTCAAGACTGATATTCAGATATTGATAGCCGCTCAGATCGACCACATCGTTCCACGGCTGGAATTTGGCCGCTGAGTTCACACTAGCCGGGGTCTGGCTGAACTGTCCGGCGGTACGACCGTCTGCGGTTACCTTGGTGAACGTCCCTGTGCCGCCGTTCTGGTTATACCAGTTGACCCAGGTGGTGTTGGCCGCTGAACCGCCCCAGAACCCGCTGCCTCCGAAATCATCATATAACAGCGGAGTGGAAGGGTCCGGCAACGGTGGAGCTACGGTGTAATGAGTGGAGCTATAGGTGTACCCGCCGGAAGGACCCTTGGCGCGGACATCCACTCTCCGGTTGGTATAAGGCAAGGACTGGCTCTCATCAATGAGCGCAGCGTAGACAGCGCCGCTCACCGAGGAATACACATTCCCGGAGACAGTCATCGGCTGATAGGGCAATCCGGTTGCCGCATATTCCACATCGCTCAGCCCTTCCCCCGCCTGGGCAAAAACAGTCACCTCTCCCCGTACCCATTCACCAATCACCGGAGAGAGTACCGGCAGGGCAGGCGGTACCTCTGCATGATCTGCACCTGCCCCCGGCGTAGCGCTTAATCCCATAACGGTATAGAGCAGTCCGGCTTGGATGCTAATACTGAATTCGTTGTACCGCCACTGGTTCGTATCATCCAGATAGAGGGAACGGTCCTCATACCACGGGCTTACACTGCTTTTATTCTTAGGGTCCTTCATATTAGGTCCGCTGACCATCGCCCCCGGAAGGATAATCCCGGTGTCACCCGCAGTATTGGATTCCTCATTGTAGCGGGTATGCGGGAACATCACATGATGGGTGCCAATGCCCGATACCCAGCTGATATTCCACGGATTCTCTCCGAACACCCAGTACATTCCTTTCACCACTGCCTGAAGCGCTGCCGGATCACCGAATAATTCGTAATACCGCAGCATGTCCCCCAGATAAGAAGCATGAGGTTCGTTCACCCCGAAGTTTTTGAACTGGTTCAGGACTCCATACGGGGTATCGTCGGACATGGAGAGGAAGAAGTCGGCTTGCCCCTTGAGCAGGCTGTGAATATGAGACTGCGTTGCAGCATCGGCAACCGGATAGAATTCAGCCATGGACAGCGGGCTCATATCCCAGTAGTTCGTGGAGGAGATGTCGCCCAGGGTTAAGGTGTTAATCGTATTTGTGGCTGCATTCTTATACCGGGTATCGCCGGTCAACAGGTACAGCTCCACATCTGCCAGCAGCTTGGAATTAGGGATGCCTCCTCTGGTGGAGTAAGATCCGATGGGACCGTCAGGATTGGCAACCACATATTCATAAAAGGTAACCGCCGCGTTCTCGCATTGATTGGCGAAATCCGTCAGCTCCGCAATCTGGGATGCCGCGATATCACCTTCGCTAACCGCAGTACGGATGGCCCGTGCGGTTGCGGCAAGCGTGCCTGCGGACTTAGCGGAGCCGCCGACACTCAGGTCCGTCAGCTTCCGGTCATCGGCGGAGCCGGAGACATTGTCGGTGGATTTCTCGGGATGAACGAAAGAAGCATTATTCCGCAGGTTATACATTTCCCCGCCGAGCTGATCCGCGAACTTAATGAGGTATTCACTGCCGAAGACCGCTTCATCTACCAGGTCCGGGATACCATTGCTTTCGTTATCGTACTTCACGCTGTCTTGGTCAGCATACCGTGTATAAGCCAAGGCAATCTCTGCGCCGACCCATTGGTTGCCGCCATATTTGCCGTAATCCCCGGCATCATACCAGCTTCCCGTCAGATCATAATGGGTCAGGCCGTCCGCAGACTGGGCATCATCCAGATGACCTGCGGCATGGTAGAGCTTGGCCGAAGGAGCGACGCTGCTGTAGCCTGCCGGATAAGCGTCACTGGTCGCTACGGAGGCCCGTTGAAGCCGGTAAAAGGCCGTCATTTCATCCTTATATTGATCCCACAGATTCGGAGCGATCTCAAAAGAGTAGGAATATACCTGATTACTCCGCACTCGATACTGGTTCCCCGAATCAGTGACAGGTGTGAAGCCGATGGAGTAGACATGCTTGTTCCAATGCAGACCCTCATAGGTCATGGTGCCTGAATAGACCACATTAGTCCCGTCCAGTATTTCATAAGTGGCATCTGTGACGGTGGTGTCTGAGATGAGCTTGGCATTCTTGAGATCACCTGCGCTATATCCGGCCTGACTCACGGCAATATCAATTACGGAGGAGGCCTGGACAACACTCAGCGTCTGGACACTGGTAGCGACTTCATCCGAGGTCGTATCGGTAGTATGGAAATAGTAGGTATGGGGCCCGGCCGGAAGCTTCGTCATGTACCTGTAGCTTTTGCCGTCGGTGTAAGTCTGATCGGCGGGGTCCGTCTCGCGCATGGCATAGGCGGTATCATCAATAATGACCTGGACGGCAAAAGGAGGCTCATTATCCGGGTCGGTATACGTAACTTCAAAGGTGAAATTGGTGTTCTGGTTGTAGCTGCCGTCCGTATTGGCTGTCATCCCTGCCGGACTTAGCTGGGGAGCGGCCCCGCTGGATGCTGTAGTGAACACAATATCATCGACCAGCATTTCCCCGTAAGTCCCCCCGCCTTGTCGCAGCCAGATTTCCAGCTTCACCTTCTTCTTCTGAATCTTGGGCGACAAGGCATCAAGATCGAACTGCAGATCGGTCCAGGCAGCCGTGGCGGGAACATAGCCTCCGGTCAGATTGTAATTGGTAATCCCGTCGCTGATGACGACACGAATAAGGGACTGGGCATACCCTGCATTGTTCAGCGACAGATTCATATAACGGTAGCCTGAGAGGTCGAAGGTCTCGTTCATCGGCTGAAACTTGGCCCAGGAGGAAGAGGAGCTTGGGGTTTGCGTGAATTTTCCTATGGTGCGGGTGCCTTGTGTGGTCTTGGTGAAGGTTCCGCTGCCGCCGCTCTGATTGAACCAGTTGGTCCAGTTCTGCTTGAACACTCCTCCGCCGGCGAAATTATCATATAAGAGAGGGTGAGCGGGACCCGGCAAGGGAGCGACAGCAGCGGCGGCAGGCCGGGGGAGCAGAGCAACACTGCATAGAATTAACAACAGACTGAGGCTTACAGATACGAACTTGTGAAATCTCTGGGGGAATGGACTTCGGATGAACATCGTAGAACCTCCTCATAATGGAATATCGTTAACCCTGCTCTCCTTTCTTTTATATGAAAACGCTTGCAAAGGTAGCATAAAAGAGTTACTATCACTAATCCATGATGAATTACAGGAAATATGTGATCTATACTAGGGGTGTAAAGGAGCTATATCCATGAAACGGGGGACGAATAGAAGCTGGCGGCACAATATGCGGAAATAGATCACAGAAAAGCGGAAATAGATCATCTACGCTTATTTATTGCAAGTGTACTGTGGTACACAGAAGCACCTGAAGCTGCCTGGCGATGAATTGGCAATCGAAAGAGGGGGACATCATGTATAAAATTCTCGTTGTGGATGATGAGCCGAGAGTGAGTGCGGGGATCCGAAACTTCCTGCTCACTTCCGATATGAACATCACGGAGGTGGAGACGGCCATCAATGGCTTTGAAGCGATTGACTATTTACGGATGGATCATTATGATCTGGTGCTTACCGATATCCAGATGGGCCGGATGAGTGGAATTGAATTAATGGAGAATATCTATATGGAGCAGTGGAATGTTCCGGTGATCGTCATTTCAGCCCATGAGAAGTTTGATTTCGCCAAAAAATCGCTCCGGCTGGGAGCCAAGGATTATCTGGTGAAGCCGGTGGAGCGGACGGAGCTGCTGCGGGTGGTGCGCAAAGCGTTAACCCAGAAGGAGCTTCCTGAGAAAAGCTCGCAGGCGGAGCATAGTCACATCCGGGAGCATTCCCGGCGCGAGGAGTGGCTGATGGAGCTGGTCACCGAGCGGAATCTGACGCCGCAGGATATTGAAGAGATCACGGGCGAATTGGGCGGCCTGCTGCAAGGGCCCTATTTCGGAGTGATCTCCATCCGTATAGATTACAGCCAGGCCGGATTCAGCCGCCAGCAGGTTACGCTACATGACCGCAAGCTGCTGAAATATGCGGCCCTCAATATTATAAACGAAACGTTGACCGAATGGGACGGCATAACCTTTAACGGCTTCGGCCATTCGATCATCAGCCTCATTCAGTTATCCGCTGAAGATATGGGGGATCCCCAGGTTAGAGTGCACTCGCAGATCCAGATGATCGGGCAGATGATCGCCATGAACCTGAAGCAGCATTTGAATGCGGAGGCTATTATCGGACTCAGCACACTCGGCGGGGGTGTCTCTACACTTCCCGGACTGCTGGAAGAAGCGGATACGGCTGCCGGGCGGAGCAGTGTTCATCCCGGGCAAAAGGTGTTCTATTATGGCGACATCGCCATGCAGGAGCATCTGAACAGAGGGCAGCAGCAGATGGATTCGCCGCTGCCGCCGCAGGACCCGGCCGGAGACCCGAGTGTAATCTCACGGATTACAAGCTACATCCAGAACCATTACCGGAATCCGGCGCTGAAGATCCAGGATATTTCCGAGGAGGTCCATTTCAGCGCGGCGCATCTGGGTTATATTTTCAAACGCGAGATGCGGATGAATCTGTGGGATTATGTGACCGCCCTGCGGATGGAGGAGGCCAAGCATCTGATGGCTACTACAGACAAAAAGCGGTATGAAGTTGCTTATGCGGTCGGGTATGAATCGCCGGAGCATTTCAGCCGGATGTTCAAACGGGTGCTGGGCCTGACCCCGGCGGAATTCCGCAAGCAGGCCAGAGGAGGGGAACGGGCTGAAGCAGAAGCTTAGACAGAGGCTCAAACAGAGGCTGAGACTCAGACTGAAGCATAAAGTGATTCTGGCGTTCCTGCTGTGCATCGTGCTGCCTTTTATCGTGGTGGGCTGGGTCTCTGCATATGTGGCGCTGAACACCATCAAGGAGGAGGTCGGCAGTACGACTCTGCAATTGGTCAAGCAGAATCATGTCACGATTGATAAGACCCTGTCTGCGGTTAACGACCGGACGATAACGCTGCTCGACAGCCAGTTCTTCAGCAACCCGGAAGGATACAGCTTCTGGACCGGAATTGACACGCTGAATGAGATCCGGCAGGCCGACAATATACTGGATAGCTGGTCCACCGGCGGCACGGAATATGCCATATATATGAAGAATATTGAGCGCAGGGCAACGCCGTTCGATCTGTCCTACAAGACCAAAGGCTTCAAATACCTGGATGGGGCCAGCGGCGGCTTGCCTGAGCTTAACACCAGTCTGATGGATGTCAGCGGCGCAGGAGCGCTGCGTGTCATTCCGTCCGGGAGCGGCGAGAACACGATCTCCTTCATGCGCAGCATTCTGAATCCCCGCAATTATAACGAGGTGATCGGCCTGCTGGCCGTCAACAAGATAGAAGTCATGCTGACCCGTGACATGGTCTCGGTGGAGCAGCCTGCCGCTGCCGGGGCATTCTTGTTCAATACCAGCGGGGAGCTGCTGATGTCCACCGGCGTAGGCGGCCTTACCCCCGGCGAGCTTGGCAAGCACCTCGAACCGGATGTCCCCTATGGCTATACCTTTGCGCAAGAAGGCGGAGAGGAATGGCTGTATGCGTATTCGGACAGCTCCAGATTCCACACCAGATTATTGTACAAAATCCCGTTAGAGTCCATAACCGGCAAGCTCATCTGGTTTCAGCGGCTGCTTGTGGTGATCTCGTTCATTTTCTTGGCGTTCGTCCTGACGTTTGTCCTGTATATGGTAAGACTTGTGGTGAGGCCTGTGGTCGAGCTGGTCTCGGTGATGAAGATCTATGAGCCCGGCAAAAAGCTGCCGCTATCCGAGGAACCGCTGCGCCAGGATGAATTCGGCATTCTCCAAGGCTCCTTCGTCAGAATGACCCGCAGGCTGGACCATTCAATTGAAGAGAATTACGGGATGCAGTTGAAGCAGAAGGAATATGAGCTGCTCATGCTCCAGTCCCAGATTACCCCGCATTATCTGTACAACACCCTCGATTCGATCTATTGGTATGCGCTGGACAGCGGAAATACCGAGGTCGGCGAAATGGTCCGCGACTTGTCGATGCTGCTGCGGATCGGCCTCAGCCGGGGGCGGAAGATGATTACGGTGGGGGAGGAGCTGGAGCATGCACAGGCATACACCCGGCTTCAGACCAAGCGTTACCCGGATACCTTTGAGGTCCGGTGGCAGATTGACGATGCCTTGCGGGACTTCGAGATGCCCAAGGTGATCATTCAGCCGCTGATTGAGAATGCTATTCTTCACGGCGTGCGCGGCATGGATGGAGAAGGAGAGATCCGGGTCTCGGCGGTGCAGGCAGAGGGCATGCTGCGCTTCACCGTAGAGGATAACGGACATCTGCCGGTAGATCTGGAGGAGCTTAAGGCCATACTGGAAGAAGAGCAGAGTCCGAGAGGATACGGGATCAGGAACGTGCATCAGCGCATCCGGCTCCATTACGGGGAGGCCTACGGGCTGGCTTATGAGCGGACCGGGGACGGATGGACACGGGCAGTGATTACCTTGCCGCTGAAGCCGGGCGGGGTCTGAGGCAGCGAGAACGGACTTGTAAAAGATCACAGTTATGCGGGAATGCATCATCGAAGCGGAGGGCAGATGGTTCTATAATTAGTCCATGAAAGGAGTAATGGACCATGAGTAGAGCCACTGGATTCTCAAGATTTATCCATGCTATGTGGAAGTACAAGGCGCTGACACTGATGCTGCTGCCTGCAGTGCTTGTCCTGCTGGCGCACAGCTATCTGCCGATGTTCGGCATATTTATTGCTTTTAAAAATGTGAATTATATGGACGGGATCTGGGGCAGTCCCTGGGTGGGGCTGGATAATTTCAGCTTCCTGTTCTCTTCGGGGGACATGTGGCGGATTGTGCGCAATACGCTGCTGTACAGTCTGACCTTCATGATCCTGAACCTAGTGCTGTCGGTGTCGATTGCGGTAGCCATCAATGAGATCCGGCGGCGGCTGCTGGCGAAGGTGTACCAGAGCTTCATCATCCTGCCGCACTTCCTGTCCATGGTAGTGGTGAGTTATCTCGTATACGCTTTCCTGCAGCCGGATCACGGCTTCATTAATGCCACAGTGCTTAAGGCCTTCGGTCAAGACCCGATCTTCTGGTACTCGGAGAAGGAATATTGGCCTTACATTCTGGTGTTTGTCAACGCCTGGAAGCATGCAGGCTTCGGCGCAGTGATCTATATCGCGGCGATTGCCGGAATTGATCCGGAATATTATGAGGCGGCGCTGATTGACGGGGCTTCCAAGTGGAAGCAGATTACGCATATCACGCTCCCTTTTATCCGGCCGGTCATCATTATTATGACGATTCTGTCCATGGGCAGCATCTTTAGCTCCGACTTCGGGCTGTTCTTCCAGGTGCCTATGAATTCAGGAGCGCTGTATCCGGTAACGGATACCGTGGATACATATGTCTACCGCGCCCTGATGCAATTGAATGATATCGGCATGTCCTCGGCCACGGCGCTTGTGCAGTCTGTTGTCGGATTCATCATGGTCATTGCGACGAACAGCATCGTCCGGAGAATCGACCGTGAACAGGCACTATTCTAATGAAGAAGGGAGAACCCTTATGAACAGCAACTCCAGTTATTCTATCGGCAGCAACTCGGCCACTTCCAATGTACTTTTGAACCTGGCCTTCGTCATTCTCTCCCTTTTGTGCTTTCTGCCTGTTCTGCTTGTGATCATTGTCTCCTTCACAGACGGGCAGTCCATTCTGACTCAGGGGTACAGCTTCATTCCGAATAAGTGGTCCTTCATTGCCTATGAGTCGATCTTCAAGGACTGGATGACGATTGTGTCGGGATATCGCGTGAGTTTCACCATCACTATTGCAGGTACAGCGCTTAGCGTGCTGCTCATGGCAATGTATGCTTATCCCATCTCGCGTGCGGATTATCCGTTCCGTAATGTGTTTACCTTCTTCTTGTTCTTCACGATGTTGTTCAATGGCGGGATGGTCAGCAGATATCTGATCTATACGCAGGCGCTGCATATCAAGGATTCGTATATGGCACTGATTCTGCCCATGCTGATTGTGCCGTTCAACGTCATTATTATGCGGACCTTCTTCCAGACGACCATTCATCCGGCGGTGATCGAATCGGCCAGAATTGACGGTGCGGGGGAGCTGAGAATCTTCCTGCGGATCGTTCTGCCGCTCTCGTTGCCGGTCCTGGCGACCATGGCCCTGTTCAGTACCATCGGCTATTGGAACGACTGGTTCAATGCGCTGCTGTATATCACCAGCGAGGACAAATATCCGCTGCAGTATTTGATGATGCGCGTCCTCAACGATGTGCAGTATCTGCGCAATAATGTGGAGCTGGCTGCCCAGAATCCCAATATGATGAAGAATCTTCCGAACGAATCCCTGCAGATGGCTATGGCGGTGATCGGGATGGGACCGATTCTGATTGCGTATCCGTTCTTTCAGAAGTATTTTGTCAAAGGGCTGACGGTAGGGGCAGTGAAGGGTTAAAGCGTGGTGGAACCGGCGATCAGACTGCCGTTCTATATATAAGTATGAACAACTAGGGAGGGTTAATATGACAAAGGTAAAAAAGCGCAAACCGCTATTCACGGCGATGATTCTGGTGCTGGCTTTATCCTTGCAGGCGTGCTCCGGCGGCAATAACGGGGGGGCTGCCAAGCCGGAGGCTTCCAGCGGAGCAGCAGCTACGAACAGTGCAAGCAGCGCGGAGCCAGCCGGCGGGACAGCATCACTGAAGCCTTACGAGGTGTCCATTATCTACTTCGGTGCGCCGCAGCGGGATGATGCGCTGGTGGAAGCCAAGCTGAGTGAATATTTCAAAGAGAAATTCAATGCCACCGTTGATCTTCAGCCGATTGCCTCCAGTGAATACAAGCAGAAGACGGAGCTGATGCTCAATGCCGGTGAGCCGATGGATCTGGTGTTTACCGCGTCATGGCTGAATTTCTTCGGCAATGTGGCCAAGGGAGCTTTTCTGGATCTGGATGATCTGCTGGCGAAGTATGGGCAGGGCATCACAGAAAACCTTAATCCGATCTATCTGGAGGCTCCGCGCTACAAAGGCAAATTATACGGCATTCCGACCAACAAAGAGATTACCCAAGGCAAGGCCTACACGTACCGCAAGGATATCATCGACAAATATAATATTCCTATCGAGGATATTAAGACGATGTCAGACTTTGAACCCTGGTTCAAGCTGCTGAAGGAGAAGGAGCCGGAGCTGATTCTGGACTTCCTCAAGGAATCGGGCGAAGGGATGATGTATGAGACCCGCTCGAACTTCCGCGCTATCGGGCCGACGCCGAACAAGATTCCTTTATTCCTCTATGACTACACAAATACAGATAACATCCAGATTAAGTCAGTCGTTGATCCGGAGATTTCATCCATTGCCAAAGCCGAGTATGAGCTGAACCGCAGCTATTACGAGAAGGGCTATATCAACAGCGATGCTGCGACTACAACGACAGAGATCGGGGATTTACGCAAGCAGGGCAAGATCTGGATGCAGCAGGCGGTCTGGAAGCCGGGCGCGGATATTGAGCTGAAAATCGCCTCGGACAATAAATATGATTTCGTGTCCAAGGTAATTGAAGAGCCTATCGTGACCACGGATCTGGCAGCCGGGTCCATGTTCTCCATCTCCCGCACCTCCAAAGACCCGGAGCGGGCGATGATGGTCTTGAATGCGCTGCATACCGATCCGTATGCCGTGAACCTGTTCGTTAACGGGATCGAAGGTACCCATTACAAGAAGATTAGCGAGAACCGGATCGAGCCGATTGCCGATTCCGGGTATGGCAGTTCTGCCCTGTTCTGGGTGGTCGGCAATCAGCTGATCAATTATCTGAAGCCGGGCCAGCCGGATGATCTGTATACAAGCTGGAAGCAATTCAATGATGAGGCCAAACGCTCTCCATTGCTGGGCTTCGTCTTCGATGAATCTCCGGTGAAGAACGAGATTACCCAGCTCACCTCGGTCATTGGTGAATACCGGGCCGCAAGCACAGGGGCGATTCCTGACCCTGCCAAGATGCTTGCGGAACGCAATGAGAAATTGAAGAAGGCCGGCATTGAGAAGGTCAAGACCGAACTGCAGACCCAGATTGATGCCTGGAAAGCAGCGCAATAACTGACAGTGCGAGGATGGCAGGAGGTCCGTTATTTCCGGGCATCCTGCCCTCTAATTTGTAGACGAGAAAGGAAGACCTAGAGACTATGGAGACTTGGATCAACGAAGCCTGGGACTACGCCCAGCACAAATTAAGCCGTACACGGAGCCGGATCGGAGCCACCTTCCCGAATGCCACCTACGGAGGACAATATGATGCGCGTGACCCGGATTGCTGGACTAACGGATTCTGGCCGGGCATTCTGTGGCTGGCTTACCGGGCCACAGGCGATGAGGAATACCGGCGCATTGCCGAGAGCTGCGAGGAGCAACTAGACGGACCTCTTCAGGAATATGAACAGCTCCATCACGATAACGGCTTCCTCTGGAGTCTGTCAGCGGTTGCCGATTACAAGCTCACCGGTAACAGGCTGTCCCGGAGAAGAGGGCTGATCGCTGCCAGCCATCTGGCCAGCCGGTTCAATCTCAAGGGGAATTTCATCCGTGCCTGGCTGCATGAAGGCAGTGAAGGGCTGGCGATCATCGACTGCATGATGAATCTTGGACTGCTGTACTGGGCCAGCGGGGAACTGCAGGACCCCCGGTACCGTCACATCGCCGTCGCCCATTCGGAAATGGCGCTGCGGGAATTCATCCGCGAGGACGGCTCGGTGCATCATATTGTCCGGTTCGATCCTGAGACAGGAGAGCGGATCGAAGCGCTGGGCGGACAAGGGTATAGTCCGGATTCCGCCTGGTCGCGCGGATCTGCCTGGGCGATCTACGGATTCGCGATCGGATACCGGTATACGGGTGACATCCGCTTCATGAATGCTGCCAAGGCGGCAGCGGATTATTTCGCCGCACATTTGCCGGAGGATCTGGTGCCGCCCTGGGATTTCCGCGCCCCGGCAGATCAGCTATGGGCCAAGGACTCAACGGCGGCAGCCTGTGCGGCCAGCGGGATGCTGGAGATAGCCTATCTGCTGGAGGGAGAAGAAGGCGACCGGTACCGGAAGATCGGCAGTGCCATCACGGAATCGCTGTTCCGCCATTACGCGCCGGAAGACCCGGCGGAAGAAGCGCTCATTACCAAGGGGACCGGCAGCTTCCCGGCCAATGCCGAAGTGGAGGTGCCGATCATTTACGGCGACTATTTCTTTCTGGAAGCTTTGCTGAAGCTCAAGGGAGAGAATGAAATCTTTTGGTAGAGGGAATAGATTCATGGCAAGGAAGGAGGACCTGATTTGAGTAAAAGAAGAGTGGACGATGTAGATCCGTTCATCGGCGTGGACGGGGAGAATAACTGCCTGTGCGGACCCTATCTGCCGAACAGTATCGTCCGGTTGGGCCCGGATACCCTGCCGCCCCAGCTATCCCACGGCTACGACAGCTCGCGGCCGATTATCCGGTTCAGTCATACGCATGTCAGCGGAACCGGGGGCGGCGGGCGTTATGGCAATGTCGGCTTCACCCCCTATACCGGAATGCCGCGGTTTCAGTTAGACCCCTATGAGAAGGGGGATGAACATGCCGAAGCAGGGTATTACAGCGTGAAGCTGCTGCCTGCTGCCATCCAGGCTGAACTGACCAGCACGATGCGGACCGGAGTCCACCGTTACACCTATCCGGCTGATGCATCGGCGGGCTTGCTGATTGACGGAGGGGCGGTGATTCAGGTTGGCGGGGATGAACCCGGGAAGACCACCGGAGTCTCGACCGGGGGGTATATTGAAGTTCTGTCCGGGTATGAGCTGGCAGGCCGCTGCGACCTGCGCGGGGGCTGGGGGCATGAATTCCCCTATTCCGTCTACTTCTATATCCGCTTCGACCAGCCGATACAGAGCCACATGCTGATGGATGCGGGCGGAGTACGCCAAGGGGCGTCTGTGGATGGCCCGAATTGCAAGGCCTCCCTTAGCTTCGGCAACTGCGGAGTCCTGGTGGCGAAGACTGGCATTTCTTATGTAAGTACCGGCAAGGCCAGAGCCAGTGTGGACCGGGAAGCGTCCGCCGGATTCGATGACATACGCCAGGCGGCTAGTAACATCTGGGAGGATAAACTCAGCAGGGCCACCGTGGAAGGGGGGAGCGGGGAGCATACCCGGCTGTTCTATACCCTGATGGCCCGTCTGTTCTGTATGCCGAGTGACCTCGGAGTTGACGATGAGAACTTTGCCTGGAAATCAGGGGTCCGGCATTATACCGACCTGTACGCGCTCTGGGATAGTGTGCGGAACGCGAATTCGTTGATTACACTGCTCGATCCGCAGCTTGAAGCGGATATCCTGAATTGTCTGCTGGATATCGCGGATCATACCGGCTGGCTGCCGGACGCCTGGATCATGGGGCATAGCGCCATGATCCAAGGGGGAAGCTCCGCAGATATTCTGTTCTGTGAAGCTGCGCTGAAGAAGCTTGAGGGCATCGACTATGCGAAGGCCCTCAAGCAGATGCGCAAGAATAATGAGGTTCCCTCGCCGGATACCTGGCTCTATGGCCGTCATCTGAAGGATTACCACTCCTTAGGCTACCTGTCCACGGATGTGAAGAAGAATTGTGTCTCCCGTCATATGGAATATGCCTATCAGGACTGGTGCATCGGTCGGCTGGCTGAGGTTCTGGAGCAGGAAGAGACGGCGGAGGACTATTATACAAGCTCGGAGAAGCTATGGAATCTATGGCGCGAGGATATGAAGTGTTTTGCACCCCGGCTGCCCGGCGGTGAATGGGTAACGTCATTTGACCCGGAATCCTGCCTGCCGGATTCGTGGAACGATCCGTATTTCTACGAAGGCACCAGTCTGCAATGGTCATTCAGCACACATCATGATTTTTATGGACTGGTTGAACGGCATGGGGGGAAGGAGGCATTCATCCGGCATTTGGATTATTTTTTTGACGGGGGATTCTATAACTCCAAAGAAACCATGCTGCATATTCCTTACCTGTACATTTATGCAGGAAGACCGGATAAGGCGGCGGACCGGGTGCGGGAATGTCTGGAGACTTACTTCCGCGCTGAACGTGACGGATTGGGGGATAACGAGGATATGGGCTGCCAGAGTGCCTTCTACATCTGTTCAGCCATGGGCTTGTATCCGTTGATGGGCCAAGACCTCTATTTCCTCGTTCCTCCGGTATTCAATAAGGTGACGCTGCTGCTGGGCGCACAGGCGAATCCGGTACCTCTGACGATTGAGACACAAGGAGCAGGCAGTGGGTCCGGCAAAAGGTATATTCTGTCCGCTTCGCTCAATGGTCAGGAGCTGGACCGTGCATGGGTCCGCCATGAAGAAATCGCCGGAGGAGGCAAGCTTCTCCTGGAGCTGGGTGCTGAACCCGGAGAGTGGGGAAACCTAATTCCACCTTCTCCGCTCGCGGAGCGGGAGCAAGGCAAACAACCGTCAAGGTAGGGCAGTTGGCTCAAGGAGAGAATATCCATGCAGAGCTTAAAAAACAAATGGCTGCAATATCTCGTGGGAGATACGCTTCGTCCGGAATCGCTGAAGCGGGTCCGCGATTCCAGGGATAAGATGCTTTATCATCAGGAGTTGCTGTGGGCAGATATCCCGTATCAGGAGAATGCAGCGGATGTATTTCAGATCATCCTCCGTTTGAAGGAGATGGCCATCGCGCTGAAGTCTCCCGAGTGTCCCTATTATATGGACTACACATTAAGGCTAAAGATCATATATGGATTAGAATGGCTGTCTGAGCATAGATACAACGAAATATGTCAGCCTTATGGCAACTGGTGGTATTGGGAGATTGGGGTGCCGATTGCCCTGCTGGAGACCCTGCTGCTCATGGAGGAGCTGCTGGATAAGGAGTTCATAGAGTCTCTGCTTCTTCCCGTAGACAAGTATGTGGGCGATCCGGCGTTTCATGCGCAGTGGTTCGTAGCTGAGGCTCCGCCTTCAACGGGAGCGAATCTGGTCTGGAAATCTACGGCGGCTGCCCTGACGGCCGTTATCCGGGGCGACGGACAGAAGCTCCTTGCAGCCCGGAATGCGCTGCTTCCGCTGTTCAGGAATGCCAGTGAAGGGGACGGCTTTTACGAAGACGGCTCCTTTATTCAGCATGACAAGTATGCCTACACCGGGGGATATGGGGTGTCACTGCTGCATGATGTGGTCCGCCTGATGGTGTGGTTACACGATACCCCCTGGGAATTGCCGGGCGAGGCCCGGGATTTGACAGCCGGGTGGATTGAGGATTCATTCGTGCTCCTTATGTTCAGGGGTTCTATGCTGGATATGGTGAGCGGCAGGGAAGTCTCACGCGAGGATTCGCAGAATCATGAGAGCGGACACTCCGTGATTACCTCCTGCTTGCGCTTCTCGCGTATTCTGGATGTGGCGGATCAGGCACGGCTGCTCTCCAGAGTGAAGGCGTGGATTGTTGCCGACACCTACAAACCGTACATCGCCGAAGCGCCGCCGGATACCGCAGCTGAGGCTGGAGCGCTGCTGGACGATGAACTTATGCCGCCTGCCCGGGAAGAGAGCTTCTGCAGACTGTTTGCCCATATGGACCGGGCGGTGCTGCAGGGTCCGGGTTTTGCCTACTCGATCAGTATGTTCTCCAGCCGGATCTACAGCTATGAATCTATCAACAGGGAGCATCTGAAGGGCTGGTATACTTCGTATGGCATGAGCCATCTGTACAATAGTGACTTGGGGCAGTATGCGGATGGCTACTGGCCGACGGTTGATCCCTACCGCTTGCCTGGAACTACGGTAACGAAGACATTGCAGGAGGATGGAGCCGGGCAAGGCCGCTTAAGTCATAGAGCTTACGTTGGCGGGGCTGTGCTGCATAACCAATACGGCGCCATTGCCATGGAGCTACAGGATGTTGTGAACGAAGCCGATGGACTGAATGCGCTCAAAAGCTGGTTTTTGTTCGGTAACCGCATCGTGGCCTTAGGTTCGGGTATTCAGAGCCGGAATTTCGCCAGAGTGGAAACGATTATAGAAAACCGGAAATTGAACCCGGCAGGAGACAATAGGATTACCGCAGATGGAACAGAGATTTGCCGGACTCCGGGACAAGCGGATACGATTCAACCTAAGTGGATTCACATGAAGGGGAGTACCGAGGGCGCGGATGTGGGGATTTATTTGCCTGAACGCTGCTGTGTCCATGCCTTGCGCGAGGCCCGGCAAGGGAGCTGGAAGGCTATCAACGACGCCGGTTCCTCTGCGGTAATCGAGAGATTCTATCAGACGCTCTGGTTCGATCATGGAGCAGCGCCGGCGGGGGATACCTATGCCTATGTGCTGTTGCCTGGCTGGAGTGAAGAAGAAACGGCTGGTTTCGCCGGGGATTCAAGCCTACGGATTGTGGAATTGAATGAACGGGTGCATGCGGTGGAAGATATAGGATTGGGGCTATTCGCCGTGCATTTCTGGCAGCCCGGCTGGTATAGCTGCGGTGGGATTGCTTGCAGCAGTCAAGCCTCTATTGTTCTGCAAAAGAATCCGGCAGGCTGGAGTCTGGCTATAGCCGATCCGACTCAACTGCAGCGCCGTCCAATCGTAGTGGAGCTTGAAGTGGATCGGCCTGTTACCAGGGTGATCCACAAGTCTGAGCGGATCACGGTTGAACTCGGTGACCGAAGTGACTCAGGCGATCCAGGTGACTTAGGTGAACCCGGTCATTCTGGAGGCTTCGGGGACCGCGGAAACTGCGGAAACCCCGGAAAGCCCGGAAAGCCCGGAAAGCCCGGAAAGGTGAGGCTGCTGTTCAACCCTGACGGTGCCGGGGGCGCTTCGTTCCATGTGGAGCTTGCTTGAGCTTGTGATTCAAGCGAATCTATGAATATGTACTTCAAGTGAATGACTCTGCGGAGTATGGTAGAATAATCCCAATGATTTTAGAGGGGGAGTACCATGCAGATTTCAATAACCGAAGATTTCGCAGATGAACGATTCAGGCAGTTCGTAAGGGACAACTTCTGCGGTGGCCGTGAATCAATTTTCAAAAGTGATCTTGACAGCGTGACCATACTGATGCTTGCGGGTTGCAAATTCTCAAGTCTTCAGGGGATCGGACACTTTACGGCGCTTCAGGAGCTGGATTGTTCGTATAACGAGTTAACCGTGCTTGAGCTTAGCCAGAATGCGGAACTGGCTACTGTGAACTGCCGGAGCAACCGGCTGATTGAGCTGAATGCTCAGCCTAATCGGCTGTTGAAGGAACTGGACTGTAGCAGGAATCATATCCGTACTCTGGATCTCAGCCAGAATCCTGCGCTGGAGAAGCTGGAGTGTCATGAGAATATGTTGTCCAAACTGGAGTTAAGCAGCAATCGCTGGCTCAAGGTACTGAATTGCAGTTATAACTCGCTGCATGAATTGCGGCTTCAAGACAATACGGCGCTGGAGCGGGTCGATTGCGGCAGCAACTATATCATTGAGCTGGATATGGCAAGCTGTACAGAGCTGACGGAAATCCGCTGCAATCATAATCACTTAACCCGCTTGGACACCAGCGCTCTTCCGGCTCTTACGAGTCTGCGATGCTTCAATAATCATCTTACGAGTCTGGACCTCAGCCACAATATGCAGTTGACCGAACTGTATTGCTCTGAGAACAAACTTACGGTACTGGATACGAGTCTTCATTCGCAGCTTGTACAACTGGATGTTGCCAATAACCTCATTACGCAGCCGGAGCATAGGGTAGAGGGAGTAGGGATTTTTCAATATGACACTACCTTTACCTGTTATACGGCGCAGCTTCAAATCAGGGGGAGTGAGCTTGCCGTTACAGCGGAAGTTCCCACCAAGACCGCAATGAGCGGCTTGACTCTCTGGATTCAGAAGGTATGGGCCGGGCTGGAGGGGCTGCTTGACCGGGTATTGCAGCTAATTGCGGACGCTCATCCTGATGAAGATGTGAACGAGCTGGTGCTGGCCGACTTAACGTTCGCCGAAGACCACTCCTTCCGTATCGGCTACGATGCCGGGGATACCCCGGCTGGTCAGCTCTGCATCTATGCGGCATTTGACCATGAGAGTGAGCTGGACCCCAAGCTTAGTTATGAAATGTACTAAGTTATTAAGCTGTGGGTGGTAAGTCGCGGGCTGCAAAGCGCAGGCAGTAGACAGTAACCCGTAACCCGTAACCCGTAACCCGTAACCCGTAACCCGTAACCGCAAGCTTCACGCCGCAGGCCGCAAGGTTTTGCGGCTTTTTGGGGAGATTTAGAGGATAAATCCCTCTGATTAAGCTGAAAGTTGGATTAATGATGAAAATAAGGGTATAAATCCCTTTGAGTAGACCGAAAGTGTGCGGTAGGCGTGAATGAGGGGCATCTTTGCCAGAACGCTCGAAATATCATACCTTTTCTCGAATGCACGTAGTTTCTTTCACTACCGGACTCTATCTATACTATTAAATGAAAGCGCTTCACAACAAGCTAGTTCATATGTGGGAACGCCGAACTATGAGCAGGCAAAGCTAGTTTATGTGTGGGAACGCCGAACTATGAGCGGCAAAGTGAGTTTATGTGAAAGAAAGCTGAACTATGAGCGCATAAACAGCAAGTTTGCGTGATATGGAATGCTGGAACATTGGTGCAGGAGAAGCAAGCTTACGTATGAAGGAACGCTGAACTATGAGCGCAGGAACAGCAAGCTTTACGTGTGATGGAAAGCCAGACTATCTGTTTCGTGAACATGTTGAAAATGATGCAAAGGGGGATTATGGATGAGAAGGTTGCTAATTAGAGGAACGTTAACGAGAAGGTTACTCATGAAAAGCGGTTTGATGGCGTTAGTGCTACTGCTGCTGGTCAGCGGCTTGGGAGGAGTAGCGGAACGCGCCCGCGCTGCCGATGAGTTTGACGGAATGCGGGAGAACCGCAAAGTCCTGCTTACAGGAGGCAGTTCACTGGATACTGCAGATCCGGATATTGCCGCAGCCTTAACCAAGCTGACGAACGAAGCAAATAATTATTGGCAGACGATGAACACCACAGCGGGGCGCACCTATCTGTGGAGCGATAACCCGGGCATCGGGAATTCGATTCATATCCGGGTGACTTATGAACGGCTAAAGACGATGGCGCTCGCGTATGCCACTACCGGTACGGCGCTGCATGAGAATAGTCAGCTCGGAAGCGATATCGTGGCTGCACTCGATTATATGTACACCACCCGATATCACGAGGCGGTAACGCCGACGGCCAGCGGAACGAGCAACTGGTGGGATTGGTAAATCGGTATTCCCATGCAGCTTAATGATACGGCGGTGCTGATGTATGACGTCTTAAGCCCGGCTCAAGTCACTAATTATATGACAGCGGTGGAACGTTTCTCGCCCGCAGTTACTTTGACCGGAGCCAACCGTGCCTGGAAAGCGATAGTTGTAGGCGAGCGGGGAACCCTCGTCAAAGATGGGACCAAGATCGCCGCAGCGCGCGATGGCCTGTCCTCTATTTTCAATTATACGCTTAGCGGAGACGGCTTCTACCGGGAGGGTTCATTCATTCAGCATAACAATATCCCCTACACTGGAGGTTATGGAATTGATCTGCTGCTGGCGGTCAGTGATCTGATGGTGATGCTTCACGGTTCTTCCTGGCAGGTCGCTGATCCCAAGCAGTCCAATGTGTGGGAATGGGTGTATAACTCCTATCAGCCGGTGATGTACAAGGGTGCGATAATGGACATGGTCCGTGGCAGAGAAATCTCCAGGAATTATAGTCAGGACCATGAAGCGGGACACCGGGTGATGCAAGGTATTTTGCTGCTGTCCAAGATTGCACCGCCCGCTCCATCAGCCGATTTTAAAAGGATGCTTAAGGGTTGGATTCTAGCGGATACGTTCAAGTCTTTTTATGCCGATGCCCCCGTACCCGCTATTGCTCAGGCCAAGACTATAACCGGGGACCCGTTAATCGAACCGGCGGCAGAGCTTATAGGTTATAAACAGTTCTCGGCGATGGACCGGGCCGTGCAGCACCGGCCGGGCTACAGCTTCGGACTTGCGATGTATTCCAGCCGCATCGGCAGCTATGAAGCGATTAACAGCGAGAACGCCAAAACCTGGTATACCTCAGCCGGTATGACCAGCTTATATAACAGTGATCTTGGACAATTCAGCGATGACTACTGGCCGACTGTGGATAGTTACCGCCTGCCGGGAACAACGGTGCTGTCCCAGACCTCTTCCGGCAGCCACACCAGCACCAGACAGTGGACCGGCGGCACCGATATCCAGAATCTATATGGAAGCTCAGGTATGGATTTGCAGTATGCGGGTCATACGCTTGAAGCCAAGAAATCATGGTTTATGTTCGATGACGAAGTAGTTGCTCTTGGTGCGGGAATCATCAGCACAGATAATATAGCTGTGGAGACTATCGTCGAGAACCGGAAGCTGAACACGGCGGGCAGCAATACGCTTACTGTAAATGGTGAAGTGAAGCCATCCACGCTGGCATGGTCAGATACCATGGATCAGGTAGAGTGGGCTCATTTGTCGGGAAGCACCGCCGGGGCGGATACGGGATAACGGCGTCAACTATCTGCATGATGACAACAGCGGCAAGGCAGCAAAAGTGTGACCTTCACACCAGACTTACCCGTCACTGCCACCTACAGCGTCTATATGATGTGGCCGCAGCATTTCAACCGGTCCACTGCGATTCCCGTAGATATCGTTCATTCTACAGGGACGGCTACGCACAGTATAGATCAGACCTCAAACGGCGGGGTATGGAATTTCATCGGCACCTATACCTTTACAGCCGGTACCTCGGGCAGCGTGACCATCCGTAACAACGGAACAAGCGGGTATGTAGCCGCCGATGCTGTCAAATTTGTGCGGAATCCATAAGTAAGGGAGGGAGGCTTTCCGTGTTCCGGCTCAGGAGAGGGTAAAGAGCCGTATGTGCTGACCAGTCTGTATGAAAGTGAAAAGGCCCATGCAACCAGTGCATGGGCCTTTGCTGAGGTATTATGCTTCTTACTTAAAGAGTGGCAAAGATATTGTCAATTACCAGCCTCGTCCAGGCTTACAGATCAACCTTCCAGTTGCCCAGCCGCTTGGCGATTTCGGGGTCCTGGTGGGAGAAGAAGAGGCTCTCGCCTGTATCCAGCGCGGCAATCTGATCAAGGTCCGCCGGACTCAGCTCAAAATCAAAAATATCGAAATTCTCCAGGATCCGCTCTTTGCGCACGGACTTCGGAATCACAACAATATCGCGCTGAACCAGCCAGCGCAGCACGACCTGCGCGACGGATTTGTTGTACATAGCGGCAATCCCGGACAGCACTTCGTTGCTGAACAGGTTGTTGCGTCCTTCAGCGAACGGTCCCCACGATTGAATCTGCACCCCCTGCTCCTTCATAAAAGCAGCGTTATGAATCTGTTGGTGGAACGGATGCGTCTCCACCTGATTGACGGCTGGCACGATCTCGTTATGGACAATCAGGTCCATCAGCCGGTCGGGCATGAAGTTGCTGACGCCAATGGCTTTGATTTTGCCTTCGTGATAGAGTTCTTCCATTGCCCGCCATGCCCCGTAATAATCGCCGAACGGCTGGTGAATGAGGTACAAATCCAGGTAGTCCAGTTGCAGCTTCTTCAACGATTTGGCAAAAGCCAGCTTGGCGCTCTCATATCCGGCATCCTGAATCCACAGCTTGGTCGTGATGAACAGCTCTTCGCGCGGGACACCGCTGCGCTTGATCGCGCGTCCGACAGCCTCTTCATTCAAATAACCGGCGGCAGTATCAATTAAGCGGTAACCGGCAGTAATTGCTTCGTACACCGCATTCTCACATTCTTCAGCATCTGGAATCTGATAAACACCGAAGCCGAGGATCGGCATGGTCACTCCATTATTCAAGGTTACAGTCTGCATGGTCTTGTCCTCCTTAGGATGATTTAGTGATATGATGAGCCTAACGCCTTCGTGTTACACGAAGTCAAGCAGTCAGGGCTTAATTTTTTTAAGAAGGCTATATATCATCGAACACAGACAGGACCAGTCTCAAGGGCTGGTCCTTCTTCAAGTGCATCTTATTTATTTGTTCATCGAAGAACAAGCTTTTTTTTGCATACAGCCACTACATATAAGGGATTCATATCTTTTACTTTTCCTAGTTCTATTAGCTCGTGACCGTTGATGACGGGGTTGTTATAAGGCGTGGTTGTAGATTTCAAACCAATCGCATTTCGGATAGCTTGAGTCTGTATAGAAGAATAATCTGAAACAAAGGTTTGCCCATACAGCTCAAGGATATCATATTCTTTCAGCAGCTCACCCACAAACTCGGTAATTGTATATTCATATTTGTGATGAAAATTTTGTGGTTGCTCCACAAAATATTTGACAGGGTTCGTTTGGCTGCGGTTAGGCGTGGAGACAATGAAGATGCCGTCATCCTTGAGCAGTCTGGAGGATTCTTTGATCCATACACTGCCGTCATTGATATGCTCAATGGTCTCGAAGGAAACAATGATATCAAAGCTCTTATCTTCAAGCTCAAGCTTGTTAACATTGCCGTAGGCATACTCTATCTGATCATGGCCATACGTTTTGCGCGCATTGACCAAGCTGGCTTCATCGATATCTACACCAAGGACATGACTCGCTCCGGCCGCCTGCAGCATTTTACTGCCATACCCTGCCCCGCAGGCGGCATCCAGCACCCGTTTATCCTTGACGAAGTGTTGGGCTAATCTGTATCTGTTCAGGTGCTCCTCAAGCACATCTCCGTGGTTCTTTTTGACAGTATCGTTAATGACAAGCCGTTCTCCTGTGAAAACAACATCGTTTTGTTCGGCTATTTCGACTTTATTTTCCATTGATGCTGTGTCGTTTGCTTTCGATCCTTCGGCCTTTTCTTGAGTTCTTGGGTAGGGTTCTCCGTTTGTACGGAACAAAGTTTCAAAATACTTTTGATTGAGTACTATACTTGGATGATCGGGATTATATTTTTGGGCTAAACTATGGTGGTGGTAAGCTTTGGTATGATCCCCCAGCATTTCATAGCATACACATAATTGTAAATGGGGGAGCCATTGTGCAAAAGAGGCATCATAGTTTACGTGTTCATTCGCTATTGTTTCTTTGGTAGCCATATCAAACCAGAAGATAGCCATGTTCAATTGGCTTTTCTGCACGAATGCATTTCCGATTTTGTAACAGATTACGGGGTGAGGGATTCCATAAGTAAAGGACTGGAATGCGGATAACAAAGCTTTATCCACATCACCAGAAGTAACGTAACAATCTGTGAGCCTCCCGTAGGCCTCGAAGGTTTCTTCATTTAATGTCTTTGCTTCCTGAAGAAACTTTTCATAAAATACAGCAGCGTTCTCATGATTTTTCTGGTTATATAAAAAGTTGGCATAGTTCAATAAATTGAGATGGGTTTTGGATAGCTGAGATTCCTGTAAATCTGGTTGATGGTTGGCCTGAGTCGCATCCGGATTGTACATATCTTACCCCTCCTGCAAAGTTAGAATTCCTCAAAAATTGGACATTGTCTTATTGTGCAAGAGCTTTTACATAACCAATCCACTGAAGGATATCTTCGAAATAAGACTCTTCGCTATAGAACTCTCTAAAGATATCCTCAAAGTCATTGATGACTACGGGGGCATGCTCATTCATAATTTCACTATACCAAGGGAGAATGTAATTGTATAAAGAAGCCTCTTTCTCTTGGCCAATATCCTCCTCGGTTAATCCTTTACCAATGAAATGACGTAAAATAGACTGATAATTTCGAAAGACGACTTCACCGAGATTGTATCCTGCTGGAGGATTTCCGGCAAAATTAAAAATTCTCCGGTTGACCACGCAAAATGTAGGATTTGTAGTTAATATTTCGTATTGCAGGTAAGCCTGATTCAGTGATGAATCTATATAACGGAAAGGTTCTTTGATTTGTTCAAAATCCTTCCTTCTTAAAATAATCCCGGAAATAAATGTTGACATTATGCCGGAAGTTCTGAGGTAGTCGGATGCGCCTTCTGCAGTATAAACCTGGCCATCATGATTATGCACATTCAAATATATAATTCCACAATGCATATGATGTTGAATGACATCCAGCAGAGTGGGGATTGAATTCTCTACAAAATAATCATCATCACCATGCCATTTAATAAACTTGCCCTTTGCCAGTTGAGCTACAAGATATATATTGCGGTCGGCCCCTACGTTCAAGCTGTTTCTGAAGGATCTGAGACAAGGGTAACGGCTGGCATATCGTGCAATCACTTGAGGAGTAGCATCTGTGGAGGCATTGTCACAGACAATGACTTCTACCTGGTTGTCGTCCTGCAATTGGCTGAATATGGAGGAAAGGCATTGATCAAGATTGGCCGCACGATTATAAGTCGGAATGCAAATGGAGAGAAGCGGTGTAGACTCCGGTGTGCCGGATTCTTGACTCCAACCTGTAGTTTCCTGTTCGGGAATGGGCAGCTCCTGCTGTAGAATTTGTGCCGGAGATCCGCCTGCCACACAGTAATCCGGAAGATCTTGCTCGACAAGACTTCCAGGCTGGATCACGCAGTGTTTTCCTATTCTGACATTACCTGAAATAACGGTTCCATCGCCAATTTGTGTACCTTCCCCGATGATAACTTCTCCGGTGCCATCCATCCATCCTTGTGCTAATACCGGTAATCCTACCTGACGATACTCATGCCTGGCATCTGATATACTAACATTACTGCCAATACTGACACGAGGCTTGATTTCAATTCTATTTATGGCTTGAAGAGTGAACCCTTGCTCACATCTGCAACCATCTCCTATAATAATTTTGGGTACAGGCAAAGAATCTTGTACGGTTGACTGTATACAGTAATCCTCTTTTATTGTTACCCTGTCGCCGATGAGAATGAACTCGGGGTGATGAAATTGTCCGATGGGAGAGATATCTGTGTTTTGGCCACAGTAAAAGAAACTGGAAACTGATATAGGCTCTAAGGAATGTAACATAACATAAATCTTCCTTCCTATAATTAGGATTGGCGAATTGCTTCCATGATGGCTAAGCCATCCTCATAGTAGGGTTCATCTTGATAGTATTTTTTGTAAATTTCTTCGAATTCATCGTAGGTCACAGTTTCTTTGTTTTTCTGCAGCCATGGTATAGTGTAATGATACAATGTATCCCTTTTCTCCCTGGCGATCTCCTCAGCACATAAGCCATCGCCTAAGAAATGGTTAAGAATAGATGGATAACCGTTGAAGAAGACTTCGGCAAAACTGTATTTGGAACTAGTAGCACCACCATAGCTGAAGATGTTATCATACATAATGCAGAAGTTCGGATTATCCTTCAATATAGAATATTGGAGATATACCTGATTGAATTTAGAGGTCATAAAATGTTCTGGTTTCTCAATCTTCTCAAACTCCTCGCGCTTTAGAACAACAGAACTGATAAAGCCTGCATAGAGGCCGGTGGCGGCCAGGAAATTGCTCATACCGGTATCTAAGCTAAGGGTCTTCGTTCCATTAATTAGGCTAATATGAAAGACTCCGCATTGCGGATGACTGTGCAGTAAATGAAGCAGGGGCATAATTTTGCCATCCAGGAAATAATCATCATCACCCTGCATTTTTACAAATTTCCCCTTACCCAACGTAGTTACATAATAAATATTAGGGTCTCCTTCAATATTCGTTTCATTGCGAACTGCTCTTATATTCGAGTAAAGGGCTCTATACTTGTCAATGATCGCTGGTGTGGCATCTGTAGAGGCGTTATCAGACACCACCACTTCGATCAGCTCGTTATTTCCGATCTGTGAGTAAATTAAATGAAGACAAGTATCCAGATAAGGTGCGCGATTGTATGTTGGGATACAGATAGATAAAAGGGGAAGCTGGCTTCTGGCAGTAAGGATAGCCTGGGCCTGGTCATGATCAGACACTTCCAGCCAGTTTCCGGAGGAAGTTTCATACATCTGCTCAATCGATGCGGGATTACCTGAAACCACGCAGTAGTCGGGAACATTGTCCAAGACTATGCTGTTTGCCTTAACTACGCTCCCTGCTCCGATACGTATATTCCCGGATAGGCGGCAATTCGCTCCAATCCAGGCGCCTTCACCAATGGTAATGTCTCCTTCCATTTGAACGTTGGAGTCGATTAGAACACTCCGCTCTAAGATAACCTTCGGACGAGCTGTGATCTGTGCTCCTCTGTTGATCTGACATCCGTCTCCTATACAGATAACCGGACCCTCATGGGGAATTTGTGGGTCTGTAATGGATGTCTTGATAGAGTGAGGAGCTTCAACAGAAACATTGTTGCCAATAGATATTAGCTCTGGAAACTCAATTAGGCCCCCTTGCTCGATGTAGGCGTTACTTCCAAACTGAGCAAATCGTGCAGCGAATTCAAGTGATATAGTTAATTTCAAGGCAGATTCTCCTCCCATCCTACAGGTCTGGCTTCGTACCCGTTACGCTGTCTTCTAATGCATATGGGCCCGATTCCGAAAGTATGATGAGTGTTTAAAAAAATGCCGGATTTGCTGGACGTTGTGGATATTAAAGATAACGGTGCTTAATCACATTTTAAGGAGGATTACCATGTACACAGTCAAAGAAGCGGCTTCTATGACGGGACTTACTGAACATGCTGTACGATTTTATACGGATAAAGGGCTGGTGCCGAGTCTTAAGCGCGACAAGAACAACATCCGGCTGTTCGACGATGAATCGATGAACTGGCTCTACGGGATCAAATGTCTCAAGCAGACAGGATTGCCGATAGAAAGCATCAAAACTTATGTCGATCTCTGTCTCGAAGGAGATTCGACGATTGCACAGCGCTTTGCCATGATGATGGAATACAGGGAAGCGGCGCTCCTTCAGCTGGAAGAAGCTAAGCAGCGCGTTGCCCATCTGGAACAGAAGGCCCTTCAATATCAGGCCATCCTGGAGCAGCGCATCCCGGACCTGACCAATCCCGGCAACTGGAGTAAGCTTATGAAGGAAGGTGTCAAGGTTCCGGCGCGCCGGAAGAGAGTGGTGCGGTCTTCTTAGCAGTCACAGCCACACGGTTGACTATCCTAACAGAAGGAGGCGATCCGCATGACGACTTGTTTCATTTGTGAGAAGCATATGGGGAATACTCCCCAGCCGCCGGGGGGATACATATATGAGGATGAACACTGGAAGGTGTGTCATTTTCCTGCGGAACAATCCGTTCCAGGACAACTGGTGCTCGAATCGAAGCGGCATTTGCTTGATTTCTCTGAGATGACTGAGGAAGAAGCGGGCTCTTACGGGATTCTGGTGAAAAAATTAGGTTCGGCGCTTAAGCAGGCAACGGGGGCAGAACGTGTCTATTCCGTCATCATGGTCGATGGGGTTCCCCATTTCCATGCCCATTTCATTCCGCGGTTGAGCCACAGCGCCAGAGGTGTTGCACTGATTGCGCAGCAGAACTCGTGTACGGTGGCAGAGGCTGAGGAGTTAGCCGGAAGATTGCGACTTTTAATGAATTAGATCAAAGCACACCCCAGCCCTCAATCGACTTCTTTCGCTATCATTCGTCAAATCCTTTGCCCGTTCACCTTGACACCGTGTATACCCCGTGACATAATAATTCCAGACTAAATGACTATGATAAGTTGGACATTATAGGACAACGAGAGAGATCTTTTACTAGACGAGGGGGAAAATATAATGAAGAAGAAATTTGTGCCAGGCGTTCTGATGGTGTTGCTCGGGTTGGTCATTGCAGGCTGCGGTAATGGAACTAAGAATGACGCAGGCTCCGCAGAGACAAACGGCGCGGGAGCCGGTACGAAGACCATCGTTGCGGCAACGAGCGGGGTAAGTAACCCTTTTAGCTACGAGAAGGACGGACAGTTGACAGGTTACGATGTGGAAGTAATGAAGGCGATCTTCAAGGACCTTCCGGAATATAAGCTAGATGTTCAGGCAATTGAATTCGAAGGGATTCTGACCGGCCTCGATAATGGACGTTTCCAGCTGGGGGCGAACAATTTCAGCTCCAACCCGGAGAGACGCAGCAAATACGATTTCTCCCTGCCGATTATTGAGAATGCGAATGTATTCGTAGTCCGCAAGGATGATAACACCCTTAAGTCAGTAGAAGGCCTGAAGGGCTATAAAGCTGTAACAGAAGTCGGCAACTCCGGTGCCACACTGCTGGAGAATTATAATGAAGCGAACCCGGATGCCAAAGCGGAGATTATGTACACCGACGAGAACTTCGTGAAGCAGTTCGAAGGCATTGAAGCCGGACGCTATGATGTGCGTATCATTTCCCGTGTGTCTGCCGAGAAGGCCATCAAGGAGCATGGTTTTACCAACCTGAAGGTTGTTGCCTTCTCTACAGAGAATAGCGATCCCGGATCTTACATCCTGCTCTCCAAGTCTGCGGACAGCTCACTACTGGATACAGTCAACAAGAGAATCAAGGAAATGTATGCGGATGGCACATTGCTGAAGATCAGCGAAGAACAGCTAGGCGGCGATTATCTGCCGAAGAAAGAGCTAATGGAGTAAGCGAAGGAAGGTGATCGCATGAAATTTCTAGTTTCGGGAGATGCATTATTCTCCAGCAGCAATTTAGATCAAACGATGGACCCGGAGCTGCTTCAACTGCTCAAGGGGGCGGATGAGGTGTTCACGAATGCCGAGTTTGTCACGCCAAGATTGAATACCGCTCCAGCCTCTGGCCGCGGCTATCAGACCAGTGTGCGCCCCAAGGCGCTGGACGAGTTCGGACCGCTGAACATCCGGTATGTCTGCTTTGCGAATAATCATACAGGGGACTACGGGACCCAGGGACTTGTGGATACGATCGAAGAGGCGGAAGCCCGTGGTCTGACCCCGCTTGGGGTGGGGATGAGCCTGCATGAAGCGCGTAAGCCGGTGTTCGTCGATACGCCGGACGGCCGGATTGCGATCATCACTATCGATGTGACGAGAAGCGAGGTGTTCGCTGCTTCGAATCCGGGGAACGGAGTTCCGGCCCGTCCGGGCGTCAACCCGCTCCGCTGGTCGCGGACGTATGTTGTAAACGATCAGGACTTCAACACCTTGAAGGAGATTAGTGAGCGCATCGGCATCGCTTCCAGCATGGAGGAAGGCAAGCGGATTGAGACCTATAAGAGCAAATCGGAGAATCATTATGAATTCGGCTCGCTGTTTGAAGGCTATTTAACCTTCGAGAAGGGCGAGCAGTCCCGCGTCAAAACAGCCGCGCATGAGCAGGATCAGCAGGAAATCTACCGCAGCATTCAGGATGCACGGGAACGCAGTGACTTTGTGTTCGTCAGCCTGCATACCCATGAAGGGGAGAATGAGAACTGGTACTCCGATTATCCGGCAGAGTTCATCGAGACCTTCGCGCGCGGAGCGGTGGATGCCGGAGCGAGCTGTGTCTTCGGACATGGTGCCCACTTCACCAGAGGGGTGGAGCTGTACAAGGGCCAGCCTATTTTCTATAACATAGGCAGTCTGTTCATGGAGTTCGAAGCCGGAGAGTCGATAGTATCTCCCGAGATGTTCACCGCCTACGGGTATGCCGAGAATGAAGCTCCGTCTACCCTGCACAAGAACAGAACCAAGGACAGCGAAGGGAACTGGCAGGGCTTCTACAGCGACCGCAAGTTCTCGGAGAACTTCCTGGTCATGTTCGATCTGAATGTGGAGGAGAAGCGGTTTGATTACGAGCTGATTCCGATTGATCTTAGACTGACCCATCCTACAGTGACTAAGCGGGGCTTGCCTGTGCTGGCTTCGGATGAAGCGGCGGCTTCCCTGGTGGAGCGGCTGAATGCGGTGAGCCAAGAGCGGTATCATACTCAGATTATATACGAAGGAAAGCATTTGACCGTTAGACCCTGCTGAGCCGGTGTCGTGTAAATTGAACGTGGAAGGAAGTAAAACGGTATGGGAGAGATTTTTGATATCAACGCGGTGTTCTCAGCGATTCCTCGCCTGTTAGAGGTCCTTCCTGTGAGTCTGCAGATTACGGTCATCTCGATGATCGTCGGCCTTGTGTTTGCTCTGTTGTTCGCCATTATCCGTATGCGCCGAATTCCCGTGCTAAGTCAGCTAGTCACAGTCTTCATCTCGTTCATTCGTGGAACGCCGATCATTGTGCAGTTGTATCTGACTTATAACGGAATTCCGTTGTTACTCAAATTCATTAATCAGCAGTACGGTACGGACTATAATATCAATGCCATTCCGGCGATGATCTTCGTGCTGGTCACCTTCGCGTTCAATGAAGCGGCTTACAACTCGGAGACGATCCGCGCTGCGCTGCAATCGGTGAACAAGGGCCAGATCGAGGCCGCTGAATCCCTGGGGATGACCTATCTTCAGGTACTGAGAAGAGTCATCGTTCCACAGGCGCTGGTGGTGGCGATTCCGCCGCTGGGCAACGCACTGATCGGACTGCTGAAGGGGACCTCACTAGCCTTCGTTGCGGGTGTAATCGAAATGACGGCTAAGGGGAAAATTATCTCCGGCAGCAACTTCCGCTTCTTCGAGGTGTATCTCGCCCTGGCGATCATCTACTGGGTGATGACCATTCTGATTGAGCAGCTTCTCCGATTCCTGGAGAAGCGGTTCTCCATTCCGGACTCCGCTGCCGGGGCTATGAACCGCGGCTGGTTCTCTTGGGGAAGGAGAGGAATCTGATGATCAAGGTAAGTCATTTATCGAAGTCCTTCCACGGCAATCTGATTCTGGACGATCTGTCGTTGGAGATTGAGAAGGGCGATGTCGTAGCTCTGATCGGTTCATCCGGTGCAGGCAAGTCCACCTTCCTGCGTTCGCTCAACTGCCTGGAGCAGGCGGACCAGGGCATGCTGGATCTCGAAGGCTTCAAGGTCGATTTCAGCACGATTACGAACAAGCAGCGGCTGGAGCTGCGAAAGCAGACGGCGATGGTCTTCCAGCAATTCAATCTGTTCCAGCACCGGACGGCGCTGGATAATGTCAAGGAAGGCCTGAAGATCGTGAAGCGGATGAACGACCGCGAGGCCGCGCAGATTGCACAGGAGCAGCTGGAGCAAGTAGGTCTTGCGGACCGGGCGCATTATTATCCGAAGCATCTGTCCGGCGGCCAGCAGCAGCGGGTGGGCATTGCCCGCGCCCTGGCAATGAATCCGAAGCTGCTGCTCCTGGACGAGCCGACCTCAGCGCTTGACCCTGAGCTGGTCGGCGAGGTGCTGCAGACGATCAAGAAGACCGCAGCTACCGGTCAGACGATGATCCTGGTCTCGCATGAGATGAGCTTCGTCTATGAAGTAGCGAATAAGGTGCTTTTCCTGGACAAAGGGAAAATCGTCGAGGAGGGAACACCGGACGAGGTGTTCAATCATCCGAAGTCCGAGCGGGCGAAGGAGTTCCTGCAGAACTACTTCCGCAACAAGTCGAGTATTTAATAAGAGTAGTTCACGCCAAAACCCTGGAGAGAGCGCGAGCTTGCGCTTTCCCGGGGTTTTGGCGTGAAGAAGTGTAAGGACTTCCCCGGAGGATGATCTGAACAAACCGGATGTTACGGAAATCGGAAGTAGTTGGATTCTCTACACTTGCTGATGGACGAACGGCCGCTGCTAGAACAGCAGATGGATAAACAGCACTTAATTGTTGTCCTTTCACCCAAAGTAGCCAAAACGGGCTCCAGTAGATGCTGTTTATCCACTTGTTCTGGCACATTCCTCGGTAAGCGACAAATTAAGATACATTTTTCCAACTGCTGTAGATGGAGGTTTAGTCTCCACCTGTGCTGTGCCCCATTGTTTGAATTGACATTTGGGTAAAACCCACTTCTTAAGTATTGAACTTGAAGCTTCGTCGTCACTGCGGTGAACATTTGGACTTCCATGTATGCGAAAAACCGAACACAATTCCACGATTGCCCGGTTGCCCTATGAAGGCGCGTTCGTCAATGAAGTTGCAATGAAAAACAACCAGCCAAACCCGCGAGAATCGCAGCAATAATAAGCCACCTTTATTAAAGTCGCAATTTTTGCGACTTTTTTGATTTATTCACGTATATATACCTTTAATAAGACTAAAATACGCCAAAAGGAGCGATGCAACTTGAATTTCATGAACCAGAATGGCGATAATATCCCAGGGTTCAAGCTGCCGAAGTTGAAGCCGGGCATGTACAAGAGGCTAGGAGTGGGGGTAGCCGCTGCGGCTGTATTGCTGTATATCGGCGCTACCTCATTCTATACGGTGCAGGAGCAGGAACGTGCAGCAATTCTGACCTTCGGCAAGTATACGAATGAGAGCTCAGCCGGACTTCATTTCAAATGGCCCTATCCGATCCAGGATGTAATTACCGTACCTGCGGAGCTGACCCAGCGGATTCATATCGGATACCGCCAGGAGGCTGGAGGAGCTGTGCCCGTGGATGAAGAAGCCATGATGATTACAGGTGATGAGAACATCGTATCTGCCGATGCTGTGGTCCAGTGGAAGATCAGCAATATCCGTGATTATCTGTATAACATTGATGAACCGGAGCAATTTCTGCGGAATTCGGCCAGTTCCTCGATCCGTGCAGTGATTGGTTCTGAGAAGCTGGATTTTGCGATTACCGACGGGAAGACCGTGATTCAGGATAAAGTCCGGGAGCTGCTGGTGGACCTGCACAAGAAATACAATACCGGCATTCAGATCATTGATATCAAATTCCAGGATATTGAGCCGCCGAGCGGCCAGGTCGAGGAGGCCTTCCGCGAGGTCACCAACGCCCGTGAAGAGAAGAACACGAAGATCAACAACGCCAAGAAGTATGAGAACGATATCATTCCGAAGGCACGTGGTGAAGCGCAGGCCCTGCTGGAGCGGGCCGAAGGCGAGAAGAAGTCGCGTATCCTGAATGCGCAGGGTGATGTTGCGCGGTTCAATGCGATTTTTGCCGAATATGCCAATAATCAGAGTGTCACCGAGAGCCGGCTGGTCCTGGAGACCCTGGAGACGATCCTGCCTAATGCCAAAATCTTCATTACCAACTCGAATAGTGACACTGTGAACTATCTGCCGCTGAATGAGCTGATGCGCAGCACCAAGGATAGCACCTCTGCTCCTGCCGCTGTGAATCCGGCGCCTTCAGCCGCACCGCAAGGAGGAGATGCCAAGTGAAAAGAAACCCGATCATCCTATTGATATCTTCAATCGTCCTGATTATTCTGCTGGCCGGCTCTATGTACATCGTGAAGGAAGGGGAATATAAGGTAGTCCTGCGTTTCGGTGAAGCGATGCGTACGGTGGAGGAGCCGGGACTGAAGTTCAAGCTTCCTTTTATCGAGAATGTCTCGGAGCTGCCCAAGTATCAGATGACCTATGAAAGCACGCCGACCAACATTCTGACCAAGGATCAGAAGCCGATTGTCGTTGATAATTATACCGTCTGGAGAATTACCAACGCCTCGCAGTTCTTAAGAACCGTTCAGACGGTCAGCGGGGGAGTGCAGCGTATTGATGAGGCGGTATATAACTCGGTACGCCGCAAGCTGTCGGAGATTAACTATGAGAATATTATCAGTGAGGACACCGGACGGGGCAATATTAACGATGAGATCACCAAAGACGTAGTAACTGCCTTAACCCGTGACAATTACGGCATTGAAATTATTGACGTACGGATCAAGCGTACCGATCTGCCGGAAGGGAACAAACAAAGTGTATACAACCGGATGATCTCGGACCGCCAGTCCATTGCTGCGCGTTACCTGTCTGAAGGGGATGAGGAATCCAAGAAGATTACCTCCAAGGCGGATCGTGCTTCCCGGGAGTTGATGGCCCAGGCAGAAGCCGACTCCAAGAAGATTATTGCTGAAGGCGAAGGGGAAGCTGCCAAAATCTATAATCTGGCCTATGGCAAGTCTCCACAGTTCTATAGCTTCTACCGTACGCTGCAGAGTTATGTGACCACGCTGAAGAATGAGCCGGTCATCATGATCCCGATCGATTCGCCGTATGCGAAGATACTGATGGGCAATAAATAATAGGCTTAACGGAGAACACCCCTTAGGATCAATTGATTCTAAGGGGTGTTTGTCGTGTTACCCGGCTGCTCTGAAGGTTGTTTTTCAGGAAAATAGGCTTATCTGGATACTTCACTTAATATATTTAGTTATATCAATTATATTCAAATCTAAGGGGTGTTCTATTAATGTTGATATTATCCTGGGGTGGGCTTAAATGAATCAGAAGATAAAACGGGTCTTGCTTGGCAGTCCGATCCATCAAAAACCGGAAATTCTGCAGCATTTTCTGAATTCTTTGCAGCGTCTGAACCTTATCAATATTGAACTGCATTATTATCTGATTGATGATAATCGGGATGAAGCCTCCAGTGAACTTTTGCAGCAGTTCGCCCAAAGCGGGAGAACAGTCATTCTGGAATCCTCTGGCTACCATGATGACTATATACGCGATGACAATGCCCATGCCTGGCGTATTAGCCTTGTCTGGAAGGTGGCCGAGTTCAAAAATCAGATGATCCGGCACGCGGAAGCTTTCGGCTATGATTATCTGTTTCTGATTGATTCCGATCTCATTCTTCATCCGAGTACGCTGGAGCAGTTGCTCAGTTCAGGCAAGGACATTATCTCTGAAGTGTTCTGGACTGAGTGGGAGCCTGGGAAATTGTCCCAGCCACAGGTGTGGATGCATGACGAGTATAACCAATGGGAAGCGTTACCGGGAGAAAAACTCTCACCTGAAGAGATCAGGCGCCGTCTGCATGCATTTCTGCTTAAGATGCAGGAACCGGGAATCTATGAAGTCGGCGGACTTGGTGCCTGCACTCTGATCAGCACCCAGGCCATCAAGTCCGGTATAAGTTACAAGAAGGTCCGAAATCTCTCTTATTGGGGAGAGGATCGCCATTTCTGTATCCGTGCAGCGGCACTTGATATTCCTCTCTTCGTAGATACCCATTATCCGGCGTTGCATATATACAGAGACAGTGATCTTGAAAAAGTGGAGGAGTTCGTTCGGCAGTCAACGGCAAAGCCTGGGATGGAGCCAAGCGGGCATGGCGGGGAAAGGAATGATGAAGAGGCGGAGCGGAGTGAGGCTGCAGCCGACTCGAAAGTGCTTAGCGATACGGATTCAGTATCAGCTCGGGCAGTCGGAGTAGTAACGGAGAAGGTGGCAATAGATGCCACCACCCCGCCAGCGGCTTCACGCCGGCCCAAGCTGACTCTCACGATGATCGTTAAGAATGAAGCCTCAAGGTTCCTGCGGCAGATTCTGGAGGAGCACCGCAAATATATCGACGAGGCCGTTATTATCGATGATGGCAGCACAGATGACACATCGGAACTAGTCAAGGAGGTTCTTGAGGGAATTCCGCTTACGTTGATTCATAATCCGGTCTCCCGCTTCAACAATGAATCCGAGCTGCGTAAGCAGCAGTGGGAGGCGGTGGTTGCGACCGGACCGGAATGGATTCTTAATCTGGATGGGGATGAGATGTTTGAACCCGGCTTTGCCGAAGAAGTGGACTCTCTGCTGAGAACGGAGGACTGCGACTTATTCTGCTTCCGCCTCTACGATTTCTGGGATGACAACCATTACCGCGAGGATAAGTACTGGCGGGCCCACCTGAGATACCGGCCGTTCCTGGTCCGCTACCGCGAAGACTTCACCTACCGCTGGAATAATCTCCCGCAACACTCCGGGCGGCTGCCAGAGAATATTTGGGAATTGCCCCATCAACTAAGTAACCTGCGCCTTAAGCATCTCGGCTGGTCAAAGCTGGAATTCCGGCTGGAGAAGTATATGCGGTATATGCAACTGGACCCGGACGGCAAGTACGGCTGGAAGGAGCAATATCAGTCCATTCTTGATGAGCATCCCATTCTGTTGCCTTGGAGCGAACAGTAAGGGCATCCGTTAAGTGAGGAGGGAGCAGAGAGGCGGTACTTTTCCAGCTCCTCCCTCTCCCCGCATGACCCTTTACAGGAAGATCAGCAGCAGTGTACCCACCACGAAGCAGTAGTACGAGAAGTAAATCAGATTCCCCTTCGCCATAATGCCGATGAACCAGCGCATGGCGTAGTAAGTGGCGACCAGCGTGGTGAGGAAGGCGATCAGGTAGGGCATCGCCAGTGCAGAGCGGTTAGGGTCATGCACGATGTCGGATGCGCCCATGATCAGGCCCCCGATACTGATGGGAATGTACAGCATGAAGGAGAACTTGAGTGCGGTCTCCTGCTTCATCCCCACGGCAATCGAGGCGATCACGGTAGAACCGGAACGGCTGATGCCGGGAATCAGCGCTACCGCCTGAGCCAGCCCGACGATGATGGCGTCTCGCACGGTGAGGTTGCCGTCTCTTTTCTGGCCGCGCAGGTTGCGGATCAGCCAGAGGGCTACCCCGGTAATGAGTAAGCTGATGGATACGGTATGTACGGAAGTGAAGACGCGTTCGATCGTATCCTTGAAGAATACGGCAGCAACCGCTGCGGGGATCGTGCCGATAACGATGTAAATGCAGAACATGAACTCAGACCGGTATTTCGTATCGCGGGTCTGCAGGTAACGGAAGAAGCCTGTAATCAGATCCAGGATGTCTTTGCGGAAGATGAAGCAGATGGCAATCAAGGATGCTGTATTCGTTAGAATTTCAAAAGATAGCCCATTCTGCTTCATGCCGAGCAGACGTTGTACGATGATCAAATGCCCGCTGGAAGAGACGGGGATCGGCTCCGTCACTCCCTGTACAATGCCGAGCAGTAAGTATTTTAGCCAATTGTACCAGTTTTCCATGATTTCCTCCTGAATTTGAACTGCAAATAATGTGGATTAAGCCTGCCGTCTCCGGTACCGCTTGGAAAAGACGTACAGCCCGAAGCCGAGCAGGAACAGGGTTGCCGCCGGAAGAATGTAAGGCTTGACAATTTCGTCCACATGCTCCCACTGCGAGCCCAGCTTGAAGCCCAGATAGACATAGATCGATGTGATCGGAAGCATGGCCAGAAAGGTGTAGAGACTGAAGGCAAACACATTCATCTTGGCAATCCCGCAAGGGACAGAGATCAGCGTTCTCACGCCCGGAATGAAGCGCCCGTAGAAAGCTACGCCGTTGCCGTATTTCTCAAAAAAACGGTCGGAGGCTTCCAGGTGATGCGGACGGATGAAAAAGTACTTCCCGTACTTAGCAATCGCAGGTCTGCCCCCGAACCGGCCAAGGGCATACAGCGTTAACGGGCCGAACGTTCCTCCGACGGTTCCGGCAAGGATCGTAAGAATCAGCTTCATGTCCCCCAGATACACCCAGTACCCGGCAAGTGGAAGCACGAGCTCGGCAGGCACGAATTCAAACGACAAGGCGATAACGATGCCCGCATACGACAAATCTTTGAAAAAAAGAATGAATTCTGTAATCCATTGTGTCATAGGTTTCTCTCCCTTCTCAAACAAAAAGCCCCCTAATTAAAGGGGGCAGTTCATACAAACTGTCAGCTCCCTCTCATCTTTGCAAGGCATCCCGGATGCCTCTAGATGCTGCACCGTATATGCTTATAGCATTGACAGGTACAGCGGTATCATCGGGCTATGCCCTCCACCGAACTCTGGATAAGAGTATTATTCAATTTGATAACATTAAAACATACCTGTAACCCATTAAGCAAGTTTGAGAGAGGGGAGAAAATTTGGATGAAAATATGAGAGCGTTATTTCAGCTCAATCTTGAACACATCGCCCGCCTGGCCGCCGAAGACGGTCATGCCGCCTTGCGGCAACCGGACTGAAGGATCTTTGCTCACTCTGGAGTGGCTTACGATCATCCCGTCGGCATCATATACAACGAATCCGCCGCTTGGAGGAGCTGTCACGGTCATGGTTTTGCCGGCAGCTTTCTTGTCAATCTTGAACCACACGCTCTGGCCGCCCGCAGGAACGGTGCTGGTTGAGGCCGGGCCTCCGTAGATCGGCTTCACCGCATCGCCGCTGATATACGCATTGCCGTCGATGGTTAGATATTCTGCACCGTTCTGCTTGGAGAAGGTCAGATCGAAGGCGTCTCTGCCGTTCATGACCGGGATTTCAGCCTCATTGACGGCGGTGTTCTCGTCCACAATCCGCGTCCCGGTGGCGTAGCCTTGTTCAACTTCAATCGTCTTTGTCAAGATGGAAGGGGAGAGGTAGAAGAAGGAATTGATTTTCTCATCTACAGCGTAGTAATGCTTCCCGTCCCTCTGCGCCCAGGCCTGCTTCGTAGAAGCATTCAGCGGATTTGCGTCCAGCTTCTGGTACTCGTAAGTGACCATCAGCATTTGACCGACACCGGGGATAGTCAAGTGGGTGTTCAGCTTCAGATACGTCTTGCCGTTCTTCTGCTTATCGAAGCTCACGGCTGCGCTGCCGTCCGGGCTTGTGAACTGTCCCTTGCCGGTATAGATATACTTCTGTGCAGGAATGAGTCCGCCTTCCAGCGCAGGCAGATCCAGTGCTCCGTCCTTAATGGTTATTGTGGTGGTTGCTCCGACGGTCCCGTATAATCCCGAATAGGCTCCCAGCTCAGCAGGCATAGCCGCTTTGACCGGAGAGGTGAAGGTAGCATCCGGCAGAATCTTCTTAATCTTTCCGGTATCCTTCAGGTAAGCCAGCAGCACATTGGTGGCGAAAATAGTGTTATAGATTGAGCTTCCGCCTGAAGAGAGCACCGCGATGGATATATCGGATTCCGGCAGGGTAATCAGGTCAGCGTGATACATGATGGTATCTCCGCCTTTGGATAAGGCTTTGATTCCGTAATCACCGAACGGTGCCAAATCTACGGCATCCCAGCCCAGACCGTAATTGAAGCTGTTTCTCTCCTCAGGCACCCAGAGTCCGTTCTTGTATTCAGGCTGCTGCATCGCTGTAGCGGAGGCTTTCGACAGAACATCCGGGTGCTTGCCGTTCAGCATCTCGGCGAATGTGGTCAGATCTTCGGCTGTGGAATAGAGACCACCCGCTCCGAGGATATTAGCGTTCTCGGCAGGCAATGCTGGCTTAAGGCCCGGGAAGTAAGTTTTGGCAAGCTGCTGCCGGTTGAAGGTATCCAGCGGCGTCTTAGTGGAGCTTAGCTTCAGCGGGCTGCTCATATGCTGGTCCAGGAACTCTGTATAGCTGCTGCCGGTTACCTGCTCAATCATCAGTTCCAGCAGTTGAAAGCCGTCATTGCAGTATACGGAATAGGCTCCCGGATCGGATTTGAGCCGCTCAGACTGAAGCCTTGTCAGCAGGTCATCATGATTCTGTGTATCGCTATCATCCATCAGAATGCTGTTCCCGTAGTGGCTGCCATACAGGCCCGAGGAATGGTTCATTAACATGCGCGGTGTAATCTTCTTGTAGCGCTCGTCGGCCATCTTGAACTGCGGCAGATACGTAGTCAGCGGCTGATCAATGTCAATGATCTGATCTTCGGCAAGCATCATCGTGGCTGCGGAGACATGCATTTTGCTGACTGAGCCGATGCCGAACATCGTATCCTTCGTGATGGGGGTCCCGGCTGCCTGATCGGACAGACCGAAGCCGCCGGACACCGTAATTTTACCTTGATCCCTGATAGCATACTGCATGCCGCTTACCCCGTAATCGGATACGATCTTCGAGCCCAGCAGGCGGGCTGTTGCTTGCACCGGGCTCTCCTTCTCCTGCGCAGACACCTGGGCTGCGGGGATCACCAGCATGGCCGCCAGTACGACTGAAGTTAACTTGTTCATCATGAATTCCTCCTCTTGTGTCTCTTGGGTACTCTTCCTGAAGTTATCATACAGGCAGAAGAGAGGAGCGTGGCCGAATAACCCTGAAACGTTAATAACGATCCCTTAACGTAGAAACTTAGATTAAAAGGCACAAAAAACGGTAACAAAAAGTGAAAGAAGCGGAGGGGAAATTTGGAACTGAAGGAGCGGTAGCGACCGCCTGAAAGCTTTCCGCAGGAAAGCTCGCATCGTAAGCATATGCTTGGTTTGGATTTCTACCGCTAAGAGCGGTCCAATCAGGAAATCCAAATACAACAGCGGCCGGAAGTCCAAATGTTCACCGCAGTGACGGCGAAACTTAATGTTTAGTGCATTTTATATAGAAGCTTCGCGTGAGAAGGGGAGGACCACCATATTGTTGAATTCCCGATGCCCGGCCTCAATCGTCATATTGCCGCCGTACTTCTCACAGATTCTGGAGATATTGGTCAGGCCGATACCGTGGTATTCCGGGTCCGGCTTCCGGCTCTGCAAAGAGGTAGTCTCCGGGACGGTATGATTCAGGATGCGGATGAACAGCGCGGATTCACTGGAGTGCATCTGGATCAGAATGTAGCGGTCCTCGGCGAGCCGTACTTTTTTGGAGGCTTCAATGGCATTGTCCAGCATGTTGCCCAGCACAACGCACAGGTCATAACGGTCGATGTGAAGCTCACCAGGCAGCAGCTTAAGCCGGGTATCGATCCGGATGCCGTTCGCTTGTCCGATATTCAGCGTGTTCGTGACCAGCGCATCCACCGCCAGATGGCCGGTGTTGACCCGCTGATAGGCATCCCCTACCTTATTCTGCGTAAGCTTGATATGCTCCAGAGCCGCGGCCGGATCATCCCGCCGGATACACTCTTCAATGTAGAGGAACTGCTGATGGGTATCGTGGATGATTCTTTTAATCGACTTGAAGCTGTGCACCGTCTTCTCATAGTTGGCGTCCTGATAGTTCATCTGGTGCTGGAGCTGGGCGTTCTCATGCATGAACTGGAACTTATCCGTTATCGTATCGAAGATATAGACGATCATCACATTCAGGAACAGGAAGCCGAGAATCGCAAAGAAATAATAGAAATCCTTCGTGTTGTTCACCGTAAGGACGTTGATCTGATAGGTGCTGATAAGCGGGACGAGCAGGAACATCACATAATACCGGTAGGGCAGGGAGACGCTTCGCCGCTTGGAGATCAGCCGAATGATCTGAATGACAGGGAACATAATAATGCAGCTCAGGATCAGCCCCTTGATGAAAGCCGGCCGGTCAATCCCCGCACCTGAGTTCATGCTGGTATAGTCAACCGAATCTATCATTGAGAAAATATACAGCGACATAAAGCTGACCACCGTCATCAGCACAGCGTACAGCAGGGAGAAGATCACCTGAGTCTTCATCTCCACCTTATAGGCTTGCGCCATACTGAAGATCATCAGCAGAGCTATGCCGGAGGAGAAGAGAGGGGACAGCGGGGTGACCAGATAGAGGAAGCAGAGTATCCCGTAGATGAGGAAGTACATGATCCGGTTAGGCTTCCTGGCGGACTTATCAAATACGGAGGCAAAGAAGAATTGGGTCTGAAAGCACATCACCAGTACGACACAGACGACAAGGGTCAGATTATAGTGAGTCATAGGAGCTGCCCTTCATGATCATGAATTTGGTGTAGAAGTCCTTAACCTCTTTGATTTTGGACCGGCCGATGGGGAACTTCTGCCCGCCCGACATCAGCACGGAGCCGCCCGCGAACTTGTGGACATGCAGCAGGTTGATAATAATCGAACGGTGGATGTGCAGGAAATGGCTGTCCCGCAGTGCTGAAGCGTACTCTGCAATAATTCCTCTGGTCTCATAGATTCCTGTGGTGGTAATCACATTCAGCTTGCTCTTGACCGTCAGGCTCTTGGCCGCCTCAATCCCGATAATATCATCATGCCGCAAGACAACCTCCTCATACCCGGACTTGATGACCATGAACTTCTTATCCTGGGCCTGGAAGTAATCACACAGCTTAAGAATCTTCTCCTCCAGGAGCTGCGGGGCGACCGGCTTGATCAGATACTGGAAGGTAATCACGTCGAAGCTCTCCACCATATATTCAGGGTAGCTGGTCAGGAAGATAATCTGTTCGTCAAAATGCTTCCAGCTTCTGAGCCGGTGCGCCGTCTGAATCCCGTTCATGCCGCCCATCTCCACATCCAGAATCAGGATATGGAAGGGGGCTCCGCCCCGTTCATAGTGGGAGATTAAGTCCTCTCCTGAAGGAAACAGCTCAATTTCAAATTCGGTATCCGTCTTAACGGATAAGCCGACCAGAATCCTCTTCACCAGCTCCCGCTGCTGTTCTTCATCCTCACATACCGCTACTCGATACATCCAAGTGCCCCCCTTTATTCAGGCGCACGGCCTAAGTGGATAGTTGTACACAACATTATATAGTATGGTCAGAGAAATGAGCAGAACAGGGGATCAAACGCAGAAGTTAATCCCTGGACTGCACAAGCGGAGTGCTGAACATCCGGAGATCAAGGCGAACGCTTCGCTTTTACGAGGGGCGTACCGCCCGCTCCGCCGGGATAAGCACCGGCTATTCGAAATTCCTGCGTAGCGGAGAGCCGCTTATGCGCAGTTCCGGCAGGCAGCACCACAACGTCCCCGGCCTTAACGTCGGCTGTGTACCCGGCATCTCCGCCAAGCTGGAGCCTGGCGCTGCCGGAGATCACACCCAGCACCTCATGCGCGTTGCTGTGATAGTGGTGGTAAGGGAAGACGCCGTTCACCCAGCTGTTCAGCCAGCCGTTGGCATTGAAGATCTGTTCGGTGTCTTCCGGGTGGTCCCGGAGAACCCCTTTATAAAGCAGGACGGGAAGCTGCGGATTGTTCGGCAGCAGATCGTCCGCCTGGAAGCTGAAGGTAATAATAGATTCGTCTGGCACAGCTCATCATCTCCATGGTGTGGGATTAGTAAAGCTCTAAAGAAATTACACATAATGAGCGGTCGCTGTATTTACTTGATATTATTACCCTAACCAGCGGCTCAACCAGACAACATTCGGGTAATTTACGGCATACAGTGTAATATAACAATATTCCTGTTGTAGATGGCTGTGAAAGGGAGGAATCATTGTGAAATTCAAAAGTAAAATAGGTTCGCTGCTGGCTGCTGCAGTTCTGCTGCCTGCCATCCTGCTGCCGCCGGGAGCTGGGGCTGCTCCGGCACAGGCGAAGGCTGCATCGGCCGGGACAGTGGCTGCTGCCGCTTCAGCAACACCGAGTCCGGTGACGAACGGCCAGGTGCCGCTCACAGGGGCGATCAATGGCAATCTGCCGATCCATATGTCCATCAAGGTGGAGAGCGGCGGCAAGCTGACCGGCAGTTATTATTATGACAAATACAAACAGACGATCAGGCTCACCGGCAATGTCAACGGCAAAATCGCGCATATGTATGAGTATGACGCCAAAGGCAAGGAGACCGGCCATTTCCAGGGCTGGTGGATTCCCGGCACCGGCTTCGCCGGGGTATGGAGCAACCCGGACGGTACCCGGCAGCTGCCGGTTGAAGCGCTGACGAGCGCAGCGGCAGCGGGTCTCAAGGTTCCTAAGGCTGCCGATTGGAGCGGGGAATGGTATATGGCAAGTAATTCGCCCTTCTATGGATCTTATGTGGAATTCAGCAATGTGAAGAGCGATAAGCTGGTCTTCTCTATGGATGCCTATGATGGAGCCCATTCCGGCCAGCTGTATGAAGAGTCGGCAGTAGTCCGCAAACGGATGGCCGTCTATAAGGAAGAGGACGGTTCGGTAGTCTTTTTCTATCTGCTGAACGGCAATCTGTATGTAACCAGCCCTTCGCCGGTGTATTCCGCCGGAGCAGACGTAACCTACACCGGAGAATATGTGAGAGGTCCGTACGATGAGAAGGTCTACACGCTGAAGGACACTGGCGTCTTCAAGACGACGGCGGAAGACAAGGCCTTTCGTAAGGTGGTAGGGGAGGATTATGATCTGTTCCTGTACAGTATGCAGCTTCTGGATGAGCCGAAGGATTCGGATGGCCTGGGTGCGAGAGTGGTGCAGGGCGGTGTGCGGGGGCTGTATACCCTGAGCGAAGCCATCATCATGTATGATAAGCAGGGCCATTTCTGGGCGGCTGCGCTCGATTCGGATGAAGCCTCGGATTCGGACGAGGTTCCCGAGACCTTCGTGCGGTTCTATACCAATGTTCCGGGCACCAGCAAGCTGCCGAAGACTATTACGAAATGGATGGAGGATTTTCCCGATTACACAGTGGTCTACATGAATTTCTAAACCTTGCGGCAGAGCGTTTTAACTTTTTCATAACGGGTACATTGAAAGAGTGAGGGTCCGTTTGGCATGGGTAGCTACTGCACGAGAATCAGTGTACACAGGTTATGTCAGCGGAATCGCATGTCCTGCAGCTTTTCACTGAAAGGACGGGACAGCGCGCATGCGCAGGTCCTGCCGCTATAATGGAAGCTGCGGGTGCAACAAGAAACGGTATGCCTAACCCCTGACCGGGGGGCGGCATACCGTTTTTGCATGGATTCTGTTATAGCCGGAGTTCCGGCATGGAATCAAGTATATAACCGCTTCCAGTTCGCGTACCAGCGCTCCGTTTTGGCAGAGGGCTTCAGCTTCAGGTCCCGCCAGAGCAGGCTGCGCAGCTTCTCGTACTGCTCCTGCACGAAGCTAAGCTCACCCAGCCGGTTGTAGAATTCCATGAGTGCCAGATAACCCGGTTCGTGGTAGGGATGCAGCTCCACAATCCGTTGATAGGTGTTGACGGCCTTGGTGATATTATCCTTGACGGTATAATAATCGGCCAGCTCTGTGGCATGCTGGAGGGAGAGGTTCCTCAGCCGTTGCCGTTCACTCTCTGCCCACAGGTACTCGTAATCCCCCAGATAATCGCCGGTATAGAGCTTGAGCAGCTCTTCATGCTCCACGGCGTTATAATCATCCACCGGGTCCAGGGAGACGATTCCCTCCTCCCATAGAACCGCATCGATCTGCGCATCGCCGCTCTCCAGCATATACCCTTCACCCACGCTCGCATTGCTAATCACAAGACCGATCTCTGCCCGCTTCAACGATTGCCTGATCTGGTAGATGGCCGTGTACAGGTGGGTAGAGGCACGCTTGAACGAGACCTCTGGCCAGAGCAGCTCGACCAGCTTGTCCTTGACGACGATCCGGTCATGATGATATAGCAGGAAGGCGAACAGCTCCTGGGCTTTGGAGGTCCGCCAGCGGAAATCCCGGATAGGTACGCCTCCCCGTTCGAACTGAATCGCATTGAAGCAGCGTATCAGCAGCGTGTCTGGCTTGTCCGTCTCTTCCTGGTTGACCTTTCGGCTCCTGATCCGCTGGAGGGTCCGGCTCAGCCGTTCCCTGGAGACCGGCTTGAGCAGGTAATCCTGCGCGCTGACCTCGAAGGCTTCCAGCGCGAAGGTGTTATGGGCGGAGACGAATACAACGGCGGAGCCGGGACAGCACTCCTCAAGCTGCTTCGCAGTCTCCATGCCGTTCATTCCCGGCATATCAATATCGAGAAAGACAATATCTGCCTCCCAGCCGGACGCTTCGCTTAAGGCCAGCAGAGGATTGGTATAGGTTGCCGTTACAATGGTCGAGCCCAGCGCCCTGAGCGTGGATTCCAGCTGAATCAGGGCGAGTCGTTCATCATCGATCAGCACTACCCGAAGCATTGTAGCACCTCCTTGTACAGGATATAGCGGCTGGAGGAAGGGTTCACTCCACACGCCGGAGCGGAATCATAAAGGAGACGGTGGTTCCAAAGCCGGAGCGGCTCTGAATGGACAAGCCTTGCCCGTAGCGTTCAATCAGCCTCCGGTTCGTATTCCAGATCCCGATACCAGAGTTCTTGTCTGTGTGCTTCATCAGCAGGCGGTCAATCTGCGCCTGCTCCATGCCTTTGCCATTGTCCTGCACCGTAAGCCGGACCTGCTCCTCCTCCTCTTCAATGCGGATAGTCAGTAGGCCGCCCTCTATAAGACTGAGCAGCCCGTGACGGACGGCATTCTCGACCAGTGGCTGCAAGATCAGCGGGGGAACCCGCAGCAGTCCGGTATAATTCCGCTCCCACTTGACCTCCAGTCGTTCGCCGAACCGCACCTGCTCGATATATAAATAGGCTTCTACCAGCGATAGCTCCTGCTTCAAATGAACCAATGTACCGGTATTCATCAGATCGAAGCTTGAGCGCAGATAGGCGGAGAAGGCCTCAATGAGCTGCTGCATCTGGCAGATATCAATGGTGCTGAGTGTGGCGATAGAGTTCAGGGCGTTGAACAGGAAGTGAGGGCGGATCTGAGCCTGAAGGTAAGCGATCTCCAGCCGCAGGCTGTGGTCAATAGTTTGCTTCAGCCGCGCCAGTCCGGTAACCCTGTATTTCAATTCCAGGCTGTCAACCGGCTTGGTCACATAATCATTCGCCCCTTGCTGAAATCCGTAGTAGATCTCCTCGCGCATAGCCCGGGCCGTCAGCAGCAGCACCGGCAACTCCGACACCGGATACCGCTCCCTTACCCGGCGGGTCAGCTCATAGCCGGACATCCCGGGCATCATCACATCGGTAATGAGCAGATCCCAGGATTCCTCCTCCAGCCGCATCAAGGCTTCCTGTCCGCTTAACACAGAGGTCACCTGATAGATATCTTCATGCAAAATGGTCGAGAGCACCCGCAGATTAACGGGGTCGTCGTCAACGGCCAAAATCTTCAGTACGGCTTCATCCGTATCGAAGCCGGAGGGGGACGGTGGTACCCCCGACAGGAATGGTTCTTCGTCCTTATTACGCAGACGGATACTCCAGTCGGTGGATGCAGTACCCAGGGCTTCCACCGTTTCCGCTGCTTCTGCCCTGCCGAACCGCTCATCTATGCAGAAGGCTTCGTGCGCCAGCGGCAGGGAGAAGCGGAAGACCGAGCCTTCCCCAAGCCTGGACTCCACGGTCAGGCTCCCCCCGTGCAGCTCCACCAGCTGACGGGTAATGCTAAGACCTAGACCCAGGCCGCCATGGTCCTGTCCGCCAGCCTGTTCATAAGGGAGGAAGATGCGTGCGAGAGCTTCTTCCTCCATCCCCGCTCCGGTGTCGGCCACGCTGACCAGCATCTGCCCGTCCGCTTCTTCGGCAGTCACATGGATGCTGCCATTCTCTGTCCATTTCACTGCATTATGTACCAAATTGAAGAGGATCTGAATCAGCCGCTTCTCATCGGCCCACACACGCGGCAGCGAAGCGGAGGCGCTTACATGAAGTGTCAGGCTCTTGCCGTCCGTTAAGTAACGGAGCATGTCCATCACTCCGGTGGCGATTATATGGATGGACAGCGGGGCAGGATGGAGGACCATCCGGTTCTCCCGCAGCAGGGTGAGATCCAGCAGATCATCCAGCAGCTGTGACATTTGGCGCCCGATCCGCACAATTAGCTCCAGGTCTCCGGCGTCTTCTTCCGGAGAAGCTGTCCGCTTCTTGTCGTATTCCGACTGGGCAATGCTCATCATGCCGTGCAGCGGAGTCCGCAGCTCATGCGAGGTATTCATCAGGAACCGGTCCTTCTGCTTGTCCGCTTGCACCAGCTGTTCATAGAGCAGCCTGTTCTCGTTGGACCGTCGGATATATTGCTTCAGGGCATAGGAGGAGAATCCAATGATCGCAGCAAGAATATCAATCGGATAGAACGGAAGGTTCTTGTGATAATTATTCACTGTAGCTCCCCAGACCACACCCGAGATTAGACAGCAGGCGGTGAAGGTCAGGAAGGCGACATCTTTTTTGCGCTGATAGACCATCCTTGCGAAGACAACGAACATCCAGCAGGGCGGAATCATATACAGCAGATTGAAGAAGAGGATGGCTTGGGTTAAGGCGATATGTATAGGCAATACAGATAAGCCAAGCGTGTACACAGCAAGAAGGAATCTATACATCTTAAATCCGCGGCCGGATGCCGGGGTTCCATAGAACCTGTAAGTCAGCAGCAGCATGAAATAGACCATCCATAGATAAGACAGCATCTTGAGCTTGATCCCCCAGCTATAGCCAAGCGGCAGCACAATATATAACAGAAGATCATTATCTGCGCCAACAGAGACGGCAATTGTGACCAGCATAAGGGCAAACAGCAGCAGGGGCCAGCTCTTCCGGGACAACAGATACAGGATGAAGACGTACAGCGCATGAAGGAGGAGAATAACAATGGTGGTCAATTGAAAAGCAGAGGAATACCACTGCTCTTTGATAATAGAGGATTGTGCGCCAAGACGGATGGAATAGGAGATTCCGCCTTTCTCCATATGATCGAAATTGGCGGCTTGAACCAGAACGAGCATCTCCTGTGTCCCTTCAGGCAAGAGGTAGTCAACGGTATAGGGAACCGCTTTGGGCTTGTACAGCTCCTTGTCAGCAGCCGGCTGACCCATGGTCCACAGGACACGGCCATTGACCTCAATCCGGGAAGAAGCCTGGATCTGCTGGACCCAGAGGGTATAAGGCTCATCCAGCGGCTGATCGACCAGAATGCGGAGGGCAAATGTGCCATAGCCCAAAGAGGATCCGGACAAGTAATCCTTCCAGTTGCCAGGCACCTCTACAGGGACAACGGCTCCGGCGGCGCCTGAGCGGATATCGCTTTCGCTGACCAGTCGGTTCGGATAAAAGTCCCATGTCCCGTCGAGAACAAACGAATGGGCACTCTTGAAGGTCCAGCCGCGCAGATCAAGCACGCCTGCATCCGCACTGGGCTGCTCCGGCAAGGCAAAAATCTGCTGCCATACCCTTTGCATGCCTAACAACAGGGAGATATATATAACCACTAAGGTCAGATGTTTTAGATAATATCTGGAATTTTTATTCATCATAAATTAAAGATTTCGACAGACGCGAGGAAGCACCTGCATAAAAAATAAATAAATTATTGAACGATTAACAGAGGTCTGTGCGAAAAATTCACGAAAGGTTCTGGCGTCGGGGCTGTGATTCGGTCTCGTTCTTTTGTCCTGCTTTCCAGGCGGGCCAATAATGCTGCTTGCATAACCCTTTCGCATAATGCCGTCTGTTACAGTCTTCTTTCGTGCATTTTCTTTCGTTGACGGCTCTCAGTCTTCCCATATGTGCATCCCTCCATAACGGTTCATTTCAAGTCAAGCCCATTATAGAGAACCCTCATAGACAAGAACTGAACAAAAATGGAATTTAAATTCCATTTAATTCTAATCGTATTTAACCTCCCGGCTGCATATAAATGATGTACCAAGTCCGACAAATCCACAAAGATAATAACTATTAGTGTAAAGGAGGGGAGCTTTTGCCCACAGAAGCTGTAACCTTACGTGAGCAAATTCTTAAGCTTACAGGAGAGTATTACGATATCCGTTGGCCCGGCCGGTCCTTTGTGCCTGGACGCGATTACGTGCCGGTCAGCGGTAAGGTGTTCGATGGCGAAGAATTGATCAGTCTGGTGGATGCTTCACTTGATTTTCACCTGACTGCGGGCAGATATACTGGCGAATTCGAGCGGAGGTTCTCTCAGATTATGGAGAGGAAGCATACCCTGCTGGTTAACTCGGGGTCCAGTGCGAATCTGCTTGCCGTCGCAGCACTTACCTCGCCGCTGCTCGGTGAACGGCGGCTACGGCCGGGCGATGAGGTAATCACAGTAGGCGCAGGCTTTCCGACCACGGTCAATCCGTTGATTCAGCATAGCCTGATTCCGGTGTTCGTGGATGTGGAGCTGCCTACCTACAATATAAATACGGCACTGCTCGATGAGGCACTGAGTCCGCGTACCAGAGCGGTCATGCTGGCACATACACTTGGTAATCCCTTCGACCTGGCCAGTGTTAAGGCATTTACGGCCCGGCATGGGCTGTGGCTGATTGAGGACACCTGTGATGCTGTCGGGTCCATGTATGAAGGCAGGCCGACCGGTTCCTTCGGAGATCTGGCTACGGTCAGTTTTTTTCCGGCACATCATTTAACCATGGGAGAGGGAGGCGCAGTGCTGACCTCGGGTGCCCGCTTGAAGAAAATTGTCGAATCGCTCCGTGACTGGGGCAGGGACTGCTGGTGCCAGCCAGGAACCGACAATACCTGCGGTAAGCGGTTTGACTGGACCAAGGGCGAGCTGCCTGCCGGATACGACCACAAATATACGTATAGCCACATCGGCTACAATCTGAAGGCTACCGATATGCAGGCAGCCATTGGAGTGTCCCAACTGGATAAGCTGGAGGGGTTCCATACGGCACGCAGGCGTAACTTTGACTATCTGAAGGCTGCGCTGAAGCCTGCGGAGGAATGGCTTATTCTCCCGCAGGCGACGCCGCGCAGTGATCCGAGCTGGTTCGGCTTCCCGCTGACGGTCAGGGAGGGGGGGCCACTCTCACGCAATGAGATTGTCCGCAAGCTGGAAGAGGCGCGTATCGGCACCCGGCTCCTGTTCGCCGGGAACCTGCTGAAGCAGCCTGCATACTCCGGTGTGGCGCACCGCGTAGCCGCGCCGCTCATTCAGACGGACAGGATCATGAACGATACGTTCTGGGTAGGAATCTATCCGGGACTTTCGACGGAGATGCTGGATTATACTGCGGAGGTATTGCTGGGCTTGCTGAAAGGTAAGGAGGTAAGAAGATGAAGGTAGTCATTCTGGCCGGGGGCTATGGAACCCGGATCAGTGAAGAGACCGATGTGAAACCCAAGCCGATGATTGAGATCGGCGATAAGCCTATCCTGGTGCATATTATGGAGAATTATGCTGCCTATGGCTTCGAAAATTTTGTCATTTGCTTGGGGTATTTAGGGCATGTCATTAAACAATATTTCGCCGATTTCTATCTCCAGAGCTCGGATATTTCGTTCGATTTCGGCAATGGCAACCAGATCACCCGCCATAACCGTCAGCTGCGGAACTGGAAGGTAACGCTCGCGGACACAGGCAAAGAGGCGATGACTGGCGGAAGAATCCGGCAAGTCCAGAAATACATCGGCAATGAACCGTTCATGCTGACTTATGGAGACGGTATTGCGGATGTCAATATACCGGAATTGCTGGACTTCCACCGCTCACACGGGAAGCTGGCAACGGTAACGGCCGTTCAACCGAGTGGCCGTTTCGGTGCACTGGATATCGCAGATAACAACAGGGTGACTGGGTTCGTGGAGAAACCTAAGGGAGACGAGGGCTGGGTAAACGGCGGCTTCTTCGTACTCCAGCCTGAGGCATTCTCCCTGATTGAAGGCGACAGCACCGTCTGGGAACAGGAGCCGCTCCGGGAGCTGGCAGCCCGGGATGAGCTGAGGGCCTACAAGCACCACGGCTTCTGGCAGCCGATGGATACACTCCGCGATAAGCGGTATCTGGAGCAGTTGTGGCAGGAGGGAGGCCTCCCATGGATGAGAACGCACTGATACCGGCGGAATTCTGGAAGGGGCGGCGCGTCTTCGTGACCGGGCATACCGGCTTCAAGGGAAGCTGGCTGACCCGGTGGTTGACGATGTTGGGAGCACGGGTAAGCGGATATGCCTGGGACAGGGATGAGCATAAGCTCTTCCCGCTGATCGGAGACGGGCTGGGGGTCCGTACCGTCTGGGCAGATGTGCGGAACCGGCAGCGCCTAGATGCGGCGCTGCGGGAAGCGGCCCCGGAGGTCGTATTCCATCTGGCGGCCCAGCCGCTGGTCCGCACCTCCTATCAGTTCCCGGCCGACACCTTCGAGGTGAACGTGATGGGAACGGTGAATCTGCTGGAGGCGGTCGCGAGCGCCGTTGATTCAGGCATTGCTGTCAAAGCTGTCGTCAATGTAACGACGGATAAATGCTACGACAACCGGGAGTGGATCTGGGGTTACCGCGAGACCGATCCGCTGGGCGGCTATGATCCCTATTCTTCCAGCAAGGCGTGTTCTGAATTGGTAACGCAGGCTTACCGCAACAGCTATTTCCATCCGGCGCGTTATGCCGAACATGGCGTAGCTGTCGCTACCGCCAGGGCGGGGAATGTCATCGGGGGCGGCGATGATTCTATGGACCGGCTCGTGCCCGATTGTCTGCGGGCATTCGCAGCAGGCAACCGTCCGCTGCTGCGCAGCCCGGGAGCGACCCGGCCCTGGCAGCATGTACTGGAGCCGCTTGGCGGCTATCTGCTGCTGGCAGAGAAGCTGGTGCGGGGAGGGGCGGAATATGCCTCAGCCTGGAATTTTGGCCCTGGGGAGCAGAGTGTCCACAGTGTGGAGAAGGTTGCGGTCCGGCTCGCGGCGATATGGGGCGAAGGGGCCGGTGTGGAAAAAACGGCGGGCTCCGGGCTGCACGAAGCCGGGGAACTACAGCTTGACAGTACCAAGGCCCGCCGTCTGCTGGACTGGCGCTCGCGCTGGAGTGTAGAGCAGGCGCTGCAAAAGACGGTAGAGTGGCACAGGGCACTGCAAGCAGGGAAGGACATACGGCAGTTCAGTGAGCAGCAGATCTGTGAATATATGTTAGTGAACCTACAGGAGGGTAACAATGATAACTATCAGTCTATGCATGATTGTACGCAATGAAGAGAATAGCCTGGGCCGTTGCTTGGATTGTGTCAAGGATATTGTTGATGAAATCGTCATTATCGATACAGGCTCTACGGACCGGACCAAGGAGATTGCTGCTAAATACGGTGCGGTAATCTATGATTTTGAATGGATTGATGATTTCGCGGCAGCACGGAACGAAGCCTTTAGCAAGGCGACGAAGGAATATATACTCTGGCTGGATGCAGACGATACGATTGAGGAGATCGACCAGGAACGCTTCAAGAAGTTAAAGGAGACACTTTCTCCGCAGTATCAATCTGTGACCATGCCCTACAATCTGGCTTTCGACAGCGAAGGCAAGGTGATCTCAAGCCTGAGGCGCAACCGGCTGGTCCGCCGGGACTGCGGCTTCCAGTGGATCGGACCGGTTCATGAATACCTGGCGGTTGCCGGATATACCTTTGACAGTGAGGTCTGCGTTACCCATAAGAAGGATAAGGTTCATACGGACCGCAACCTGCGCATCTACCGTGGACGTCTGGCCAAGGGCGAGAACTTCTCGCCTCGTGATCTCTATTACTTCGCGAACGAGCTCAGAGACCATGCAATCCATGAAGAAGCGCTGGAATTTTACGAGAAGTTCCTGCAGACCGGCCAGGGCTGGGTTGAGGATAACTATCAGGCCTGCCTGAAGATGGCGGAATGCCATGGACATCTGAAGAACAAAGAAGAAAAGAAGAAGGCACTCTACCGCACCCTTAATTATGATATTCCCCGTTCTGAATTCTGCTGCCGTCTGGGTGAGGAATTCCTGCAGGACGGCGAGTATCAGCGGGCCATTTACTGGTTCGAACAGGCGATTTCACTGCCCCGGCGCTCTACTCTGGGTCTGCAGGATATGACCTCAACCACCTGGGTGCCGCATCTGCAATTATGTTTATGTTATGACCGCCTGGGTCAGTATATGAAGGCTAATTATCATAATGAAACGGCACTGTTCTATTATCCTACGCATCCAAGTATGCTGCATAACCGGAAATACTATAAAGAGTTGCTCGGCGATTCCTTCAGCGAATTATTTACCGCTTCTTAAGCAGGCATCTGCCGCTTCTAGGCCAGCATAATAGACAGGCAACGTTCTCCGGAACGGACCTGTCTATTTATTTTGCGGGGAAGAAAATTATACAAATAGGTATTTTTACACATTTATTTCGAGGAACATGAATACCATTAAAATAAATAAGTCCACCTAATATAGAGGAGCGATGTTATGGTACGCCATTACACCCAGCTGGAAATCATTAATTTATCGAAATTACCTCCGACCACAGTGAAGAGATGGCTGGAATATTTCTCTTACTTCGTACCGGGAACCCGGCAAGGAGATCAGGCGCTCTATCCCTATGAAACTTTGAAACTGCTAAAACGGATCAGTGAGCTGCGCATGGAACGCTATCATCTAAGCACTATAGTGCGCCTGCTGATAGAGGAGGGTTTCCCAATGTATGGAAAGGGTGAACAAGAGCTTCCAGTATCAGAGAAAACGGAAAGCCGCACGGCGGAGACCACGGAACC